>NZ_JBVAYZ010000004.1:0-303389 GCF_055412865.1 Pseudarthrobacter ribosi | reverse complement strand
GTGTGGGAGAGTAGGTCACCGCCGGAACATCATTAAACGGTCGAGAGCCCCAACCACACGGTCGGGGCTCTCCCGCATTTAACGCCTATGCCGGCCCGACGCACGACCGACACCGGCCGAGGTTGCCCTCGTCAGCTTGCCGGATCGTACTGGAACTGCCGGACTTCTTGCGAGCAGCGGCAGGCGACAGCGATCTTCGCGGCCCACTCGAGTGCCGCCTCCCGCGAGGGCAGCTCGAGAATGGCGTAGCCGCCGTTGGGCACCTGATGGCCCGGGTACGTGCCCTCGGTGACGGTGCCGTCACCGGCGACGACCACCGGGCCTACGTCCTCATTGATGCCGCCGCCGAAGACGTACACACCCGCCGCCTTGGCCTCGTCGATGACGGCATGGGAGGCTTCGACCACCGCCTCGAAGTCCTCCTCGGGGATCACCATGGCCTCACCGGGGAACGAGATCAGGTACTTCGTCATTCGAGGACTCCTCTGCTCCGGCGGCGCCATCCGTCGGCTCTTCTCAGCGGCACCGCTCTGGTGCCCAGACCGATTATGGCTCCGGCACCGGACATGTAGTCAAGGTAGAGTGTCGGGACCGACCTTCAGTCCGGCCAGGACGCGGGGGAGTGACGGGCCGCGGGTAGAGTTGTTGCCCATGGATAACCTCTTCAGCCACGCAGCCTCTGACGCCGCCGAGACACCGGAGCCGGCAGCGGCCGACGGGCTGGACCCCGTCACATACACCATTGTTGTCGCGGGGGCAGTGGCGCGCGCCTTTGTTGGGTTCACCGAGCACACGCACCTCTGGTGGCCGCTTGAGGAGCACAGCGTCTTTGGTGCCGGCTCTTATGTGGAATTCGAAGAGAATCTGGTCCTGGAGACCGCGGACGACGGCAGGAGCGCCGTCTGGGGGTCGATCGATGACTGGCAGCCCCCGCTGTCCTTCCATGCGAGCTGGCACCCCGGTACGTCCGCCGTCTGGTCCACGGAGCTGCGTGTCGCGTTCCGGGCCGTGGAAGGCGGGACGGAGCTCCGCCTCGTGCACAGCGGGTGGGAAGGGGCCGAGGACCCCGCCGCAACTCGGGCGGAGTATGCCGCCGGCTGGCCGGGGGTACTGGACCGGTTCGTGCGCTTCATGGGCGGTGCCGGCGCTTAGGCCCGCTGGCGCCTGGAACGCAGTTCAGCGCCTACCGGAGCGGCGCCCTGTCCGCCGGCGGAACGGCCGTGCTGGAGCGGATCGCGAAGCGTGCGGGGTACTCGGTGTGGTCGTTTCGGTGTCTTCCCGTAATTCCTCGATCAGGCATGAGTATGAAAAAGAACGCCATGATCCGAAAGATCATCACAGCATTGCTCTCCGTATTGGCACTCGTCCTCGGAACGGGTGTTCTTGCGCAGCCCGCTCAAGCGGCCACAGGGTGTCGCTTACTGCTTCAAATACCCCGGTCTAGGCGGCGCTGCCAGCGGCATACCGACGCAGGCCCAAGTCAGCCACGCCAGTGTCGGCACCCCAATCCGGCGCTCCCGGGTCCGCGCCTTAGACTGAAAGCAGGATTCGACGAACTGGAGACCGCATGAGCATCATCGACGAGCTCACCTCTGCCCTGGGACCGGCCAAGGTCCCCCTTGACGCCCCCACCCTGGCTGTCTATGCCGTGGACCAGGCGCCGGTGCTGGACTACCAGTTGCCGCAGGCCGTGGTCCTGGCCGAATCCATCGAAGACGTCCAGGCCGTCGTCCGCGCCTGTGCCGCCCGCGGGGTTCCGCTGGTGGCCCGGGGAGCCGGGACCGGGGTTTCCGGTGGTGCGCACGCGAGCAGGGACTGTGTCGTGCTGAGCCTGGAACGGATGAACCGCATTCTGGACCTCAACGCCGATGACGAAACGGCCGTCGTCGAACCAGGGGTCATCAACGCGGACCTCAACGCGGCCGCGGCAGTCCACGGCCTCATGTACGCCCCCGACCCGGCCAGCTTCAAGCAGTCCACGATCGGTGGCAACGTGGCCACGAACGCCGGCGGCCTGCGCTGCGCCAAGTACGGGGTAACCCGCGACTCGGTACTGGCGCTCGACGTCGTGCTGGCGGATGGCTCGCTCATCCACACCGGCCACCAGACCTTCAAAGGCGTCGCCGGCTACGACCTCACCGGGCTCTTTGTCGGCTCCGAGGGGACGCTGGGAATCGTCGTCGGCATCACCGTCCGGCTCAAGTACCTCCCGCAGGACGTGCACACGATCGCCGCCTTCTACCCGGACTTCCGCAGCGCCGCGGCCGGCGTGCTCGCCGTGGGCAGGGCGCGCGTGCAGCCGGCCATCATGGAACTGCTCGACAGCGGCACCCTGGCCCAGCTCGATGCGCTCCACGGCTCGGACCTCGCCGCCCGGGGACAGTCCCTGCTGCTGATCCAGACCGACGGCTTCGGCGCAGCTGCGGAGGCGGCAGCGATCCGGCCCGTCCTTGTGGCCGGCGGCGCGGTCGTGACCATGGAAGCCAGCGCGGAGGCGGAGCGGCTGGTGGAGCTGCGGCGCAACAGCCGCGGGGTCGAGGTCGACGACGAATACCGGGTCGGCGAGGACGTCGCCGTCCCGCGCTCGAGGCTCGTGGACTACGTCGCTGAGCTGGAGGCCATGGCGGCGGCGTATGGGGTCAGGCTCAAGGTGGTGGCGCACGCCGGCGACGGCAATCTGCACCCGACGTTCTGGGTGGACCGGGCGGACAGCGCTGCCGGAGCCGATGCCATGGGGCGGCTGGGCGAGGCCCTGGACAAATCCATCACCGTGGCGCTGGCAATGGGCGGCACCATCACGGGGGAGCACGGGATCGGCCAGTTCAAGCTGCGCTGGCTCGGGCTGGAACAGAAGGAACCCGTGCGTGAACTGCAGCGCCGGATCAAAGAGCTCTTCGACCCGGCCGGCATCCTGAACCCCGGTAAGGCGATTTAGCGCGGCTGTGCCACGAAGAAGGGTCGCCGAGGGGAACGGCACGGCGGATGACTAGTCGTCGGAGTCCGGGTATTCCTCGATGGACTCGTCGGCGCCGTAGCGCGATTCCTCCGTTTCGACCTCCAAGATTTTCAGCAGCCCCGTGTCCGGGTTCAGCATGATGGCCGCCTCGTCCCGGCGGTGGCGCAGCTCCGAGTCAATATAGGACTGCACGGCTTCGGCCAGCGGGATGTGCCGGTTCTCCTTCTCGGACATGTACCAGCGGTGCTCCAGGATCTCGTGCACGGCCTCCGCAGGCTCCAGCTTCCCGGACAGGTCACGGGGGATGGAACGGACAATCGGTTCGAAAATCTGGCTGACCCACAGGTGCGCGCTGTATTCCTCGTCCATTCCCGGGTTGTTGTCCGCGCGGAAGGAGTCCATGTCGTTCAGGAGCCGGCGGGCCTGGTTTTCCTGGGCGTCCAGGCCGGTCAGGCGCAGCAGCCGGCGCTGGTGGTGGCCGGCGTCGACGACCTTGGGTTGCAGCTGGATCGTCGACCCGTTCTGCGTTGTCTTGATCGCGTATTCCTCGACGTCGAACCCCAGCTCGTTGAGCTTCCGGATGCGGGCCGCCACCCGCCAGCGCTCACCGATCTCAAACGATTCCTTCTCCGTCAGCTCGGTCCAGAGGCGCCGGTAGCTGTCCATGATGAGTTCACTCGTGGCCACGGGGTCCACTTTCTCCTCGATCAGGCCGCCGTCGAGCAGGTCCATGAGTTCACCGGCGATATTGACCCGGGCGATTTCCAGATCGTATTCGCGCTGGCCCGTGGACAGGTCCGGGTAGAGCTCGCCGGTCTCCGCGTCCACGAGGTAGGCGGCGAACGCACCGGCGTCGCGGCGAAACAGCGTGTTGGAAAGGGAGACGTCGCCCCAGTAGAACCCGATCAGGTGCAGGCGCACCATGAGCAGGGCCTGGGCATCAATCAGGCGCGTGAGGGTGTCCTTGCGCAGCATCTGCGAGAAGAGGGCGCGGTACGGCATGGAGAACTTCAGGTGGCGGGTGACCAGCACGGGGTTTAGCGGCCGGCCCTCCGGGGTCGTGCGGCCGGTGATGACGGCGACCGGTTCCACGCAGGGCACGTCCAGCCGGGCAAGCTTGCGGAGCATGTGGTATTCGTGGCGGGCCACGTGTTCGGAGGTTTCCTTGATGGCGATTACGGAGCCGCCAAGGTGGGCGAAGCGCACGATGTGGCGGGAGATGCCGCGGGGGAGCGCGGCGAGGTATTCCGCCGGCCAGTCCTCCAGTGCGATGTGCCACGGCAGGTCCAGCAGCTCCGGATCGGTGGCGGCGGCGGTGATGCTCAGCGAGCTCGAGGCCACGGACGCCTTGCTGTCATTGGCGCTGGCGGCTTCGAACCGGGGCAGCTTGCCGATCTGCCCGTAGTCGGTGGGTTCGTCGTGCCACTGGGCGCTGCTGTCCTCGGTGATGTGGTTGTCCTCGGTCATGAGCCAATTCTTCCGTACTAAGGGCGGCGGCCCTAACGAAGGGTGCTGCCAGCTAAGTTAAAGCCCGACGGCGGCCCTCCAGTGAGGAGGACCGCCGTCAGTAGTGCAGTGCCGGTGGGAGGGCCCACGCCGGCAGGGTTCCCTGGCCGACGCGGAGCGAGGTTAGGGAACCGGTGGGTGGGCCCACGCCGGCAGGGTTCCCTTGCCGACGCGGAGCGAGGCTAGGGAGCCGGTGGGGACTAGGCGCCCAGGCGCAGGCCCGTTTTGGTGTCGAACAGGTGCACGTGGCCGGACTGCGGACGAACGTAAATGGATTCGCCCTTCATCGGGGGACGGCGGCCGTCAACGCGGGCCACGATGTCGTGGCTCTTGCCGTCCAGCGTGGTGTGGCCGTAGACGTAGGCATCTGCGCCGAGCTCCTCGACGACGTCGACCTCAACCTGGAGGCCTTCACCTGCGGCGACCTGCTCGAGATCCTCCGGGCGGGAACCGAGCGTGACCGTCTGGCCGTGCGCCTCCTCGAGGACGTTGCGCGGTACCGGGTAAACGGTGCCGCCGAACTGCACGCCACCGTCGACGACGGGAAGTTCCAGCAGGTTCATCGCGGGGGAGCCGATGAAGCCGGCCACGAAGACGTTCTTGGGCTTGTCGTACAGGTTGCGCGGGGTGTCGACCTGCATCAGCAGGCCGTCCTTCAGCACGGCGACGCGGTCGCCCATGGTCATGGCCTCGACCTGGTCGTGGGTCACGTAGACCGTGGTGACGCCCAGGCGGCGGGTCAGGGACGCGATCTGCGTGCGGGTCTGCACGCGGAGCTTCGCATCAAGGTTGGACAGCGGCTCATCCATGAGGAAGACCTGCGGGTTACGCACGATCGCGCGGCCCATGGCAACACGCTGGCGCTGGCCGCCGGAGAGTGCCTTCGGCTTGCGGTCCAGGTACGGCTCGAGGTCCAACAGCTTGGCAGCTTCACGGACGCGCTCGGCGCGCTCTTCCTTGCTGACGCCGGCGATCTTCAGCGCGAAGCCCATGTTGTCCGCGACCGTCATGTGCGGGTAGAGGGCGTAGTTCTGGAAGACCATGGCGATGTCGCGGTCCTTCGGGGGAACATCGGTGACATCGCGGTCGCCAATCAGGATCCGGCCGGCGTTGACGTCCTCAAGACCTGCGAGCATGCGCAGGGAGGTCGACTTGCCACAGCCGGAGGGTCCAACGAGGACCAGGAATTCGCCATCGGCGATTTCAATGTTGAGCTTGTCAACAGCGGGCTTATCCGTGCCCGGGTACAGACGTGTTGCGTTATCAAAAGTAACTGTAGCCACAGTTATCAATCCCTTCACCGGCAGGTACGTGCCGGACGATCCGTAGTGAATGGTCTTATTCTTCAGTTGTTAATTCAGTTGTCAGCACCTGATCGTGCGTATACTCCCCGGCCGAAGCCGAGGAGTATCCAATGACGCCGCACGGTACTTGTGCGCCACATCACAACCAGAGTATGTCATATTTTTGTTAAAAGGGCCAAAATGTCGCGGATGTCACACGTGATCCGGCTTACCAGCGGCCCGCTATGCGGTAGTGTCCGGCAGCCCGAGGCCGCGTCTCCGATCCCGCAGCAGGGCCTCCAGCAATTCGGCAACGTGCGCCGGGGCTTCGATCCGGAACTGGGCCTGGGTGAAGTCCAGGCCGACCTTCACGCCGAGATCCCCGGGGAGCAGGCGGGCCAGGGCGTCCTCGTCGGTGGTGTCATCGCCCGCAAAGACCGTGGCGGTGGCGCCGGTCGCCTGCCGCAGGAAGGCGACGCCCTCCCCCTTGGAGGCGTGGACCACGGAGGTCTCCAGCACCCGGTTGCCGTCCTTCAGGTAGACCCCGGGCCGGTCCTGCAGGACGGCGCGGGCAGCGGCGACGGCGTCTTCGGCAACGTCGTCCGCGGCCAGCCGGGTGTGCAGGACGACGCCGGCCGGCTTGTCCTCCAGCAGGGTTCCCGGTGCCACCTCTACGATGCCCTCCAGCTCGCGCCGGACCTCGGCAAGCAGTTCACGGCGGTCGTCATCGAGCTCCAGTTTGGAGGACCCCGGTCCCATCCAGACTTCGGCGCCGTGGCTGCCGATCAGCAGCGTCTTCTCCGGGGGAAAGGCAACCGCCCGCAGGCTGTCTAGGGCGCGCCCCGAGATGAGCGCCGTCGTCGTCCGGGGCAGTTCCGTGAGTGCGGCGAAGGCCGCTGCCGAGCGGGGGAGGGCGCGGGCGTCGCCGGCATGGTCCACGAGGGGTGCCATCGTGCCGTCGAAATCCATGGTGACCAGCAGGTGTTCCGTGGCGGCGATGCGGTGCACGGCCTCAAGGAGGTCCGGGGCGAGCGAGAGCGGGGTCTGTCGCGGGGAGAGTTCAGGAGTCATCGCGGATTACCTTTTCTTCGAGCGCGGTCAGGAAATCAGAGGACCAGAGATCGACGTCGTGGTCCAGGATCTGCTTGCGCATCGAGCGCATGCGGCGCCCGGCCTCCGCCGGCTGCATGTTGACGGCCTTCATGATGGTGTCCTTGAGGCCGTCGATGTCGTGCGGGTTCATTAGCAGGGCCTGCTTGAGCTGGTCGGCGGCGCCGGCGAACTCGCTCAGCACCAGCGCGCCGTCATTGTTGGTCCGGGCCGTGACGTATTCCTTGGCCACGAGGTTCATGCCGTCCCGCAAGGCCGTGACGAGCATGACGTCCGCGGCCAGGTACAGGGCCACCATCTCATCGATGGGGTAGCTGTGGTGCAGATAGCGGACCGCGGTGTTCTGCATGGTGTCGTAGGTGCCGTTGATGTGGCCCACGGTGCCTTCGATTTCCTCGCGCAGCAGGCGGTACTGCTCCACGCGTTCCCGGCTGGGGCTCGCAACCTGGATCAGCGCGGCGTCCTCCACCGTGACCTTGCCGTCCGCCAGGAGTTCCTCGTAGGCCTTGAGCCGGTGCCGGATGCCCTTGGTGTAGTCGAGGCGGTCGACGCCGAGCAGGATCGTCTTAGGACTGCCGAGATCCATTCGGATCTGGCGGGCGCGCTCGATGATTTCGGGCTTTCGGGCGAGTTCGCTGATCTGCTGGACGTCGATCGAGATGGGGAACGCCTGGGCGCGGGCGATGTGGGTGGTCTCGCCGTCGGACCCCCGGACATGGATCTGTTGCTGTTTGACGCTGGCGCCGAGGAAGCGGCGGGCGGAGCGCATGAAGTTTCCGGCGTCGCTGGGGCGCTGGAACCCGACCAGGTCGGCTCCGAGCAGTCCGTCGATGATGGCCCGGCGCCACGGCAGCTGGGCGAAAATTTCCGGCGGCGGGAAGGGGATGTGGTTGAAGAACCCGATCTTCAGGTCCGGACGCGCCTCGCGCAGCATCTTGGGAACAAGCTGCAGCTGGTAGTCCTGCACCCAGACGGTGGCGCCCTGGTTGGCGTGGTCGATGACGGCGTCCGCGAACCGGCGGTTGACCTTGCGGTAGGAGTCCCACCAGGTCCGGTGGAACTCGGGCGGGGCGATCACGTCGTGGTAGAGCGGCCAGAGGGTGGCGTTGGAGAAGCCCTCATAGAAGAGTTCGATGTCTTCCGTGCTGAGCTGGACGGGTACGAGGTCGATGCCGCCGTGGGTGAAGGGCTGGACATGCTCATCGGGGGCGCCGTGCCAGCCGACCCAGGCGCCGTCGGTTTTGGTCATCATGGGGGCCAGGGCGGTGACCAGGCCGCCGGGGGAACGGCGCCAGCCGTCCTCGCATCCGGGCTCGTCCGGGGAGCAGCGGTCGACCGGCAGGCGGTTGGAAACCACCATAAAGTCATACTGCGCGTCCGGATCGGTGTCGCTGGTGCCGTGCGCCTCCGCGCCGTTGGATTCTGGATCCGATTCGGCGTGTTTGGTTGCCTGCATTGGTGCTCCCTGGGATTCGCTCGTGGCTCCTGTCCACCCTAGCCCGGCGGAATCTTCTGTGCTATTCGTCCGTTGGGAGGCGGGGACGAAGGTTGAAAGCGCAAGTTCCCAGATTTCTCCCCTAAAATGATGAATTGCCACCCAGTGGATATCACCGGCCGATCGACCCGAGGAACTAATGAGCCCCGCAAACGAACCCCGTCAGTCCAAAACAGAGCGAACTGCCGCGGCCCGCGAGAAAGCCCGTGAAATCCGCGAGGCGCAGGTCAAAAAGGACAAGCGCAACAAGCTGCTCATCGGCTGGGGCATCGTTGCCGCCGTCGTGGCCATCATTGTGGTGGTGGCGCTGGTAGTCACCTCGAACATGCAGAAGAACGCCCCGATTGCGGACGAGGGACCCACCCCGGCCAACGGCAACGTTTACGGCGGCGTCACGCTGCTGGCCAACACCGAGGTCGCGAAGACGGAGCCCGCGACCGTCCGGGTAGCCGACATTCCCGCTCCGGCGGAAACCCCGCCGGCAGTAGTCGCCGCGCCCGGTGCCGAGGCAGAGGCCGGCAAGCCGGTCAAGGTGGTTCTCTATATCGACTTCATCTGCCCGGTGTGCAAGAACTTTGAGACCCAGTACAACGAGACCCTCACGAATCTTCGCAACGAAGGCAAGGTCACCGTCGAGTACCGCCCGCTGGGCTTCCTGGACACCCGCTCCACCACGAACTACTCCTCTCGCGCGGCCAACGCCGCAGCCTGCGTTGTGAACGAATCGCCGGAGAAGTACGCGGACTTCGTCAATGCACTGTTTGAGCAGCAGCCTGCTGAAGGCGGCGCCGGCATCTCGGATGCGGATCTGAAGAAGATGGCCACCGACGTCGGGGCCAAGAGCATCGAAACGTGCGTGGACGAGAAGACCTACCGCCCGTGGGTGAAGTACGCCACCCAGCAGGCGGCTTCCATCGGTGTCACCGGCACGCCCACCGTGTTCGTTGAGGGCCAGCAGTGGGGCAAGGGCGAGAGCGCCCAGACCCCGTTCGAGGAGTTCCTCCAGGCCGCCATCGACGCCAAGCAGTAGGCGGCAGGACCCAGTAGCATCGGCGGGCCCGGTTCCGGATTCTTCCGGAGCCGGGCCTGTTTTTATCACCGGGCATCCGTGGGCTAACCTTATCTAGCGCCATGGCGCCAGGCCCCTCATCGCGGCCCGGTGCCCCGGCGCACAGGAATGCCTCCTTAGCTCAGTTGGCCAGAGCACCGCTCTTGTAAAGCGGGGGTCGTCGGTTCGAATCCGACAGGGGGCCCCAAGAAAGAACCGCGCCGTTGCTGGGAACCCTCCCGGTGGCGGCGCGGTTTTCGTTTGTCCTGCTATCGGGGACCCGCTGCTACCCGCTACGGCGTTCCGTCGGTGGCGGTGAGAACGAACGGACCGGTCCCAGGGCCCATTGGGTCGACGGCGTCGCTGTTGTACGCGCCGGCGGCCAGGATCGAGAGCTGAGGGCTGGACCTACGCTGCGGTACGAGGGGGTTTGCCATCGCCGTTGTTACTGATGTCAGGACAGCAAGCCGGCGGGAGTGATGCGCTGGGCCATGACGGGTCCTCCTTATGGGGAACGGGGAGGAAACGAGGGAGGAAAGCAGCGGCTGCAGCAGCAAGGAGAGCGAGGAGCGCCCAGCCGGAGGCGCTTCCTAGCGTGTCGCGCAAAACGCCGATCAGGCTATTGCCCAGGAGCACCGCAAGGCCGCCGCAGCTGGCGAGGAGGCCGTAGTAGGCGCTGAGCGGGCGTTTTCCGGCGAAGTCGTGGACCTGCTGCATCCCGGCGGGCCGGGCGAGCATGTGTCCGAGGCTGAGGAGAACCACGAGGGCTATTGGTCCCGTCATCACCGGAAGTCCGGGCACGATCTGCATCCCGGTGCTTCCGATCAGGGTGATAGCCGCGAATGCCATCGAGATGCACGCGAAGCCTGCCCGGAGAGCCATGGCCGGACCCAGTCTGGTAGCTACCGCAGACATCGGCAGTTGCAGCGCGATGGTCAAGATGGACGCGAGGGCGAACAGCGCAGCCAGCGTTCTGGCGCCGGCTCCACTCTGATCGAGTTCGAGCGGAAGCGCGAAGTACAACTGGTTATATGCGAGCAGGTTCACGCTGAAGAACGCAGCGAAGGTAACGAAACGCTGATCCCGCACGCAGGCGAAGGCACCACCGTCTCTTGGCCCCGCTACCGCAGGTTCCACCACTTTTGCTGGTGAAGCATGCTCAGGTAGGAGGAACCATAGAGCAACGCCCACGGCCAGGAAGAGGCACGCAGCTGACATGGCGACGACAGGGAACCCAAACGGCAGAAGGCCAATGCCGACAAGCGGCCCAGTGACGGCGCCGATCTCCCCGAACAGGACGAGCCAGGCGAAGAGGTTTCGTCGCGGCGTGCCATCCGAGGCCCGGGCGCGATCAAGGGTCCCGACGAGTCCCTCAACAGCGGGTGAGAAGAAGGCGCCGCCGACACCGGTCAGCACTGCACTGAGCAGAAAGGGCCAGAAACCATCAGAGATCGCGAGCCCGAGATAGCCTGCTGCGCGCATGATGCAGCCGGTCAAGATGCTGCGGCGCGGTCCCCAGCGATCAGCGATCACACCGCCCAGCAGAAACATGCCCTGCTGGCTGAAGGTCCGTGCGCCAAGGATCAGGCCTACGGCGGCGGCACCGAGGCCAAGGTCTTCGGCCATCACGAGGGCAAGGAAGGGAACGACCGCGTAAAAGCCAACATTGAAGACCAGCTGGGTGGGCAGAAGCAAAGACGCCGAGACACGGTTCCTCGGAGGAGCTGTATCGATCATCATCGAGGAAGGGTGACGCTCACTGTGCACACCCTGCCCCTCAGCGACGACGATTCTCTTGCCACCACGGTATAGATAATGACTATCATTCTGAAAATGAACTCAGGCTAAATGACGTCAAGGGTTTGGTGTCGGCGGCCGGGCGGGATCGCGCGCCGTCCCTCCCCGTCAGTTCTGGCAGCGTCATCGAATTCTCAGTTAGAGAAAGGGCAGGCTACCCTAAGCTGTTCCCTTTTCGTGTTCCCGCCTTTCCCAAGGCAGCCCTGCAAGGCGGTTTTCTGTGCGTTTGTTCCTCCGTCCCCGCGTCCTGATGGCTGCGGCGGCTGTCCTGGCCGTTACCAGCTGCGGTTTCAGCGGCACCGAGACCCAGATCTCCCAGCCCACGGCTGCGGCCGACACCAGTCAGCGGATCGTGGTGGACAACTTCCGGGCACCTGTGGCCAACTGGGCCCTCGAGTCAGATGCCGCTTACATCCTCTCCCTGTCCGGTTGCTTGGAGACCCTGACCACCTATAACCAGGCCGAGGGTGCGGTCCTGCCCTCACTTGCCACCGAGTGGGAGCAGACCTCCCCCTTGGACTGGGACTTCAGCATCCGGCAGGGCGTCAAGTTCCAGGACGGGAGCGATTTCACGGCCGATTCCGTGGTGGCGGCCCTCAACCACGTCCTGGACGCCAAGGTTCCGGCGCGCGCATTTAACCGCACCATGATCACCAGCGTCACAACAGTGGACGCGCAAACCGTCCGGGTCAGCACGCCTGCCGAAAACCCGCTGGTGCCGTACCGGCTGGCCAGCGTCAACACCGGCATCCTGGCGCCGGCTGCGTACAAGGATGAAGGCGTGGACCCGTTGGGTCACTGCACCGGGCCCTTCACGCCCGTCTCACAAAAGGCAAAGCAGTCCCTGACCTTGGACCGCAACGAGCACTACTGGGGCGGGGACGTGCAGCTGGCGGGCGCAGAGATCCGTTTCATCACCAACGGCGCCACCCGCGCAGCCCAGGTGCAGACCGGCGAAGCCGATATCTCGCTGTCCATCCCGGTCGCCAGCCTCGCAGCGCTGAAAGCGGACGGCGGCGTCACCGTACTGGGTGCCGATTCCCCCCGGACTGCGACGCTGTACATGAATAACGGCCGCGCGCCACTGGACAACGTGGACGTCCGCAAGGCGATCCGCGACGCATTGGACCTCGAGGCCCTGGCCGCCAGCGTCTACGAAGGTGCCGCCCTGCCGGCCACCGGACCGTTCGCGCCTTCCGAACCCTGGGCAGGCGAAAAGCAAGAGAAACAGCAGCAAAACCTTGAGGAAGCCCGGAAACTGCTAGCCAATGCCGGTTACACTGCCGAGCGGCCCCTGGAAATCATTGCCATAGTGGAGCGCGCCGAATTCGCCGACGTTGCGGCCGTCATTCAGGAAAACCTCAAGAACATCGGTATGCCCGTCACGATCCAGTCGAAGGAATATGCCTCAGCGGAGCCCGACGTCCTGAGCGGGAATTACGACATGCTGCTCAGCCAGCGGAACCGGCTGATCGACATCGCTGACCCCATCGGGTTCCTCACCGCCGATTACACCTGCAAAGGCACCTACAACCTGAGCCACTTCTGCGACCCGGAGTATGACCGGATCATCGCCGAAGCCGCCACAACCGTCGACACGAACGAGCGCTACAGGCTGTACGCAGAGGCAGGTCAAATCCTCAAAGACCAGGCGGTTAACGCCTGGCTGGTCAACGAACAGGCGACCGACGCCATCCGCACAAACGTCCTCTCGTACGTTCAGGACCCGCTGTCCCGCTACGTCCTGACGGCGGAGACGGCCAAGTCCGGCTCCTAGTCCAGCTGAAACCCGCCGCGAATGCTGCAGTTCATCACCAAACGGATGGCCACTCTGGTGGCCGCCGTTGTGGTGTCCTCCTTTGCTGTCTTCCTGATCCCGTACTTCACGCCGGGGGATCCGGTACGGAAGATTATCCGGTCGCGGGTGGCAGGGGACGCCGTGGATAACGCCTCAGTGCAGGGCCTCAGCGACAGCCTCGGCCTGAACGAGCCCTTGGCGGTCCGGTACTTACGTTGGCTGGCGGACTTTTTCAGCGGCGACATGGGATTGTCCTTCGTCAGCCGTACGCCCGTGGCGGATCAGGTGCTCCCGGCGCTTGCCGTCACGCTCAGCCTGGTCACCATGACGCTGGTCCTGGCCGTGGCGGTGTCGCTTCCCCTGGGAATCATTGCCGGACTACGGCCCGGAAGCGCCGCGGACAAGGCCATCACCGCTGTCACCCAGGCCCTGATTGCCATGCCGGAATACTGGGTGGCTCCTGTACTGGTTCTGGTCTTCGCCCTGAAGCTGTCCGTGCTGCCCACTGCAGGCTGGAACGATCTCTCGTCCGCCGTCCTGCCTGCCCTGACCCTGGCACTGCGGCCCATCAGCTTCTTCACCTCGGCCGTACGGGCCGGTATCATTGACGCCGCCGCCGCGGAGCATGTGCCGGCCGCCCGCGCCAGGGGACTGAGCCACGGCCAGGCCGTACTCCGCCACGTAGTGCCGAACGGGTTGGTGCCGTTGTCGACCCTGTTCGCCGTGTGGTTCGCTGGACTGCTTGGCGGCTCGGTCATTGTGGAGGTCATTTTCGCCGTGCCCGGCATGGGAAGGCTGCTCTTCGACGCCGTCGTAAACAGCGACATCCCGCTCGCGCAGGGCGGGGTGGTCGTCGTGGTGGCATTCGCCGTCGGCACGACTACCCTGGCAGACTTCGTCCACCGTTTCCTCAGCCGCACGGTGGGAGAATCCCTTGCGTAGCCGGTCCACCGTTACCACGCTGGCCGCGGCCGGGCTTGCCCTCATTGTGCTGGCAGTGCTGCTGGCCCCGTGGATCTCTCCGTACCCGCCCGCGGAGCAGAACCTGGCGGAACGACTGGCACCGCCCTCGCCAGAACACTGGCTGGGCACCGACAACTTGGGCCGGGACACCCTCAGCCGGATC
This sequence comes from Pseudarthrobacter ribosi, assembly GCF_055412865.1. Lineage (NCBI taxonomy): Bacteria > Bacillati > Actinomycetota > Actinomycetes > Micrococcales > Micrococcaceae > Pseudarthrobacter > Pseudarthrobacter ribosi. The sequence goes on along the minus strand of NZ_JBVAYZ010000004.1, from coordinate 289,270 downwards.
CTTGAAGGCGGCCAGTTCTCCATGTCCGTGGCCGCGCTGGCCACGCTGCTGACCTGCCTTCTGGGCGTGACTATCGGCATTATCAGTGCAAGGCGGCGGGGCTGGGTGGATGAATTCTTGACTCGCACCAATGACGTCCTGCTCGCGCTGCCGGAAATGGTGGTTGCCCTTTTCATCGTCGCTGCGCTGGGCACGGGCTTCGGGCCGCTGCTGCTCGCGCTGACTGTTACGGGGTGGACGCCCTTTGCCAGGCTGGCCCGAACCCTGGCGTACGACATCTCGGCCCGGGGCTTTGTGGACGCCGCCCGTGTGGTGGGCTGCCCGCCGGCCTTCATTGTCTTCCGGCATGTCCTGCCCCACCTCGCCGCTCCCATACTGGGGCAAGCCACGTTACGGTTCGGGCATCTGCTCATCAGCGTGGGAGCCCTCTCCTACCTGGGCTTGGGCGTCCAGCCGCCGCAGTCGGACTGGGGGTCCATGCTGGCAGCCGCTCAACCCTTCGCGGGCCGTGCTCCGCTGGGAATCATCGCCCCCGGCCTGGTCATCTTCACCGTGGCCCTCTGCGTGACCGTTATTGGCCAGCGGGCCGCCCAAATGGCCGCCGCGCCGCTGCTCATGCCCCGAACGGCAGAAAAATGAGGCGTGGATTGATGAATACGGGTTTGATCCTGGACGGCCTGGAGGTGACCACTAGAGCCCCATCCGGTGGGGGTCACACCAAATCTCTGCTCTCCGGCGTCTCCCTGTCCGTGGATCCCGGCGAATTCGTGGCCCTGGTGGGTGGTTCCGGCTCCGGCAAAACCCTGACCGCGATGTCCTGCCTGCAGCTCCTGCCGCCCGGCCTGAATATCACCGGTGGTTCCATTCGGCTCGGGGACCTTGACTTGACCCGGGCTTCCGAAGACGAGCTCAACTCCGTGCGGGGCGGCCGGCTGGGGATGTTGTTCCAGCAGCCCAAGCGCATGTTCAACCCGAACCGCACGATTGGGCAGCACCTCAAGGAGCCGCTGCGGCTCCACGCCGGACTTCGGGGGAGTAAAGCGCGCAGCAAGGCCCTGGAGCTGCTCGAAGAGGTGGGCTTTGCGGATCCCGCCCGGGGGGTACAGGCCTATCCGCACCAGCTCTCCGGGGGCATGGCGCAGCGGGCCATGACGGCCCTGGCCCTGGCCGGGCAGCCTCAGATGCTGCTGGCGGATGAGCCGACGTCGGCGCTGGACAAAGTGCTGGAACGCCAGATCCTGCAGCTGCTGGACAGGGAACGACGGGAACGTGGCCTCGGCATTCTCTACATCACCCACAACGTCGCCTCCGTGGCCGCCTACGCGGACCGGGTCCTTGTGATGAACTCCGGCAGCATAGTGGAGGGGGGTCCGGCCGCCGGGCTCCTGACCCGGCCCAGAACGGCATACGCCCAGGAGCTCCTGTCCGCCGCGCGTCTGGCGCCGGAATCCCGCCGTCGTCCGCCCTCCACAGACCGCGACATCCTGGTGCTGGACGGCGTGGGCAAGCACTTCGGTCCGAGGCGGAAACTGGGCCATGCCGCGCTGCGCGACGTCTCACTGACCCTCAAGCGCGGGGAAATCCTGGGTGTACTGGGCCAATCCGGTTCCGGCAAGAGCACCCTGGCCAAAGCCATTGTCGGCTTGGAAACGGCCGGCACAGGATCCATTACCCGGCAGCTGGACCCAGCGGGTCCAGGCGAGGACACCGCCGTCCAGTTGGTGTTCCAGGAACCGCACGGCGCCTTTGACCCGCGCATGACGCTGCGCACCAGCCTGCAGGCCCCGCTGCGCGCGCACCATTCCCTGCCCCCGGAACAGCGCGACGGCTGGATAGCTGCCGTGATGGACGAGGTGGAGCTGGATACAGCGCTGCTGGATAAACGCCCGAGCGAATGCTCCGGCGGCCAACTCCAGCGCGCCACCATCGCCCGCGCCCTGCTGCTCGAACCCCAGGTCCTGATCTGCGATGAGGCCACCTCAGCACTGGACGCCCTAACCCAACGCACCGTCCTGAACCTGCTGCTCAGGCTGCAGCGGGAACGCAACCTGTCCCTGATTGTCATCTCGCACGACATGAATGTGGTGCGGTACATGTGCGACCGGGTGGCGGTCCTGCTAGAAGGGCGTGTAGTCGAGGTGGCGGAGACCAGAGACTTCTTCGCTGAACCCCAGCACCAGCACAGCAAGGCGCTTGTATCAGCCTCCATCCCCTGCCGCGCAGAAGGCCTGTGGACTGTGCCGGACGTAGCGAACCTTCCTAGACCCGCGGCCGGCAGGCCTCCAGCGCCGATGCCACGAAACTGATCCTCCACGCGTGATGCCGGCGACACTTCATATTCCGGAGGTTGCTGTGTATTGTCGGATTTAGTAGACAGACTGATCCAGTCTGGTGGTCCTTTGAGACCTTATTCCGCTCAGCGACCGGAGCATTGCTTCGACAGTCGTAGAAGGCCGCCCCGTGGAACCGTTTACCAATTCAAATACTCCCCCTCTGTCTATCGCCCAGGTCGATTGGACCCTTTATGGAGAACACGAGCGTGCGTCGCCCGGCTCCAAGAAGGCGGCGGCTGACCTGTTGGCCCTGCAAGAGACGCTGCTGGCGGCGCTGATCACCCGCGTGGGCGAAGTCGAGGCCGCTGAATGGGCCCTTGACCAGGCAAAAGCCGCGTGCGACGTGCAAATTGCTGCCGCCCTGGCCGCCGGCGTGCCGGCTGAAAAGATCATGGAGGCGACGGGAGACGAAGCGTTGGACGTGACCGGCTACGTCCAAGCCCGGGAACCGGTGACCGCAGAAGGCTGATCAGCTTCCGCCCGTCAGGGACTGCCCACGCCGTCGTCGTGGGGTCCACGGCCGTGAATCCCGATGACGCGCCCGGGGGACGTTAGGCCCTAGACCACGGAAAGCGCACGGCGGAGTCTGGGCCTATGACTGAATCCAACCCGGACAAGACCCCGGACATCAAGTCCACCCAGCTTCAGGAACAGCCGACGGCGGTGCTGCGCGAAACCGTTCCCATGAAGGGGCTGCGCGAGTTCTTCGGCCGCGCCTACGGCTTGGTGATGAGTGCGGCGGAACAACAGCACGTCCAGCTGGCCGGACCGCCGTTCGCGATGTATCACGGGATGCCGACCGACGTCGTCGACGTCGAGGCCGGGTTTCCGGTAGCGGCGCCGTTTCCCGGCGGCGACGGCGGTGTGACCGCTGGATCCCTGCCCGCCGGCCGGGCGTTCGAAGCGATGCACGTGGGCCCATACGAGACCCTCCCCGAAACGTACGGGGCGATCATGGAGAAGATGCAGGCCGAAGGCCTGACGCCGGGCACCGCGATGTGGGAGTACTACCTCAGCGACCCGGCGGCGGAGGCGGACCCGGCAACCTGGAAGACGCTCATCATCTGGCCCGTCGCCTGAGCGCACACCCCGTCGTGCAGGCTGCCGGCGGCGACTCGTTGGGGAGCCGCGTCGCCCGTCGGTTGTGCCCGTCCCGTCCCAAGCGGAGGGCGGGCGACGCAAAGTGTCTGATTCGCCACACCATTCTTCAACTGCGTGCATAATGTCCTAAACTGCTTCACTGAAGTGCCTGAAATGGCGCTGCGCAGCAACGAAAGTGAACCCGCAAATGGCTACCGATTACGACGCACCACGCAAGACAGAAGAAGAGACTCCCTCCGAGTCGCTGGAGGCACTTCAGGCGTCCCGCAGTGGGGGCGCCCAGACTGCCGTCATCGACGTCGACGAGAACGACACGGCTGAAGGCATCGACCTTCCCGGCGCTGATCTTTCCGGCGAAGAACTGACCGTCGTTGTTGTTCCCGAGCAGACCGATGAATTCACCTGCTCCTCCTGCTTCCTGGTCCGTCACCGGTCCCAGGTGGCCAAGGAAAAAAACGGCCTGAAGTACTGCCGCGACTGCGAAGGCTAGGGGACTTCCCGCCGCGCACCACCACTTCACAACTTCACGCAATTCACCGCGAAGCGCCGGATTCCGCAAGGGACCGGCGCTTCGCCGATGCCAGGAGTTTCCCGGCCGAAGGACGACGGCGGCGCAACCGTCCCGTGACCCGGCGCGGCGCAGCCTAACGTTTCGACGCAAGATCCGGCCGACCTCTCGATTCGGCCCGAAAACGCTCCTATCCTGTTGCTATCTCATCATTTCGAGGGGGCGGCCCAAATGAAGAAGTTCCGGGTGTGGCTGGTTGCGATCCTGCTGGCCGTTGGATCGGGGCTCGTGGCGCCCGGCCCCGCGACGGCGGCTCCCTACTGCGGACTGGTGTGGGGGTCGCTGACAAAGGCGGATCCGGCGATGAGCCAGGCCCAGGTGACTAATGTCCGCACGGGGCAGCACTACTGTTTCGACCGGCTGGTCATCGACCTCAACGGGCCCGTTGCCGGCTACACCGTCCGCTACGTTCCGCAGGTGACGCAGGACGGTTCGGGACTCCCCGTCCCGCTGCGCGGCCAGGCGTTCCTCCAGGTCACGGTCAACGCCCCGGCCTATGACGATAACGGTAACGCCACCTACAATCCGGCCGACCCGAACGAACTGAGCAACGTCAGCGGTTACCAGACCTTCCGGCAGGTGGCATGGGCCGGCAGCTTCGAAGGCTATTCAAGCCTCGGCCTCGGAGTCCGGGCCCGGCTGCCGTTCCGCGTGTTTACCCTGGGCGGACCGGACGCGGGCTCACGACTCGTGATCGACGTCGCTCATTACTGGTGAGACCCGGCCGGCCGGCAACGTCGCCAGGGAGTGCCAGCCGTGGTTAGTAAGCCAACTTAGTAAGCTGACCGAGAAATTCCTCCGGGACCGTCGCGGTCCTGTTGCGCCCTGCGGTAGCGTCGAAGATATCGGACCTAGCGATACCGGACGCAACGGTATCGCGCCTACTCAGGAGGACGCATGAAAGCTTCACCGACCCTCACGACGAACCTGCAGGCCGTGCTTGTTGACCTGATCGAACTTCACGTTCAGGGCAAACAGGCGCACTGGAACATCGTCGGAACGAACTTCCGGGACCTCCACCTGCAGCTGGACGAGATTATCGACTCTGCCCGTGAGTTCGCGGACGACCTGGCCGAGCGCATGCGCGCCCTCCACGCCCTTCCGGACGGCCGCAGCTCCACGGTGTCCAAGTCCACCGCGCTCGCCGAGTTCCCCAACGGACTGATCAACACCAAGGACGCCATTGAGCGGATCGTCGCGGCCCTTGAGGCCGCCGTCGGCACCATGCGTAAAGTCCACGATGAAGTCGACGAAGAGGACCCCACCACGGCAGACCTGCTGCACGGGTTCATCGCCAAGTTCGAGCAGTACGCCTGGCTGGTCAACGCTGAGACCATGCGGGCCAACACCAGCGTCACCACGGCGGACAGCAAGTAGCGCTCCCCGGCAGATCCAAGCGCCCGGCCCCGGTTCCCACCGGCGCCGGGCGCTTGGCGTTTAAGCAGCGCCGCCTGCCGGCCCGGGAGCGTCCCGGTTCCCTGGCTATTTGGCGGTCGGCACCTTCCGGAGCACGACGGCGGCGAGCACCGACGCCCCGGCCATGAGCACGAGGGCAATGGTAGCCGTGATGTGGACGCCTGAATCGAATGCGGCCCGGGCGGCGGTCATCACGGCCTCCGCCAGCGGTCCCGGGAGGGCCTGCGCCAGTTCAACGGCCCCGGCGAGCGTCTCGCCCGCCTGGGCCGACGCCTCAGCTGGCGCCGCGTCCGCGACGCCGACGGGAAGCCGCAGATTGCCCTGATAGGAAGCCGTCAGGATAGAGCCGAGGATGGCGGTGCCCAGCAGGGAGCCGATTTCGTAGCCGGTCTCGGAAATCGCGGCCGCCGCCCCTGACTTCTCCGCCGGGGCGGCAGCGAGGATCAGGTCGTTGGAGATGGTCTCCGCGGCGCCGACGCCAAGGCACAGCACCAGCAGGGCCGCCAGCAGCACCGCCGGGCCGTTGCCGTGATCGCCGAAGGCCACCAGGAAGTAGCCGACGGCGCTCAGGAGCAGCCCGCCTGCGACCACAAAACCAGGGCGGACCTTCTTCACCAGCGGCACCACCAGCAGGCCGGCCATGACGGTCGCGATAAGCGCGGGGACCATGGCGACGCCGGATTCTGAGGGGGACTGCCCCTCGATCAACTGGAGGTGCTGGGCCAGGAACAGGATGAAGCCGTTGAACGAGAACAGCGCCAGCACGTTGGCGATGATGGCGGTGCTGAAGACCCGGTTGCCGAAGAGGCTGAGATCCAGCAGGGGAGCGGTCCGGTTTCCGGCCTGCTGCAGGCTTGCCGGCGCCGCGGCGTCCAGCGGCAGGCCAGCCGCCAGGAGCTGCCGCTGCCGCCGGATGAAGACGTACCCCATCAGCAGGCCAAAGCCGATGGCGGCCAGCGGTTCCAGCGCCAGGCCGTGTGTGGCCAGGATTTTGATGCCGTAGACCACCGGCACCATGACCAGCAGGGACAGAACGATGCTGGGAACGTCCACGCGGCCCGGGTCCGGGTCCCGGGATTCCGGGATCAGGGCCGGGCCCAGGACCAGCAGCGGCAGGATGATCGGCACGGCCACCAGCAGCACCGCGCCCCACCAGAAGTGCTCCACCAGCCAGCCGCCGAAGATCGGGCCCAGCGCGGCACCGCCCGAGAAGCCGGCAGCCCAGATGGCCACGGCCAGCCGGCGCCGGTTGGGCTCGGGGAAGATGTTGCGGATCAGGGACAGGGTGGAGGGCATCAGCATGGCGCCGAAGAACCCCAGCCCCGCACGCCCGGCGATCAGCCACTCGGCGCTGGGGGCAAAGGCTGTGACCGCCGAGACGGCAGCGAAGCCGGTGCTGCCGATGAAGAGCAGCCGGCGGCGGCCGATCCTGTCGCCGAGGCTTCCCATCGCCACGAGGAGGCCGGCGAGGACCAGGGGATAGGCATCGACAATCCAGAGCAGTTCCACGCCGGAGGCATCGAGGCTGCGCGCGATGGCCGGCAGCGCGAAGGTCAGGGCGGTGTTGTCGACGGCCACGAGCAGCACGGGAAACATCAGCAGCGCCAGCGCCAGCCAGTCGCGCCACGGCGCGCGCGGCGCCGGGGACTGCGTCGTTCCGGCGGCGGTGTTGCCGGCGGCGAGGTTGCCGGGGGTTCCGGTGCTGTTGCGGGTGAAAGATGTGTTGCTCATGAAGATAACTGTACCGTCTAGACGGTACAGTTAAGAAGCCGACCGTTAAGACACGCCCCCGGCGCGGGGCATGATTGGAACCATGGCCAGAAAACCCGTCGCCCGCGAAGCCGTCCTTGATGCCTTCGAATCCCTGTTGATCGCAGAGGGCGAACGTGCCGCGACGCTGGATGCCGTCGCCCGGCTGGCCGGAGTCTCCAAGGGCGGGCTGCTCTACCACTTCCCCAACAAGGAGGCGATGATTTCCGTCCTGCTTGAACGGCTCGACCGGCTGCTCGCCGAGGACCTGGCCGCCATGGCCGCCGCGCCGGAAGGTGCAGCGGCGTTCTTCATCAAGTCCTCCGTGTGGGCGGACACGCCGCTGGACCGAGTCTTTGTGGCCGCCACCCGGCTGGCTGAAGTGGCACACCAGGAAACCCTGCGCCGGATAGCCGCTGTCCAAGCGAGCTGGCTGGAACTGCTGGCGGCCGACGTCGGCCCCGCCATGGCCAAGCCGGTCCTCTACATGGGGGACGGGCTGTACTTCAACGCCATGCTGGCGCGCGGCCCGGGCGGCCCGCTCCCGGAGGTCGGCCCCGACGTCGAAAGCCTGCTTACAGCCCTCGAGCGGCTCCGCGGCTGACCGGAGAGCCGGCTCCGCCCCGCCGAAGTCGCCGGAGGCCTGCGAATTCGCCGTTTCGTTCGGGCTACGCCGCAGCATTCCGGCGATTTCGTGGGAGGGTCAGCGCTAGGCCGCAGCTTTCCGGCGACCTCGAGCCCAAGCGCCCCGCCGCCGGCCGCGACTTCGCGCCCCAGGGCGCGGCCTGTGCTTAATCCCGGTCCCGCCGCGCCACTGGTTTGCGGACGCGGGCCGGGCATAGGAGAATAGGGGCTGTGACAGTTGTCACGCAAATTTAATATGCCTTTGATCTGCGGCGGGAGAGTTCTGCAAGTAGGTACAAGCAGGCGCCGTAGGAGCAAACCCTCCCCAGGAATCTCTCAGGCCCACGTACCGCCGCGGCAAGGCAACTCTGGAAAGTAGCAAGCTGTCTTTTGACATGCTGTGCTCACCGACGGTGCAAGCGGAGCCATGCGAGAGCACGGCTGCGCGGAAACTCTCAGGTCCTATACAGAGCGGGGAGGAACCCGAATCAATGTGGCGTACCCTGCGCCGCCTTAGTTATGGAGTTCCTTGTGACTGTTACCTCAGCCTCCACGTCCTTCGTTGACCGGCACATCGGCGCCCGCCGCCAGGCCGACGTCGACGCCATGCTGAAGGCTGTCGGCTACGACACCGTCGATGCGCTCGTAGACACGGCCGTCCCGAAGGATATCCGGCAGGACTCCGCGCTGGCCCTCGGCCAGGCGCTCAGCGAAGTCGAGGTCCTCGCCGAGCTGCGCAAGATCGCCGCGAAGAACAAAACAGCCGTCCAGATGATCGGGCAGGGCTACTACGACACCCTCACCCCGCCCGTCATCCGCCGCAACATCCTCGAAGCCCCGGCCTGGTACACGGCCTACACCCCGTACCAGCCGGAAATCTCCCAGGGCCGGCTTGAGGCGCTGCTGAACTTCCAGACCATGGTCCAGGACCTCGTTGGCCTGCCCATTGCCAACGCCTCGCTGCTGGACGAAGCCACCGCGGTCGCCGAGGCCGTGCTCATGATGCGCCGGGCCAACAAGAACAAGACGGCGCACGACGGCAAGACCGTCCTCGACGCCGACTGCCTGCCGCAGACCATCGCGATCGTCAAGGGCCGCGCCGAGTCGCTGGGCTTCGAGGTCGAGGTCGCCGATCTCTCCAAGGGACTGCCCGAGGGTGTCATCAACGGCGTGGTCCTGCAGCAGCCCGGTGCCTCCGGCCGCGTGTTTGACCACACCGCCGTGATCGCCGACGCCAAGGAACGCGGCGCCCTCGTCACCGTCGCCGCGGACCTGCTGTCGCTGACCCTCGTCACCCCTCCCGGCGAGCAGGGCGCCGACATCGCCGTCGGCTCCGCACAGCGTTTCGGCGTCCCGCTGTTCTTCGGCGGCCCGCACGCCGCCTACATGGCAGTCCAGAAGGGCCTCGAACGGTCCATGCCCGGCCGTCTGGTCGGCGTCTCCAAGGACAACGCCGGCGTCCCGGCGTACCGCCTGGCCCTGCAGACCCGCGAGCAGCACATCCGCCGCGAGAAGGCCACGTCCAACATCTGCACCGCGCAAGCGCTGCTGGCGATCGTGTCCTCCTTCTACGCCGTTTACCACGGCCCGGACGGGCTGAAGGCCATCGCCGAGACCACCCACGGCCACGCCAAGACCATCGCCGCATCGCTTAAGGCCGCTGGCCTGGACGTGCTGCACACCAGTTTCTTCGATACCGTCACTGTCTCGGTGCCGGGCAAGGCAGCGCAGATCATCGCCGCCGCCGAGGCCAAGGGCGTCAACCTGCGCGGCATCGACGCGGACACCGTGGGCATCTCCGCCGATGAGGCCACGACGGCGGCCATCGTCGCCGACGTCGTCGCCGCGTTCGGCGCCGCTGTCGTGGATTCAGTGGATGCCTTCGCGCTCGATACCGCCGTCGAGCGCACCTCGCACTACCTGCAGCACCCGGTGTTCAACACGCACCGCTCCGAGACCCAGCTGCTGCGCTACATCCGCCGCCTCTCGGACCGCGACCTGGCCCTGGACCGCACTATGATCCCGCTGGGTTCGTGCACCATGAAGCTGAATGCCACGGCCGAAATGGAAGCCATCTCCTGGCCCGAGTTTGCCTCCATCCACCCCTTCGCCCCGGAATCCCAGACCGCCGGCTGGCGCGAACTGATCGAGGACCTCGAAGCCCAGCTGACCGAGATCACCGGCTACGACCAGGTCTCCATCCAGCCCAACGCGGGGTCGCAGGGCGAGCTCGCGGGCCTGCTGGCCATCCGCGGCTACCACCTCTCCCGCGGCGACGCCCAGCGCACCGTCTGCCTGATCCCGGCGTCCGCGCACGGCACCAACGCCGCCTCGGCGGTGCTTGCCGGGATGAAGGTTGTTGTCGTGGCCACCGCCACCGACGGCACGATCGACCACGCCGACCTGCGGGCCAAGATCGAGCTGCACAAGGACGCGCTGTCCGCGATCATGATCACCTACCCCTCCACCCACGGGGTGTTCGACGCCGACGTCCGCGAGGTCTGCGACGCCATCCACGCCGCCGGCGGCCAGGTCTACATCGACGGCGCCAACCTCAACGCCCTCGTCGGGTTGGCCCAGCCGGGCCTGTTCGGCGGCGACGTCTCGCACCTGAACCTGCACAAGACCTTCTGCATCCCGCACGGCGGCGGCGGCCCCGGTGTCGGCCCGGTCGCGGCCAAGGCCCACCTCGCGCCGTTCATGCCGGGAAACGCCGCCGATCCGTCCAACGGCGAAAGCGGGACCCCGATCTCCGCGTCGCGCTACGGCTCCGCCGGCGTGCTGCCGATCTCCTGGGCCTACGTGAAGCTCATGGGCGGCCACGGCCTGACCGAGGCCACCAAGTCGGCCCTGCTCGCCGCCAACTACATCGCGGCCCGCCTGAACGACTTCTTCCCGGTGCTCTACACCGGCGAAGGCGGACTCGTGGCCCACGAATGCATCCTGGACCTGCGCGAACTCACGGCCAAGACCGGCGTGACCGCCGAGGACGTCGCCAAGCGCCTGATCGACTACGGCTTCCACGCCCCCACGCTGGCGTTCCCGGTGGCCGGCACCCTGATGGTCGAGCCCACCGAGTCCGAGGACATCGGCGAGATCGACCGCTTCATCACGGCCATGATCTCCATCCGCGCCGAAATCGACCAGGTGGCGCACGGCGATTTCACCGTCGAGCACAGCCCGCTGCGCAACTCCCCGCACACCGCCGCCGCCGTCATCAGCAGCGACTGGGCCCGCGAGTACCCGCGTGAGCAGGCAGTTTTCCCGGTGCACACGCTCAAACAGGACAAGTACTTCCCGCCGGTCGGCCGGGTCGACGGCGCCGCCGGGGACCGCAATCTGATCTGCTCCTGCCCTCCCCTCGAATCCTTCGAAGAAGACACAACAGTCCACTTCGACGACTCCGCCTCTAACAACTAGGGACAGCCACCGATGACTGAGAATTACACGGCACTTTACGAAGAGCACAAGAAGCTCGGCGCCTCCTTCACCGACTTCGGCGGCTGGCAGATGCCGCTCAAGTACAGCTCCGAACTGGCCGAGCACCACGCGGTCCGCAAGTCCGCGGGCCTCTACGACCTCTCCCATATGGGCGAAGTCTGGGTCACCGGCCCCGACGCCGCGGCCTTCCTGGACTTCGCCCTGGTCGGCAAGATCTCCGCGATGGCGGTCGGCAAGGCCAAGTACTCGCTGATCTGCAACGAGGACGGCGGCATGATCGACGACCTCATCACCTACCGCCGCGGCGACCAGAAATTCCTGGTGGTCCCCAACGCGGGCAACGCCAAGGTCGTCGCCGCGGCCCTGGCCGAGCGGGCCGGTGCCGGTAAAGCTGGGGGCTTCGACGTCACCGTCGAGGACGCCTCCGCCGGGACCTCGCTGATCGCCGTGCAGGGCCCCAAAGCCCAGGAGATCCTGTTGCGCCTCGTTCCGGCCGCGCAGCACGAACTCGTCACCGGCCTGAAGTACTACGCCGCCGTTGATGTCCCCTTTATGTTCGGCGGCACCAGCCAGGAGCTCCTGCTCGCCCGCACCGGCTACACCGGTGAGGACGGCTTCGAGATCTTCGTCGCGAACGACGATGCCGCCGCCCTTTGGCAGGCGCTCGTAGCGATCGCCGAGGACGGCGAACTGACCCCCGCCGGACTCGCGTCCCGCGACTCGCTCCGGCTCGAGGCCGGGATGCCGCTCTACGGCAACGAGCTCTCCCTCGACGGCGACCCCTTCGCCGCCGGGCTGGGTCCGGTCGTGGCGCTCTCCAAGGAAGGCGACTTCGTCGGCAAGGCTGCCCTCGCCGCCAAGAAGGAGGCCGGTGCAGGCACCACCGCCGGCCGCAAGCTCGTCGGACTCAAGGGCCTCGGCCGCCGGGCCGGCCGCGGCCACTACCCGGTCCTGAAGGACGGCAACACCGTCGGCGAAGTCACCTCCGGCCAGCCGAGCCCGACCCTGGGCTACCCGGTTGCGATGGCGTACGTCGACGTCGAATTCACCGAACCCGGCACGGCCCTGGACATCGACCTCCGCGGCAAGGCCGAACCCTTCGAAGTGGTCGCGCTGCCGTTCTACAAGCGCCAAAAGTAGTCCCCAGATTTAGCACGAACGACCACTACAAGACTTAGGAAAAACACATGGCAAGAGTTGCCCCTGAACTGCAGTACTCCGACGAGCACGAGTGGGTTGCACGTGACTCCGGCAACGCCGGATCCAACATTGTGTCCATCGGCATCTCGGCGGTCGCCACGGACGCCCTCGGCGACATCGTCTACGTGGACCTGCCCGAGGTCGGCGCCACGGTGACCGCGGGGGAGACCTGCGGCGAGGTGGAGTCCACCAAGTCCGTCTCGGACCTGTACGCCCCCGTGACCGGCGAGGTCACCGAAACCAACCCGGCCGTCGTCGAGGACCCCGCGCTGATCAACAGCGACCCTTACGGTGCCGGCTGGCTCTTCAAGGTTGCCGCCGAATCCGAGGGCCCGCTGCTCTCTGCCCAGGAGTACGCGTCCAAGAACGGCGGCGAGCTGTGAGCCCGGCCGCAGGCACAGCCACAGCCGCCAGCGCCGGGACGGTGTTTGCGCAGGTCGTTTCCCCGAGCCTTGACGCCGAGCTGTCCGCCCTGGACCCGGAGATCGCCGCGAAGATCGATGCCGAGCTGACCCGCCAGCGCGACGGGCTGGAAATGATCGCCTCGGAGAACCACACCGCCAAGGCCGTCATGCAGGCGCAGGGCTCGGTGCTGACCAACAAGTACGCCGAGGGTTACCCGGGCAAGCGCTACTACGGCGGCTGCGAGCATGTTGACGTCGTCGAGCAGCTCGCGATCGACCGGGTCAAGGCCCTGTTCGGCGCGGAGTACGCCAACGTCCAGCCGCACTCCGGCGCGCAGGCCAACGCCTCGGTGATGCACGCCCTGATCCGCCCGGGCGACACCATCATGGGCCTGAACCTGGCGCACGGCGGTCACCTCACCCACGGCATGAAGATCAACTTCTCCGGCCGGCTCTACAATGTGATCCCGTACCAGGTCCGCGAGGACGACCACCGGATCGACATGGCCGAGGTCGAGGCCCTGGCCCGGGAGCACAAGCCGGCTCTGATCGTTGCCGGCTGGTCCGCGTACGCCCGGCAGCTGGACTTCGCCGAGTTCCGCCGGATCGCCGACTCGGTGGGCGCCTACCTGATGGTGGACATGGCCCACTTCGCCGGATTAGTGGCGGCCGGGCTGCACCCGAGCCCGGTGCCGCACGCCCACGTCACCACCTCCACCACGCACAAGACCCTCGCCGGTCCGCGCGGCGGCATCATCCTGTCCAACGACGCCGACATTGCCAAGAAGATCAACTCGGCAGTGTTCCCGGGCCAGCAGGGCGGCCCGCTGGAACATGTGATCGCGGGCAAGGCCGTGGCGTTCAAGATAGCCGCGTCCCCCGAGTTCAGGGAACGCCAGGAGCGTGTCCTCGCCGGAGCCCGGATCCTCGCCGAACGGCTGGTCCAGCCGGATGTCACCGCCAAGGGCATCAACGTCATCTCCGGCGGCACCGATGTGCACCTGGTCCTGGTGGACCTGCGCGAGTGCGAGCTCAACGGGCAGGAAGCCGAGGACCGCCTCGCGGAAATCGACATCACGGTCAACCGCAACGCCGTGCCGTTCGATCCGCGTCCGCCGATGGTCACCTCGGGGCTGCGGATCGGCACTCCCGCGCTGGCCACCCGTGGGTTCGGGGAGGCGGCGTTCGCCGAAGTCGCGGACATCATCGCCGAGGCCCTGATCGCCGACGCCGGCACGGACCTGTCCGGCCTGCGCACCCGGGTGGACGCCCTCGCCGCCGCCCACCCGCTCTACCCCTCGGTTGCCAACCTCGCCTAAGGGCCGTATTACAGGTAGTAGAAGCAGTACACAGATCACGACGCCGGGCCGCCGCCACGAGCTGCCGCCCGGCGTCGTGCATCCGGCGGAACGCACCGCCACCCGGCGGCCGCACCGCCTTCCGGCAGAACTATCTGCCGGGCCACAGTTAGAGCTAGTTAGGAACAACAATGGCCGTTGGAGTCTTCGACCTTTTTTCCATCGGGATAGGGCCCTCCAGTTCACACACGGTGGGCCCCATGCGGGCCGCGGCGGTGTTCGCCGGGGAGCTCAAGGCCTCGGGTGCGCTGGAGCGGGTGGCCTCGCTGCGGGTTGACCTCTATGGTTCCCTCGCCGCCACCGGGCACGGCCACGGCACCATGACCGCCATCCTGCTCGGCCTGGAAGGCTTCCACCCCGAGCTGATCCTCCCCGAGGAAGTGGAGGAACGGCTCGCGACGATTGCCGAGACCGGCATCCTGCAGTTGGCCGGCGCCGGCGAAGGGGCCGGCGTCCCGGTGCACTACGGGGTGAAGGACATGGTCCTGCGCCCCCTGACCATCCTCCCGCGGCACACCAACGGCATGACGTTCACCGTCTCCGGCGCCGACGGGGAAGTCCTGCACAGCGCCACGTTCTTCTCCGTGGGCGGCGGCTTCATCGTCCGCGAGGGCGAGGAGGACGCGGCGCTGCAGGAACTCGACGAGTCGAAGAAGGAACTGCCGCTGCCGTTCCGCACCGCCGCGGAACTGCTGGAACACTGCCAGTCCAAGGGCCTCTCGATCGGCGAGATCATGTTCGTCAACGAGCGTGCCTCCCGGACCGAGGCCGAGATCCGCGAGGGCCTCCTGCACATCTACTCCGTGATGGAAAGCTGCGTCGAGGTCAGCCTCAAGCGCGAAGGTTTGCTGCCCGGCGGGCTCAAGGTCCGCCGTCGGGCGCCCGACTGGCACGAACGGCTGATGAAAGAAACCCTGGATCAGGACCCCGGCTTCCGGGACCCCAAATACTGGCAGGAATGGGTCAACCTGATCGCCCTGGCCGTGAACGAGGAAAACGCCTCGGGCGGCAGGGTGGTCACCGCCCCGACGAACGGCGCCGCCGGCATCATCCCCGCCGTGCTCTACTATGCCCTGCACTTCGCGCCAGGTATGGACAAGGCCACCCAGGCCGACCGCGACGACGTTGTGGTCAAGTTCCTGCTGACCGCCGCCGCCATCGGGGTGCTGTACAAGGAACAGGCCTCGATCTCAGGCGCCGAGGTCGGCTGCCAGGGCGAGGTGGGCTCGGCGTCGTCGATGGCGGCCGCCGGCCTGGCCGAAGTCATGGGCGGCACGCCGCAGCAGGTGGAGAACGCGGCGGAAATCGCGATGGAACACAACCTCGGCCTGACCTGCGACCCGATCGGCGGGCTCGTGCAGATCCCCTGCATCGAACGCAACGCCATCGCGGCGGCCAAGGCCATCAACGCCGCCAAGATGGCGCTGTGGGGCGACGGCTCGCACCGGGTGTCCCTCGATGAGGTCATCGTCACCATGCGGGAGACCGGCCGGGACATGAGCTCCAAGTACAAGGAGACCGCGATGGGCGGACTCGCGGTGAATGTGGTGGAGTGCTGAGTCAGTTGTAGACCGCGGCCCAGAAGTTCAGCGACGAGGCGAACACAACCCAGGCGAGGTAGGGCAACAGCAGGAGCCCGGCCGCGCGGCTAATCGGTCCGAAGTACAGCACGGTGACGGACACGGCCACCGCCAGGGCCACAATGATGACAAAGGCAATCCACAGGGCCGGGGTGCCCAGCACCGGGTACAGGCCGAAGAAGACCGGCGTCCACAACAGATTCAGCACCAGCTGGACGGCGTAGGCGGTGAGAGCGGGTCTGGTCCCTTCCGCCCGGCTCCTCCAGACCAGCCAGGCCGCCACGGCCATCGCGGTGTAGAGGGCCGTCCAGACCGGGCCGAACACCCAGTTCGGCGGCGACCACGGCGCCTTGTCTGCGGTGGCATACCAGCCGTCGACGTTGCTGGCGGTGGCCAGTCCGCCCAGTCCCGCGACCAGGGCGGAGGCCGCGAGGAAGACCAGCAGTCCCAGCAACTGGGGTCCCAGCGCGCGCTTTTCGGGCGCGTGGTCCTGGCTTCCGGATCCTGCGGCTAACGATTGCTGATCGGGCGGCATGCTTCCAGCGTAGCGGTCCGTTCCGGGGCGGGAACATAGGCTCGGGCGGATAGACTTGAACCTGCATGTCCGCATGCCGCCGACGCTCGTACCGCAATGATTGGATGCCGCACCCTTGCGTGAATTCACCGCCCGCTTCGCCTCTGCCGAAGAGATCGCCAACTGGGACGCCCGCGTCACCGCGAACCCCAATGGCGGCAATCTCCTGCAATCGGAAGCCTTCGCCGAGGTCAAGCAGCACTTTGGCTGGAGGCCTCTGCACCTCGTGTACGAGACGGCGGACTACACGAGCTACAACCTCATTCTGCAGAAGTCCTTCCCGCTCCTGGGCAAGCTCTGGTACCTGATCAAGGGCCCGGATGTGGCTTCGGTCGAAGACATCCCCGGCATCGCCGCGGCCAACGCCGAGTTCGTCAAGCGTGCCCGGCTGGGCGTCTTCGCGATCAAAATCGAGCCGGATATCGTGCTCTCCGCGGAGGCCAAGCGAGTGATCGAAGGTGCCGGGCTGATCAAGACCCACAACCTGCAGCCCAACGACTCCACGGCCCTGCTCGACATCTCCCCGGACCAGAACCAGCTGCTGCGCAACCTTCACTCGCGCGGCCGCAACGCCGTCCGGCGCGCCATCCGCGAGGACGTGGTGGTCCACAACGTGGAACCCACCGAAGAAAACTTCCGCGCGATGTACGCGCTGATGACCACCACTGTGGAAGCCAAATCCCAGGTCCGGGTCCGCGAATACGAGTACTACCGCCAGTTCTGGACCAATTTCATCAGCCGCGGCCAGGGCAGGCTGCTCTTCGTCTACGAGGACGGCGAGCCCTCCGTGGGAGCCTTCGTCATCAACTACGGCCGCAAAGGCACGTACAAGGACGGCGGCTCGCTGCAGAAACGCGGCCAGTACGGCGACTCCCACCTGGTGCAGTGGACGGCCATCAACCAGCTCAAAGACCTCGGCTGCACCGAATACGACTTCTGCGGCACGCCCCCCAGCGACCAGCTCAAGGACACGTCCAACCCGTTCCACGGACTGGGCCTGTTCAAGACCAGCTTCAGCAAGATTGTGACCGACTTTGTCGGCTGCTACGACCAGGTGCTGAGTCCGCTGAAGTACAAGGTCTGGATGGCCGCGGGGGAACGCGTTGCCCGCCAGCTCTACACCCGCCGCACGGGCCAGCAGTTTTACTAAACCGGCAGCCACGGAAATTAAGGACGCCGGAATGACCAATGAACCCGACGGCCGCCTCAGGCCGCACACCGACGCACTGCCCAGGACCGAGCCGATGTCGGCCACGCAGGTGCGCCAGAACGCCGCAGCCAAAAGAATGCTGCGCCGTCTGGTCCAGGGCGAGAACCCGCCGACCGCCCCGATGAGCATCGTGGACCGTCTGGCCGGCAGCCCCTACGCCAACCCGATGATCCAGGTGGGCGGGGTGGACACCTCTGCCCGGAAAACCATCGACTTCGCGCTGCACCTGGCCGAGTCCATGTTCCGCTACGGTGCGGGCGCCCTCGAAGTGGAAACCAGCATCATCGCCATCACGGCCGCGCTGGGGCTCAAGAACATCGAAGTGGACATCACCAACCAGTCGGTGGCCATCAACTACGCCCCCAAGGACCAGACCCCCATCACCTTGCTGCGTGTCGTGCGGTCCTGGACCAACAACTACGCGGGCCTGGCTAAGGTCCACCAGTTGGTCACGGACATCGTCGCCGGCGGGGTGGGACGCGAGGAGGCCGTGCGCCGGCTCGAGGAAATCACGCACAGTTCCAAGCCTTTCCCACGCTGGATGGTCACGGTGGCGTTCGGGGTGTTCTCCGCCGTCTTCGTCGGTGTGCTCGGAGGCGACCCCGCAGCCTCAGCCGTCGCCTTCCTTTCCAACCTCCTGGTCAGCCTGCTGGCCCGAAAGCTGTCGCGCTGGCGCACCCCGGACTTCTTCATCACCGCCGCGTGTTCCTTCCTGGTCACCTTCATCGCCCTGCTGTTATGGCGTTTCGGCGGCCTGGTCGGCGTCCAGTTACCTCCCGCCATCGTGGTGGTCGGAGGAATCCTGCTGCTGCTGCCGACCGGACGGCTCGTCTCCTCGGTGCAGGATGCGATCAACGGCTTCCCGGTCACGGCGGCCGGCCGGTTCGTCTCCACCATGCTGACCTTCGGCGCCCTTGTGGCCGGCATCGCCGTCGGCTTCGTGGTCGGGGACATGACCGGGATGGAGTCAATCGACGTCACGGAAACATTCCCTCCGGCGTATCCATGGTGGGCCGTGGGCATCATGATTGCCATCGCGGTCGCCGCGATCGGAATCACCGAACAGACCAGTTGGGCGCTGCTGCTTCCCACCGCGGCCGTGGGCGTCATCGGCTACCTGGTCCTCATCGGCGGTGACGCCCTGGGTATCGGGCCGCGGTTCGCACCGGCCCTCGCCGCCGTGGTGATCGGCCTGCTGGCCCGCGTGGTTGCCCTGCGCATGGGCGCCCCGCAACTGGTGGTCGCCGTTCCGGCCGTGCTGATCCTGCTGCCCGGACTCACCATATTCCGGTCCATGTATGTATTGACCATTGAGGAATCCGAGATCCTCATCGGCGCCGGGGGGATGCTCAACGCCGGGGCCATCGTGATGGGGGTCGCGGCCGGCGTCGTCCTCGGTGACACACTCGCCCGACCCTTGACGCGCGGCCTGGCCAGCAACGAACGTCGGCGGGCCCGGCGCCGCTAGCCCGCCGGACCTGGAAGCGCCGCTGCATCTTGCCCCGGGGAGATCTACCGCCCGCTAGATCTTTCCGACGGGCAGTTTTTTCTCGGCCTGGAAGTCGTCCTCCACCCGGCCCATCGCCCAGTAGCCGGAGAGCGAAACCTGGGAGCGCTCCAGCCCGCGCTGCGCGTAGAGCACGTCCCGCAGGCTCTTCATGTAGCCGCGTTCGCCGTGCGCAAAGACCTGCACCCGGCCCTCCGGCCAAGTGGCGTCGCGCACCGCGCTGACCAGCAGCCCAGTGGCCCCGGCCGGCACGCCGCCGCGCAGGAGCCAGCGCAGTTCCACACCGGCCGGTGCGGCGATCGCCTGGATGTCGGCGGCGCCGTCCACCTCGAGGAAGGCGAGGCCGCGGGCATCCTCCGGCAGCGATTCGATCGAGGCGCCGATGGCCGGCAGGGCGGACTCGTCGCCCGCGAAGAGATACCAGTCCGCGGCCGGATCCGGGTTGTACCCGCCGCCCGGGCCGGTGAAGGTCAGCGCGTCGCCGGGCCGGGCGGACGCGGCCCACGGTCCCGCAAGGCCCTCATCGCCGTGGATCACGAAGTCGATGGCGAGTTCGCCGGCCGCCTCGTCGACCCAGCGGACGGTGTAGGTCCGGGTGTGCGGCCACTGATCCCGCGGCATGGACTCCCGGACTTCCCAGAGGTCCAGCGGTTCCGGATAGTCGATTCCGGGCTGCGGGAACACGATCTTGACGTAACGGTCCACGAAGGAGTTGTTCACGTAGCCGGCGAAGCCCGGCCCGCCGGCAATGATCCGGACCATGTGCGGGGAGAGCTGCTCGCGGCGCAGGACCGTGAGATTGGTCTGCGGGCGGGATTTCCGGGTGGCCGAGGTGGCTGCGGGGGCTGAAGTCATGAAGCCAAGCCTAGCCAACAACCGCCAACAACCCTGGGCGGAACCCTGCCCGTGAAGCCCGCTAGGGGAGCGGCGGCAGTTCCCAATCCACCGTGCCGTCGCCTTGCTCCTTCAGCAGCGCGTTGGCGTGGCTGAACGGCCGGGAGCCGAAGAATCCCCGCGAGGCCGAGAGCGGACTCGGATGGGCGCTGGAGATCACCGGTGTGGAGCCCAGCAGCGGCCGGACGGCCCCGGCGTCGCGGCCCCACAGGATCGCCACGAGCGGCGCGGGGGAGCCGTCGGCGGTGGAGCGGTCCGCCACGGCGCCGATCGCCGCCGCCGTGATGGCTTCCCACCCCTTGTTCCGGTGCGAGCCGGCCTCCCCGGCCCGGACGCTGAGGACCCTGTTCAGCAGCAGCACCCCCTGGTCCGCCCAGCCGCTGAGGTCGCCGTGGATCCGCGGCGGCAGCCCCAGATCGGCTTCGAGTTCCTTGTAGATATTGGCGAGGCTGCGCGGGATGGGCCGGGTGGCGCCGTCGACGGCGAAGGACAGCCCGACGGCGTGGCCGGGCGTCGGATACGGGTCCTGGCCCACGATCAGAACCCGGACCTCCGCCAGCGGCTGCCGGAACGCGCGCAGCACGTTCGACGGCGACGGCAGCACCTCGTGGCCCTCGGCGACTTCCCGGCCCAGGAACGACAGGACGTCGCGTAACTTCCCCTCGACCGGGGCCAGCGCCCCGGCCCAGCCGTCAGCCACGAGCTCATGCAACGGCAGGCGGGCCAGCTCGGCGAAGCCCACGGACTGGGTCTCTGCGGGCTCCAGCTCGAACAGGGCACCGGAGTCAAGGGAGTCGGAGGTAGGCACAGGGCCTATTCTCGCAGGGTGGCGAATGACAAGGCTGTTATTCGCCCGTAACATGGGTGAAGACTTTTCACCGGATCCAGCCGTACCGGAACAAGCAGGGAGTGTGTCGTGGCCGAACAAGCGCAGGAGCACCTTTCGACGGCGGAATCCGTTGCCGCCGGGACCAGCGCGGAGTCGCCGCTGAGCAGCCGGGACCAGCAGATGCTGGCGCTGGAACGGCAGTGGTGGAAATACGCCGGCGCCAAGGAACAAGCCATCCGGGAGCTCTTCGACCTCTCCGCCACGCACTACTACCAACTCCTGAACGCCCTCATCGACACCGAGGATGCGCTGGCCCACGATCCCATGCTGGTGAAGAGATTGCGTAGACTACGTACGTCACGCCAACGTGCGCGCACTGCTCGCCGCTTGGGCTCAGGCGCGTAAAGCACAGCCGGAAGCGCGGATTCCCGCGCGGACGCCGGCGTGGGCAAATCGTCAGAAATCAGCAAGGACGTCGTTTTTACCATGACCAAATACGCTCGGGATGAATTTGATCGGGTCCCGGAGACCTCCACACGCCAGGGTGTCCACCGGGCAGTCGCCGAAACGCGCCGCCGACGCCGCCTCGGGGCGATCTTGGCCGTCGGCGTCGCGGCATTGGCCGTTGGCCTCGTGGCCTTCCTGATTCTGCCGAAGCTGGGATTCTCCTCCGGGGGTGAGACGATGGCCGTCTCGGCCGAGCAGGTTGGCAGCAGCGCCGCCGCGTCACCCGCCCCGGAGCCGACCAGCCCCCAGCCGTCCAGTCCCGAGCCGAGCAGCCCGGCGCCGGTTAGCCCCGAGGCCAGCGCGGCGCCCTCCGCGTCCGCCACCCCCTCCGCGGCTGCCGTCGTCGACAAGACCCAGCCGGTGGCGGTCTTCAACGGCACCACCACCGCTGGACTTGCCAACCGCGTGGGCGGAACCGTCTCCACCGACGGCTGGACGATCGGCACACTCGGAAACTGGGGTGGCGCGCCCCAGCAGCGTTCTGTCATTTTCTACAGCGGCGCCGCGCAAAAGGGCAACGCCGAGGCCCTTGGCAAGCTCCTGGGCATCCCGACCGTCGTGGACTCGGCCGAATTCCAGCTCCCGCTCGTTGTTGTCCTGGCGCCAGGTTTCCAGTAGTCCGTTCCGGTTACGCCTGAATAACTATTGACCGCCTGACCCGACCCCGCCCTGCGCCCCGGCCCGAGGCTGTGGGTACAGTAATTGCATTCTGCGTTTTGCATGACGCGTTTTGCATGCAGGCCTTGCATTCTGGTCTTGCATGCTGCGTTTCGCATTCCGCGGCCCACATCGTGGTGGGCCGCCCGCCAGCCAACCGAAAGTGTGGACACCATGACATTGGGAACCGTCAAATGGTTCAACGCCGAGAAGGGCTACGGGTTCATCACCGTGGACAGCTCCGGGGCCGATGTCTTCGTGCACTGGTCTGCCATCGCGGGGGAGGGCTACCGTGCCCTGGACGAGGGGCAGCGCGTGGAACTCGAGGTCGGCGAGGGCGAAAAAGGCCCGCAGGCCGAAAGCGTCCGGCCCGTCCAGTGACTTTCGCCGCCGCAGCGCCCGCGCCGCAGGACCCGGCCGACCAGGCCGTGGCCCGAAGGGCCCCCGGCAGCACTCTCCGGCGCCGGGCTGCGGCCCTGCGCGGCGGCCGCGCCGTGGCCGTGGCCGCGGCTGCCGCGCTGACCACAACCGCGTGCCTGGGTCCCACGGGCGGCGCCCGCGTGGAGCAGGCGGACGCGAGCGGTGACGGCACGCTGCGGATCGGGCTGATCCTCGACAACACCGGCCCGCAGAACTTCCTCAACGCCCCCCAGTTGGCCGCCGCAAAGCTTGCCGTGAAGGAAATCAACGCCGCCGGAGGCCACAAAGGCAAACCGGTGGAGTTGCTCTCGGAGACCATCAGTGCGGACACCGCAGCGCAGGCCAAGGCGCTGGTGGCGGCCAAAGCCGACGTCGTCATTGGCCCGACGGACTCGAGCCGGGCGCCCGCCGCCATCGATGTGCTGGCCAAAGCCGACGTCGTCATGATTTCCCCCGCGAACGCCGCCAGCGGGCTCAGCAGTTACGAGAGCGGCGGCTTCTATTTCCGGACGTCGGCAGCCGACATTGCGCAGGCCCCCGTGCTGGTCAAGCTCGCCAGGGACAGCGGTGCCGCCACCCTCGCCGTGGTGTACGAGGAAGGCAGCTACGGCAAGGACGTGTCCACCGCCGTCGCCGCGGCCGCCCGGCAGTCCGGCCTCGGGCCCGTGACTGTCGCCGGGTTCGCTCCCGGCCTGGCCCAGCAGGCGGCCGCTGCCGTCAAGGCGGCGGCTCCCGACGCCGTCGTGCTCGTCTCGCGGGCCGGGGCGCAGGGCGCCATCGCCGAGCTGAACAACGCCGGCGTTGCCGGAAAGAAGCTCATCCTCAGCGACGGCGCGGTCAGCCAGTACGGCTCCGGCCTCGGATCCAGCGCCCTCGGCGGTGCCCGGGGGATCCTGCCCGGGACCTTTGCCTCCGCGCACTTCCAGGGCGAACTGGTCTCCGTGGATCCCGAGCTGGCGGACATGACCTTTGCCGCAGAAACGTACGACGCCGTCAACGTCGCCGCCATTGCGGCCGCTGCCGCGGAGGACGACGCCGGAGCGTCCATTGCGGCCCGCCTGATCGCCGTCTCGGGCGGCAAACCCCAGACGTCCGGCGGCGCCGGGACCGCCGGCGAAGCCACTCTCTGCAAGAGCTACCAGGAGTGCCTGGACGTCCTCCGGACCGGCAAGCAGCCCGACTACGACGGCGAATCCGGGCGAATCGGCTTCGACGCCAACGGCGGTGTCAGTTCCGCCAACTACGTCGTCTACACATATGGCGCGGACAACACGGCAACCATGAGCGGCAGCGAGACGGCCGGCAGCAACGGGAGTTAATCGCCCGTAGCGTATTGCGTCGTGCCGGAGGCCCGCCAGCGGGCCGGTGCAGCGCGTCCCGGCACGCCCACTGCTTGCACTCTCCCCGGGGGAGTGCTAATTATTGAGTTAGCACTCCCGCGTATTGACTGCTAAAACGACGCCCGGTTCGCCCGGCCGCGAAGTTGCAGCAGCCGCCTCCGGGAGCGAAAGAAACACCTGGCTGGGGTGAGATCCCTGGCCCGGCGGCATACAGAGGCCGCGGGGCAAGGATCGTCCGTCGCGGGCACCGCAGCAAAGGTTCATTCTTAACGACTGTCCCGAAAGGACTACTGCCGTTATGGCCAAGATCATTGCATTTGATGAAGAGGCACGCCGCGGTCTTGAGCGGGGCCTGAACATCCTCGCCGACGCCGTCAAGGTCACCCTCGGCCCGCGTGGACGCAACGTCGTCCTCGAAAAGAAGTGGGGCGCCCCCACGATCACCAACGATGGTGTTTCCATCGCCAAGGAGATCGAGCTGGACGATCCTTACGAGAAGATCGGCGCCGAGCTGGTCAAGGAAGTTGCCAAGAAGACGGATGACGTCGCCGGCGACGGAACCACCACCGCCACCGTGCTGGCTCAGGCCCTGGTCAAGGAAGGCCTGCGCAACGTCGCGGCCGGCGCTGATCCCCTGTCCCTCAAGCGCGGCATCGAGAAGGCTGTCGAAGCTGTCACCCGCGAGCTCCTGGCCTCCGCCAAGGAAATCGAAACCAAGGAAGAGATTGCCGCCACCGCGTCGATCTCCGCCGGTGACAACGAGATTGGCGCCCTGATTGCCGAGGCCCTGGATAAGGTCGGCAAGGAAGGCGTCATCACCGTCGAGGAGTCGAACACGTTCGGCCTCGAGCTGGAGCTCACCGAAGGCATGCGCTTCGACAAGGGCTACATTTCCGCTTACTTCGTCACCGACGCTGAGCGCCAGGAAACGGTCCTCGAGGATCCTTACATCCTGATCGTCAACTCGAAGATCTCCAACGTCAAGGAACTGGTTGCTGTCCTCGAGAAGGTCATGCAGTCCTCCAAGCCGCTGCTGATCATTGCCGAAGACATTGAGGGCGAGGCCCTGGCCACCCTGATCGTCAACAAGATCCGTGGCACCTTCAAGTCCGTCGCCGTCAAGGCTCCGGGCTTCGGTGACCGCCGCAAGGCGCAGCTCGCCGACATCGCCATCCTCACCGGTGGCCAGGTCATCTCCGAGGAAGTCGGCCTCAAGCTTGAGACCGCCGGACTCGAACTCCTGGGCCGCGCCCGCAAGGTCGTTGTGACCAAGGACGAGACCACCATCGTCGAGGGTGCCGGCGACGCTGACCAGATTTCCGGCCGCGTTTCCCAGATCCGTGCCGAAATCGAGAACTCCGATTCGGATTACGACCGCGAGAAGCTGCAGGAACGCCTGGCCAAGCTGGCCGGCGGCGTTGCAGTCATCAAGGCCGGTGCCGCAACGGAGGTCGAGCTCAAGGAACGCAAGCACCGCATTGAGGACGCTGTCCGCAACGCCAAGGCTGCTGTTGAAGAGGGCATCGTCGCCGGCGGTGGCGTTGCCCTGATCCAGGCCGGTGCCAAGGCATTCGCCAACCTGCAGCTCGAAGGCGACGAGGCAACCGGTGCGAACATCGTCCGCGTTGCCATCGACGCCCCGCTGAAGCAGATCGCCTTCAACGCCGGCCTCGAGCCCGGCGTTGTCGTCGACAAGGTCCGCGGCCTGCCTGCTGGCCACGGCCTGAACGCAGCAACCGGCGAGTACGTCGACCTGCTGGCTGCCGGCATCAACGACCCGGTCAAGGTCACCCGCTCTGCCCTGCAGAACGCGGCGTCCATTGCCGGCCTGTTCCTCACCACCGAGGCCGTTGTGGCCGACAAGCCGGAGAAGAACTCCCCGGCCATGGGTGGCGGCGACGACATGGGCGGCATGGGGGGCATGGGCGGTTTCTAACCACCCGGCTTCCGGCGCTGGCTACTCCAGCGCTGAACGTCCAGTTCAACGACGGCGGTCCCACCTTCGGGTGGGGCCGCCGTCGGCGTTGAAGGCCCGCCCGGTCTGGCAGGATAGTGCAGTGACGATTACAGCAGCAGCCGACGGTTCGGCTTTAGGAAATCCCGGCCCGGCCGGATGGGCCTGGTACGTGAGCGACGACTGCTGGCGGGCCGGGGGATGGCCGCACGGCACCAACAACATGGGCGAGCTCATGGCCGTCCTGGACCTGTTCCGCTCCACCGCGCACCTGCCGGGCGAGGACCTGCACATCCTCTGCGACAGCCAGTACGTCATCAACTCCGTCACCAAGTGGATGCCCGGCTGGAAACGCAAGGGCTGGCGCAAGTCCGACGGCAAGCCCGTCATGAACGTCGAGCTGCTCAAGGAGATCGATCAGGCGCTGGTCGGCCGCAAATACACCTTCGAATGGGTGCGCGGCCACGCCGGGCACGACCTGAACGAGGCCGCGGATGACCGCGCGAGGGCCGCTGCCACGGCATACCAGCAGGGCGTAGCCGTCCGGCAGGGCCCCGGCTTCGGCGCCGCGGCCGAGGCGCCGGCTCCCTCAGCCGGGACCGCTCCCGCAGCCGTTCAGGCCCCGCAGTCAGCGCAGGCCGTACCGGCCCTGTCCGGTCAGCAGCAGCTGTTCGGCGAACCGTCGCTTTTCGATGAACCCGACCTCTTCAGCGAGCTCGACGAGGACATCATGCCTGCCCCGGGCACCGATGCAAGCCCGGAAGCCATCGTCGAGGCACTCGAGCGCGAACTCCTTCTGCCCGGAACCCGCGCCGACCTCGGACGCACCGGTGTGCTGCTGCACCCGGATTTCACCGAGATCGGCAGCTCGGGCCGGATCTGGACCCGCGACGCCGTGATGATGTCCCTCGAAGATCACCCGGGTGCCCCCGTCGAGCTGGAGCTGCTGGGCGCAGACCGGCTAAGCGAGCAGACGGTCCTCCTGACCTACCGCAGCCACGCCCGGTCGGGGACGGCCCTGCGCAGCTCCCTGTGGGTCCACGACGGCGCTCAATGGCGGCTCCGCTTCCACCAGGGCACGCCCGAAGCCTGAGTCCTTCTCCGGCGTTGTGGCGGCCGCTCAGCTGAAACGCTGGGTGTTGTGCAGTTCAGCCTGGGCGTAACTCGCCGCTGCGGAGTTCAGCGCCAGGTTGATCGACGCCAGGGATGCCTCGACCTTTCCCTGGGTCAGGGTCCACTCGGCCACGAGGGCCTGGAAGTTGGTGGCCGCCGAGCCGCGCCACGTGGCCTGCAATTCATCGAGGCCGTGTTTCATGGCCTGGACGTCAGCGCTGATCCGGTCGACGGTGGCCTTGACGTTTGCCGACTTGAGCTGGAGGAGTTCCGTGTCGACGGAGATGATGCTCATGGGATGCCCTTTCTGCGGTGCCTGATCCGGAATCTCCGGACCCTTCGAGCCTAGGCAGGCCGCAGGGGCCCGGGGACCGTGCGGTCCGGCTATGTGGACAAGCTGCGGGGATCCCGGCAGGGTTACTCCCGGTCACCGTCACCGGAGCCGGTGCCCGCCTTCGGACCGTCAGCCTCCGCCTCGTCGAGGAACGGCAGGCTGACCACCAGGGTGGCTCCGCCGCCGTCGGTCTTCGCGACCCGGACGGTGCCGGCATGCGAGCCGACGATGGCCGCGACGATCGCCAGCCCCAGCCCGCTGCCGCCGGTTTCCCGGGTGCGGGAGGTGTCCGCGCGGTAGAACCGCTCAAAGATCCGCGCGGCTTCCTCGTCCGGGACGCCGGGGCCGTGGTCGCGGACCTCGATGACAGACTGCCGGGCACCGTCCGCGGCGGCCCGGACGCCGACGGCCAGTTCGACGGGGGTGCCCTCGGGGGTGTAGCGCAGGGCGTTGCCCACGAGGTTCCCGACAACCTGGCGCAGCTTGGCCTCGTCGCCGAGCACCGGCGCCGGACCGGGGGGACCGCCGTCGAGCCCGGTCAGCGTAATGACGCGGCCGCGGTCGCTGGCCTGGGTGTCCACCACGGCGTCGTTGGCAACCAGCAGCAGGTCGGCGGGCTTTTGCTGGAGCGGCCGCTGCTCATCGATCCTGGCCAGCAGCAGCAGGTCCTCCACCATGGTTCCCATCCGTTTGGCTTCGCTTTCGATCCGCCCCATCGCGGTCGCCACGTCCTCCGGGGTGGACAAGGCCCCGTGCCGGTACAGCTCGGAGAAGCCGCGGATGGTCACAAGCGGGGTGCGCAGTTCGTGGGAGGCATCAGCGGCGAAGCGGCGCATCCGCGCCTCGGAGGCCATCCGGGCGGCAAAGGCCGTCTCGATATGGGCGAGCATGGCATTGAGGGAGCTACCCAGCCGGCCCACCTCGGTGTTGGGGTTTTCGATTTCGACGCGCCGGGAGAGGTCGCCGGCAGCAATCGCTGCGGCGGTCTTTTCGACCCGGGCCAGCGGCCGGAAGGACCGCGAGATGCTCCAGGTGGCGATGAAAAACGCCAGGACCAGGGTCAGCAGCCCGACTCCGACGACCACCAGGACGGCGTGTTCCATCACGGAATCGACCGGCCACAGCGGGAGCCCGATGACCACCACGGAGCTGCGCTGGTTGCTGTCGACGACGTTGAGCGCGACCACCCGCCAGTTGCGTCCGTCCGTGCCGCGGACTTGGAAAGGGGTCTGGGCGAGGTCCGCGACGTCGGCGGCGTTGATGGTGGTGATGTCCGGGTGGAGTTCCTTGTTGCCGCCGAACGGCAACGGGGGCTGTCCCGGGGTGAAGACCATCAGCGAATAGTCGGTGGGGATGCTCTGGTTCTGGTCCTGGAGCTGGCTGAAGGACTGCTGCTGGCGAACCGAGGAGACCGCCGCCCGGAGCTTGTCATCGACCTGCCCCTGCAGATAGCTATGCAGCAGGGTCAGGGTCCCTGCGCCGGTGGCGGTGAGGGCCACCAGCATCAGCGCGGTCATGATGGCGACTAGCTGCGACCGCAGCGACGCCGACTTCCAACGGTTCAGCAGCAAGGTCAGCGCTTCTCGGCCGTCCGCAGGACGTAGCCGACGCCCCGCTTGGTCTGGATCAGGGCAGGGGCGTCCGGATCAATATCCACTTTGCGGCGCAGGTAGGAAATGTAGGACTCGACGATCGAGGCATCCCCGTTGAAGTCGTATTCCCAGACGTGGTCCAGGATCTGGGCCTTGGACAGCACCCGGTTGGGGTTCAGCATGAGGTAGCGCAGGAGCTTGAACTCGGTGGGGGACAGCTCGATCACCGTGCCGCCGCGGCGGACCTCGTGGGCGTCGTCGTCAAGCTCCAGATCATCGACGCGGATGACCGCATCGTCATCCTGCAGCGGCTGCGTGCGGCGCAGCACGGCGCGGATGCGGGCCACCACCTCGTCAAGGCTGAAGGGCTTGGTGACGTAGTCGTCGCCGCCCACGGTCAGGCCCATGACCTTGTCCTCGGTGTCATCCTTGGCGGTGAGGAAGAGGACGGGGAAGTGCTTGCCCGCGGCGCGCAGCCGGCGGGTGACCGTGAAGCCGTCCATATCCGGCAGCATGACGTCCAGGACGGCCAAATCGGGGGAATGCAGTTCGGCCGCCGCCAGGGCCTCGCGCCCGTTGGACGCCGAGACGACCTCAAAGCCGGCAAAGCGCAGGGACGTTGACAGCAGCTCGCGGATGTTCGGTTCATCATCGACGACGAGCAGCTTGGCTTCGGGTCCGTTCTTTTTCATGTTCCCATGATGCTCCCAGAATCTGGGAGTTTTCTGAATGGCAGATGTGTGTCCTGCGGAGCTCTGAGGCAGGCCCGGCCCCGGAGCCGCCCCCGGCGTGAACGGAGGCACTTGCTTCGAAGGCATTCTCCTGCCCCGGGACGCGGGTATGGTTTTTTGCTTCGGTCACTTGCTCGGCGGACGCTCTGAGGTTAGCGTGGGGCGTGCCGGGCCAGTGCGCGTATGAATGCACGTTGGGTGGGGACCGGACGGGATCATCTAGCACGCCTTGGGGTCTCCAAGGCGAAGGAACGTAATGGTGATGACAGCTGACCCGAAAATCCCCTCGCGGCAACTCTTAGCCGGTCGGGGCGTGTATCTCCTGGATGACCACGAGGTCGTAAGGCGTGGCCTGCGCCACCTGCTGGAGTCCGATGGTCTGAGCATCGCCGGAGAGTCAGGGGTTGCGCGCGAAGCGGTCCGTCGGATCTCTGCCCTCCGCCCCGCGTTGGTCATCCTTGACGATGACCTTCCCGACGGTTCCGGTGCCGACGTGTGCCGGGCCATCGCGGCGGCGGACCCGGCCATCCGGTGCCTGCTGATGACCGAAGACGCCGACGAAGCTGTGCTGATCGACTCCATTCTGGCCGGTGCGTGGGGGTGCCTGTCCAAACAGGACGGCAGCAGCGAACAGCTCAGGCTTATCGGCCGCGCTCTGGCCGGGCACACCGCGTACAGTGACCGGTTCCAGGACGCGCTCGTGACCCCGCTCGTCCGGCCCGGACCCCAACGCCTGGATGAGAGACTCCTGACCCTCACGAGACAGGAAATGAATGTCGCCATGGGCCTGGGGAAAGGGCTGACCAACCGGCAGATCAGCCAGGAGATGGTGCTGGCGGAAAGGACCGTGAAGAACCTGACCTCGACAGTGCTGAGGAAACTCGGTATGGCGCGCAGGACAGAGGCCGCCGTGTTCATCACCAAGGCGCTGAATCCGTCGGACGGCACCGTCGGCGGCGGATACCGGTTCAGCCCGTTCCCGGATCTGATAGCGGAGGTCACGGCAGCACTGATGACCTGCATCAGCGAGTCCCGCACCGCCCCACCCACAGACGAACTACGGGCAACCGACGCCCGGCGGCTTGCCGACGCACTAACTGCGACCCGGACCGGTCGGATCAGATCCCGCCCGTTGCCCAGCCGGCCTTAAGAACCTTGGATCCCGCGAACGGCGTTCCCGGGCCCGTAAAGGATGAGACCGCCACCATCCCTGGAAGAGCCCAGGGCGGGGGCATACCTGCAGGGCTCGCACTAGTTCGGGCGTTCGCTGGCGCGGCCGTCCATGCGTGTTCCGTCGGATTACTCAGCTAGTTTGCAGGCGCCGGGACCGGCGATGCGGGGCTGTGGCGGTCCCGTGAGTGTGTCCAATGGCCCCGAGCACCACGGCCGTCAGGCTCTGGGTGCTCATCATGATCTCGCGCTGCCGGCGTGATCCTGTCCCGGAGGTCAGGATCCGCGCCAATTCCGCGGTCACTTGCTCCTCGTCCCCGCTGCCGGCCAGGGCTGGCCGGATATGGGAGAGGAGGATCTGGATCGCTTCTCCGGCCGGGCACGGAGTGCTCAGCAGGGGGTGCAGGAGCGTGCCCTCGACTCCTGATTGACTCGCCTGCCACGCCGCCAGGCGCAGTTGCCCGGCGGACAGGCGGGGTGCAGAAATCCCGGCGCGCCATTCCTGGGCGGCCCGTACCACGAGTGCCCGCACTATCGCGGCAATCGCGGCCGCGTGGGAGGCCTCCATGCAGACGTCGGCAATGCGCACCTCCACCGTCGGGTGGTTCCGGGAGAGCCGTGCGTCGAAGTACACCATGCCTTCGTCGAGGAGTACGCCTGTTGTCAGCAGGGATTGCACGTACCGGTGGTATTCCCGTGCTGATCCGAACCTTTCGCTGGGCCCGGCGGTCGGCCAGCGGTTCCACGCCTGGTAGCGGAAGCTTGAGTATCCGGTGTCGGCACCCTGCCAGAAAGGGGAGTTCGCGCTCAGCGCCAGCAGTACGGGCAACCAGACCCGGATCCGGTCCAGGACCGCCACCCCTTCCTCACCGTCGGTGACACCGACATGGATATGGAAGCCGCAGGTGAGTTGCTCCCGGAGCGTCAACCCGAACTTCGTTGCCATGTTCAGGAAACGGGGCTGCGGTACGAGGGTGGGAGTGGCCGGAACGGGACTGGTGGCCACGGCGACCGCTCGTGCGCCCACGGAGCGGGCCGCCTCGTCAGCAAGCCGCCGGCCCTCGCGGATGCCCGCAATCAGTTCCTGCAGCGTGGAACAGACAGGGCCAACGGCCTCGAGTTGCTCTTGCTGCACCTCCAGAGCCAAAAATGGGCTGCCGCTGGTTTCAGGGCGCTGCGGGGCCTTGGCCAAGCACGTTTCCGCGGCGGGTGCGGGCTGCCCCGTCGTGCCGTCGACGAGCAGGAATTCCTCCTCCACGCCGAACGTCCTTTGAAGCCTGCCGTCAGACCGGTTGGATGGACTTGTCATTGAAGAATTCAAGGCAGCTCCTAACAGGAAGGCCTCCAGCCCTGCCACTGCAGGGCGGCTGCCGGTGAAGCTATGCAGCCCTCTTACGCGAGCCATGATCACGGCCCGCTCGTGCTGCTGATTTCCCCAGAATATCCCCGACGACAGCAAGCGGGAAGGAAAAGTGCATAAGCCGCGGATCTGGGTCTGTGACACGTTCAGCTCGTCCGCGGACGGTGCGATGGTCAGGAAGCGATGCGGGAGGGCAGATTCTTCAGTCGGTGGGGGAGCTGGTGCCGACGTCCCGGGCATCCATGATCCGGTAGGCGTAGCCCTGCTCGGCCAGGAAGCGCTGGCGCTTGGCCGCGAAGTCCTGGTCCAGCGTGTCCCTGGCCACGAGGGAGTAGAAGCGGGCGGAACGGCCGTCCTTCTTGGGACGCAGCAGACGGCCAAGGCGCTGGGCCTCTTCCTGCCGGGAGCCGAAGGACCCGGACACCTGGATCGCGACCGAGGCCTCGGGCAGGTCGATGGAGAAATTGGCGACCTTGGACACCACGAGGGTCTGCACCTCGCCGGCGCGGAAGGCGTCAAAAAGCCGCTGGCGTTCCTTGACCGGGGTGTCGCCCTTGATCACCGGAGCGTTCAGGCGCTCGCCGATCTCATCCAGCTGGTCGATGTACTGGCCGATCACCAGCAGCTGCTCGCCGGCGTGCACGGCCACGAGCTGTTCGACCACGAGGGTCTTGGACTCGGACGTGGCGCACAGCCGGTACTTGTCCGCGTCCTCGGCCATCGCGTAGGCCACACGTTCGTCGCGGGGCAGGTCGATCCGGACCTCGACACAGTCGGCCGGCGCGATATAGCCCTGCGCCTCGATGTCCTTCCACGGTGCGTCGTAGCGTTTCGGGCCGATCAGGCTGAAGACTTCGCCCTCGCGGCCGTCCTCGCGGACCAGCGTGGCGGTGAGGCCGAGCCTGCGGCGGGCTTGCAGGTCCGCCGTCATCCGGAAAATCGGGGCGGGCAGGAGGTGCACCTCGTCGTAGATGATGAGCCCCCAGTCGTTGCCGTCCACCAGCTCCAGATGGGGGTAGAGCCCGCCCCGCTTGGTGGTCAGGACCTGGTACGTGGCGATCGTCACGGGCCGTACTTCCTTGACGGAGCCGGAGTATTCGCCGATCTCCTCCTCGGTGAGGGAGGTCCGCTTAAGCAGCTCGTCCTTCCACTGCCGGGCGGACACGGTGTTGGTGACCAGGATCAGCGTTGTGGTGGAGCTGGTGGCCATCGCGGCGGCACCCACCAGCGTTTTGCCGGCCCCGCAGGGGAGCACGACGACGCCGCTGCCGCCGGCCCAGAAGTTCTCCATCGCCAGCTGCTGGTACGGGCGGAGCTTCCAGCCGGACTCGTCGAGCAGGATGGGGTGCGGGGTGCCGTCGACGTAGCCGGCCAGGTCCTCGGCCGGCCAGCCGATCTTGAGCAGCAACTGCTTGAGCTGCCCGCGCTGGGAGGAGTGCACCACCACGGTCTCGCCGTCGATCCTTGGACCCAGCAAGGGCGCGATCTTCTTGGCGCGGCTGACTTCCTCCAGCACCGGATAGTCCGAGGTGCGCATGACGAGGCCGTGCTGGGGATCTTTTTCGAGCCGCAGCCGGCCGTACCGGGACATCGTCTCTTCGACATCGATCAGCAGGGAATGCGGGACCGGGAAGCGGGAGTACTTCAGCAGCGTGTCCAGCACCTTTTCGGCGTCCAGGCCGGCAGCCCGGGCATTCCAGAGCCCCAGCGGCGTCAGCCGGTAGCTGTGGATGTGTTCGGGGGCGCGTTCCAGCTCGGCGAACGCGGCGATGGCATGGCGTGCCTCGGTGGCTAGTTCGTGGTCCACTTCGAGCAGGATGGTTTTGTCACTCTGGACGATCAGCGGTCCATCGTTCACTGGAGCAATTCCTCTGCGGCTTCTACGTCAATAATCCGGTGGATGGACAGGACGCGCTCGGTTTCCTTGGCCGGGTCGAAGACCCGGACCCGTCCGCCGTTCACAGCTACCGGAACAACCGTTTCCCGCACCGCATTCCCCATGCCGTCGACGACGTTCATCACCACACGCTGTTTGAGCCGGATCGCCTTCAGTAGGGTTTCCAGCCCCAGCTGCGTCGCCTCTTCACTGCCGGGGGCCGCGGCAGGATGCAGCGCCGCGCCGCCGGCGGCGGTCCGTTCGCTGCGCAGCACTGCCAGCTGGGCGTCGACGTCGGCTTCCGGAGGGGCCGTGCGCGGGGCGCTGTAGACCGGCCGGACACTGCCGGGCACTGCAGTGGTGCGGCCCAGCCGGATGCCGCCGGCCTCGGATTCGTCCACCGCCGGGGACAGCCCCAGGCTCCGGAGCAGGTGGGCTGTTTCCCGCGGCGCGGCGTGGGAAACCAGCACGGTGGGGGCGATCCGGACCAGGCCGAGGCCGGAAGCACCGGGCGAGTTGAGCAGTTCCAGGAGGGCCATTTCGTCGTCGCTCTGGATGAAGCTCGTGGCGGATCCCACCCGCAGCCTGGCGTGGCGGGCGGCGGTGTCCTCGATCAGGTACTTCAGCGGTTGCGGGATCGCCGTGGCCGAGTGCAGGCCCAGGAAGTCCAGCATCGCCTGGGCGTCCTGGCCGGCGTCGAGGGCGCGCCGGACCGAGGCGACCGAGAAGCGGTAGATCGTGGCGGGGCCCTGGCCTTCGGCGTCGGCCATGGTGAGCAGTTTCTCGGTCAGGTCCGGCGCGAGGTAGCCGGGCGCCACCGCCGTCAGGTCGGCCTGGAGCAGCACGTGGTTCAACGCCGCCGGCAGGTGTTCGCCCAGGATGCCCATCGCCTCATCGGGCTGTTCGGCGGCGATCGCCGCGCCGATCTGGCTGAGCGCGCCCGAGCCGATGAGGCCGAGCAGTTCGGCCTCGGCCAGGATCCCGCGGATCAGCGAGCTGAAACGCCGCGCCATCCGGGGCTGCGTCCAGTCGGCGCGTTCCAGCACGGCCGCGGCGTTCAGGACCGGGGCCTGCCCGTCGTGGGCCGCGGCCTCCTTAGTCAGTTCGGCCAGGATTTCCAGGATCCGTTTCCGGACCACCGGGGCGTCCGGGCGCTGGGCTTCGGCCGAGAGCGCGTTGATGGTGCTGCCGGCCGCGCCGCGGTGCAGGGCAGGGACCGCGGCCTGGCCGTTGACGGGCTGTCCCACCAGGGACGGCGCGCGTTCGCTGGCGAGCCAGGCGTTGACCAGCCAGAGCCATTGTTCCTGGCGCGGAAGCGTCAGCCACTCCAGCTGCGCCGGCTGGATCCAGGCGGAACAGTCCACGTCCAGGCGGATGAGGCCGGACAGGGCGCACAACTCGGCCAGCACCCCGGCGTCGTGCATCTCGATCCGCAGCCCGTCCGCAAGGCGTTTGAGTTCCCGGACGCCCACGCCGCCGCTGCGCAGCGTGACGAGAGGCTGTTCGCGGACGCTGTAAAGCAGTTCACCGACCAGCCGCAGGGTCTCGGCGATTGCGCCCAGGGCGGCGTTGCGGCGCAGCGCGGCCGAGGTGGATCCCAGCCGCGGCACCGGGGGAGTCGGCGCGAACTTCTCGATGACAAAGCCGCCGCGGAGTGACACCCCGACGCTGTGCGGAAGCTCCACATGGGCGGCGTCCAGCGGCACCAGCAGCCCGCGGGCCAGGAGCCAGTCCACCGGCCCGACGTCGGCGGCCTCGTGCAGCACGGAGGCGCGTCGTTGAGCTTGGGGAACGGCGCCCATGGCCCAGTTCCCGAAGCGAGCGAGCAGCGCCGGAGTGCGTTCCGGGGCGGTGGCCAGGATCTGCCGCAGGGACTCCGGCGTGGCCGTCCAATGCTGGAGCGACAGTGCGGCCTCCATCGGCGTGGCCGCGGGGGAGATGGCCGCGCCGCTGCGGTGCAGTTCCCCGACGAGCTGGACCACCCGCTGCGCGAAGGCCGGCTGGAGCCGCACCAGCTCGGTGTAACTGCGCCCGAGTCCGGCCGGGTAGATCCCGATGACGTCCTTGAGGCTGCCGACCGGCAAGTAATAACGCTGCCTCGATCCCACGGGCGGCGCTGCGCCGGGCGGAGGTTCCGCCCGGTGGACAAGGGCCAGCTCCTGGAGCGAATGCAGCATCTTTTCGATGGAGGTCAGGGTCGCGCCGTTGATCAACTTCTTCAGCATCGGGGCCGAGGCGCTGTGCCCGGTGTCCGTGTTCGTGCACAGGTGCAGGGTTTCCAGGACCTGCATTTCCGGGCGGTTCAGCCGCTCCAGGGCCCGCTGCACGCTGACGCGGCCGCTTGCGCGGGCGGCGAGGGCGGCGAAGTCCGGCACACCCGGGGTGATGAGGTCCGGCCGCGCGGAGAACAAGGCCCGCAGGGAGTCATCGCTGCGTGCCTGCAGTTCCTTGCTCATCGCGCGGATAAGTGACATCAGTGCAAGGCTACCTTTCGTCCGGCTCTCGCGTACGTCGCCTGGCTGCGACGCCGTCGATCACGAGCAAGAGCATAAGCAGGAAAGCCACGGGAAGCCCATAGAGGGCGGTGGAGGTGACCCAGGGGGGCGACACGGCACTGTTAAAGGCCATCGCCATCACGACGCCGACGGCCGCGAGCGACAGCACGGCGGCTGCAGCCGCAACAAACAATAGTGGCCGCCGGAAACGCAGTGGAGTCATGGAGCTAACGCTAACAGTCCGGCCTGTCCCGCGCCCCAAACGACCAAAGTGGGCCGGGCAGGATAACCTTGAAGGAACAGACCAACACGGTCCTGGCAGTCACACCCTGAACCTGCATATCAGTGCGGATGCGGTGACCGCCGGCTGTGTCACCAGCAGAACGAAGAAGGTTGATTACGTGCCTACCGGCAAGGTCAAGTGGTATGACAAGGAAAAGGGCTTCGGATTCCTCGCGGGCGAGGACGGCCAGGAAGTTTTCCTGCCGAAGTCCGCGCTGCCCGAGGGCGTAACCGAGCTGAAGGCCGGCACCCGGGTTGAATTTGGCGTGGCCGACGGCCGCAAGGGCGCCCAGGCCCTGGGCCTGCGCGTGCTGGACAAGACACCGTCCATCGCCAAGGCCAAGCGGCCCAGCGCGAAGGATCTCGCACCGCTGGTCCAGGATCTCGTCTCCGTGCTGGACAACCTGTCCGGAACCCTGTCCGCGGGCAAGTACCCGGAAGGCAACAAGGGCAAGGCGATCGCCGTCGCTCTGCGTAAGGTTGCCGACGAGCTGGACGCGTAGGGCTCTGCGATGACTCCGGAAACTGATCAGACCGCATCCCCCGCCGGGGACAAAACTGCCGCCGCTGCCGGGAACGCCGGGGACAAGAAAGCCGGAACCAAAGAAGGCAGCCAGCCGCGCGCCGGGGTTCCCGTCTGGCGCACCGGGAAGCCCGATGCCTTCCTGGCCGCCGCCGTCGACGTCGCCCGTGCCGCCGTTGAGGGCATCGCCCCCGCTGAACAGATCGGCCGGCACCTCGCGGCCAAGAGTGAGGGCGACCGCCTGGTCACACACCTGTTCGAGTCAAAGCTGGCCGGCTACGGTGGCTGGCAGTGGTACGCCGTGCTCACCCGGAACTCCCGGTCCAAAGTTGTGACGGTCGACGAACTGGGGCTTTTGCCCTCTGAAGACTCGATCCTGGCGCCCGATTGGATCCCGTGGGCCGAACGTGTCCGCCCCGGCGACGAACAGGGCGAGGAAGAACTCGCGGCAGCCGCAGGCGTGGCACCGCCGGAGGACGCCGCCGAAACCGACGCGCCGCTGGACGCGCTCGACGCCGCTACATCCGAGGAGGAAGATTCCGACGAAGCTTCCGAGGACGACGCCGACGACGACGCGCCCGAAGATGACTCTGACGATGCAGACGGCAACGCGGACGGTGCCGGCGATGAGTACGACGCCGACGACGTTGACGACGACGCCAGCGACGACGACGACGACGCCGCCGACGATGTTCCAGGCGTGGCAACCGAAGACGCACCGGACGACGAGTTGCCCGCAGCGCAGGCTGACTAACGGTTGGAACCATCCGGGATGCCGCACAGGGAGGGCTGGACATGATGTCCACCTTCAAGTCCCTGCACATCCTGAACTACCGGATCTGGTTCATCGGCGCGGTGATCTCCAACATCGGGACGTGGATGCAGCGGACGGCCCAGGACTGGCTGGTCTTTGACCACCTGACCGACCACGACGCCAGCGCCATGGGCATCACCATGGCCCTTCAGCTCGGACCCCAGCTCTTCCTCGCCCCCGTGGCCGGGCTGCTGGCCGACCGCTTCAACCGTAAACAGCTGCTCATCCTGACCCAGTCCGCGATGGCGGTGCTGAGTGCCGGGCTGGGCATCCTGGTGGTGTCCGGGGCCGCGCAGCTCTGGCACGTCTACGGTTTCGCGCTGCTGCTTGGCGTTGTGTCCGCCTTCGACGCCCCGGTGCGGCAGACCTTCGTCTCTGAACTGGTCCGCGACGATTACCTGCCCAACGCGGTGGCCCTCAACAGCGCCTCCTTCAACGTGGCCCGCATGATCGGGCCCGCGGTGGCCGGCATCCTCACGGTCGCCGTCGGCCCCGGCTGGGTCTTCCTGATTAACACCCTGACCTTCGTAGCGCTGCTGCTGAGCCTGTGGAAGATTCCCACCGCCTCGCTGCGCCAGCTGCCGCGGGCCGCGGCCGGCAAGGGCCGCATCCGCGAGGGGCTGCGCTATGTGCGGTTCCGGCCGGACATTGTGGTGGTGCTGGTCGCGGTCTTTATCGTCGGGACCCTGGGGCTGAACTTTGTGCTGTTCATCGCGGCCATGGTCGGCACGGAATTCGGTCTTGATGCCGGCGCCTTCGGCCTGATGAATTCCATCATGGCCATCGGCTCCGTCGCCGGTGCCCTGCTGTCCGCGGGCCGCAAGAAGCCCCGGCTGCGGATCATTTTCGGAGCGGCCGGAGCTTTCGGCGTGACCTCCGGCATCGCTGCGCTGGCCCCCAGCTACTTCTGGTTCGGCGCGGCGCTGGTACCGGTGGGGCTTTTCGCCATCACTATGATGACGAGCGCCAACGGCTACGTGCAGACCACGACGGACCCCGTGATGCGCGGCCGGGTGATGGCGCTTTACATGGCGATCTTTATGGGCGGCACGCCTATCGGGGCCCCGTTCGTCGGGTGGGTCGCCAATGTCGCCGGTCCCCGCTGGTCCCTGAGCGTCGCGGCGGCTTCCGGCCTGATCGCGGCCCTGATCGGGCTGGTGTGGATTGTCCGGGCCAGGCAGCTGCGGATCCGGTTCGACCGGCGCGCCCGGGGGC
Organism: Pseudarthrobacter ribosi; assembly: GCF_055412865.1. NCBI lineage: Bacteria > Bacillati > Actinomycetota > Actinomycetes > Micrococcales > Micrococcaceae > Pseudarthrobacter > Pseudarthrobacter ribosi. Next base: position 250,099 of record NZ_JBVAYZ010000004.1, on the reverse strand, counting down.
TGCGTCACTTCCGCGTCGTGTCCGCCGGCCCGGGGACCTCAAGCGGCCCCGACGCAGACGGCGCCGCCCGGGATTAACCCGGACGACGCCGTCGCTCGCCGTCAACCGCTGACGTCTTAGCGCCACGCTGGTGTGGAGAGCTACTTCTTCAGCTCGCCCACCACGAAGTCGATGCACTCCAGCAGCGCCGACACATCGTCCGGCTCGATCGCCACGAAGGTCGCGATGCGGAGCTGGTTGCGGCCCAGCTTGCGGTAGGGCTCGGTGTCGACGATGCCGTTGGCGCGGAGCACTTTCGCGATCGCCGCGGCGTCGATGGAGTCGTCGAAGTCGATGGTCGCGATCACGTTGGAGCGTTCCTCAGGCTTCGCCACGAACGGGGTGGCGTACTCCGAGGCCTCGGCCCAGCGGTAGATGCGGCCGGCCGAATCCGCGGTCCGGGCCGCGGCGAAGTCCAGTCCGCCGTTGGCGTTGAGCCACTGCACCTGGGCGTCGAGGGTGACGAGCGTGGCCAGGGCCGGGGTGTTGTAGGTCTGGTTCAGCCGCGAGTTGTCGATTGCCGTCTGGAGGTCCAGGAAGTCCGGGATCCAGCGGCCGCCGGCCTTGATCCGCGCCGCACGTTCCAGCGCCGCCGGGGAGAACAGGCCAAGCCACAGGCCGCCGTCGGAGGCAAAGTTCTTCTGGGGGGCGAAGTAGTAGACGTCCGCTTCGGCGACATCGACATCCAGTCCGCCGGCCGCCGAGGTGGCGTCAACCAGGACCAGGGAGCCTGCGTCGGCGCCAGCCACACGCTGGACCGGAGCGGCAACGCCGGTGGACGTCTCATTCTGCGGCCAGGCGTAAACATCGACGCCGGCCTCGGCCCTGGCCGCCGGGCGGGTGCCGGGTTCGGACTTGATGATGGTGGAGTCCGCTAGGAACGGTGCCTTGTTGGTGGCGGAGGCGAACTTCGAGCCGAACTCGCCAAAGGACAAGTGCTGGGCCTTGTTCTCCACCAGGCCGAAGCTGGCGATGTCCCAGAACGCCGTCGATCCGCCGACGCCCAGGACGACTTCGTAACCTTCGGGGGCGCGGAAGAACTCGCTGAGCCCGTTCCGGACCGATCCCACGAGGTTCTTGACCGGCGCCTGGCGGTGGGAGGTTCCCAGCAGCTGCGACGCCGCGGCGAGGGCTTCCATCTGTTCCGGGCGGACCTTGGACGGTCCGGCGCCGAACCGGCCGTCCTTGGGCAGGAGGTTTGCGGGAATCGTAATGCTGGTGTCGCTCACAGTGGCTCCAATTTTCGGCTGGTACAAAAAGTGTGGCTCGGGAGGTGGCCCGGCAGCGTGGCTGCAGCGGAGCCTTGCGTTTCATTCTGCCTGACTGCCCGGCGCGGGAGGCAAAAGAGCCCGTCATAGTCCGGTCACTGAGATTATCCGGAGTAATTCAAAATAGGCTAAGCTGGCCTGCGAACGTACGGCGGACCCCGCCAGGGCGCCTGCGGCACGCGGTACGGTGGGAATACGCAAGGACGGCGCTCGAGGAGCTGAGCTGAATGACGGATCTGATCGATACAACCGAGATGTATCTTCGGACCATTCTGGAACTTGAAGAAGAAAACATCGTCGCCCTCCGCGCCCGCATCGCCGAGCGGCTGCGCCACTCCGGCCCCACCGTTTCCCAGACCATCGGCCGGATGGAACGTGACGGGCTGGTGGTTGTTTCCGGCGACCGCCACCTGGAGCTGACGGAAACAGGCCGGAAACGTGCCATCGAAGTCATGCGCAAGCACCGCCTGGCCGAGCGGCTGCTGGCCGACGTGATCGGGCTCGACTGGGCCTACGTCCATGAGGAAGCCTGCCGCTGGGAACACGTCATGAGTGAGCGGGTGGAGCGGCGGATCTTCGAACTGCTGAACCATCCCACCGTTTCTCCCTATGGCAACCCGATTCCCGGCCTCGCGGAGCTGGGCGGACTGCCTTCCCAGCCCTATGCCGACGGCGTCGTGAACCTGCTGGAGGCCATGGCCGGCTACGGTCCGGATTCCCGGATCCGGGTCAGCCGGCTCGCCGAGCCCATCCAGGTCGAACCGGAACTGCTCGTCCAGCTTGATGAGGGCGGCATCCGCCCCGGCGCACTGGTGTCGCTGGAGCGGGTCGGGGAATACATCTCGGTACGGGTGCCCGACATCGAGGGCGCTTTGGAGCTCCCGCCCGAGGTGGCGGCGCACGTCTTTGTTACCGTCAGTTAACAGCCGCTAACCGGGCCACTCGTGGGACCTCCCATGAGATGTGCACAGGTCGATAACGGATTTATCACTGGACGGCTTAATCGCCTATAGTTGAGCACTAGTACCGATACCAAAGCGTTATCTGATCCGAAGCCGAGCTCTGCCAGCGGATCAGTCGCAGGATCACCTTCTGGCAGGGGCGGGGGAACCACTTCCGGCTGTTCAACAGCCTTGGGGTGAAGTCCGTCAGCGGCAAGCACACTCGACCGAGGACCTCCTTTGATGCCTCTGTGCTGGATGCTTGCCACGGCGGACCGGGTCATTGATCTCTCTGACCCGAATCCGACAGCTAACTCCGCAGGCTCTCCAGAGAGGAACCGTTTTTGACCACCCAGATCGTCAGGGGCCGCCGTCGCGCGACCGGTCCCGCACCGGAGCCGCGTCCGGCCGTCGCCGTCCCGGCAGACCGCCCCCGTGACGCGCACCGCGACGAACGCAGAGGCCGCCGCAGCCCGTTCCGCCAGGTAACGGACTTCGCCGCCGCCAGTGGCGTGGGGCAAAAGGCCGGCATCGCACTGGCCGCCACGGGACTGGTCCTCACCGTCACCGTCCCGGCCACGGGCCCCGTGATGGCCACGGACGCCGGGTCAGCCGCCGGATCCATCTCTGCCGCAGTCCAGCCGGACGTCACCGCTGCCGAGGCCAAAATTGATTTCAACCGCACCGCCGTCACCACCCAGAGTGACCCGGACGGCAAGCTCAAGCAGCTGTTGAGCGCCCAGTCGGTCGACTCCATCACCCGCGCAGCCTCGTCGGGCAGCCTCGGGGCGCCCCTGGGCGAACTGAAGACGGCGTCGCCCTTCGGATACCGCGTCAGCCCGATCACCGGCGGCTCCGGGGAGTTCCACCGCGGCCAGGACTATTCTGCCCAGTGCGGCACTGCCGTCCTTGCGGCCGCCAGCGGCACGGTGACCTTCACGGGATGGCATCCCTACGGCGGCGGAAACCGTGTGGTGATCGACCACGGCAACGGCCTGGAGACCACCTACAACCACTTGTCCTCCGCCAGCGTCAAGGTGGGCCAGCAGGTCTCCCGCGGCGCTGCCGTGGCGATGAGCGGCACCACTGGCGCCTCCACGGGCTGCCACCTTCACTTCGAGGTCATGGTCAACGGCGAAGTCGTCGACCCGACCGGCTGGCTCTAACAGAGCTGATGGGACACTCTCGCATTCTTATGACACGCCGTGATCTGAATGTGACATTGTGCCCCAACTGCTGTACCGTATGACCTACGCCAACTTTTCCGAAGTTGGCGCTCTTGAGTGGATTGCCTAGCTCTGCCACCGCTCAAGGTCCGTTCGCATGACATCGTCTGGCAGGGGCGGGGGAACCAATTTTGGCCTTCGAAAGAAGGCCTTGGGGTTAAGTCGCAAAGCTTCCCAGGAAGCAGCGCGGCCGGGTGACTCCCATCCGAATCCGACAGCTCACCTCGTAGGCATTGGGAGAGGCTACTTTCGTGTCTTCACGCCACAATGCTGCGCGTCACCGCGCTTGCGCGGCTCTTACGAGCCCGCTGAAATCCAACCTCCGCAGTGCCCTTTCTGGCGCCCGGAATGGATCTCACGCCGCCGTCTCAATCTCTGCTGAGTCCGGCCCGCAGGCCATGCACCTGCAAGCAGTTCCCGCTTTTGGCGCGTCTTCGCAGTACACCCTTCGCTAAGTAACCCATTTCGGGGCGATCCGGCGTACCCCCAAGATGCCGGAGCGTCCTCAGCCTGCGCCCAAAAAGCGCGGACCCAGGATCACGAAAGAGAGAACTTAATGACTACTCGTGCAAACGCACGGCACCGCGCCGAGGTCACCAAGACCAACTCGCTGGCCGTCATTGCCAAGGCCGTCGGCGACAACGCCGGTGGCGTGGGTCGCCAGGCCGCAGTTATCGCTGCAGCCTCCGGCCTCGTCCTGACCAGCGGTATCGCAGCCAACGCTGCTGAGGCCAACGTTCAGCGCGAGTCCACCTCCGCTTCCACCCTCGAAGTCCAGTCGGCCGCCCCGGCGACCATCTCGGCTGCTTCGACCATCGCCATCTCCTTCGAGAAGCCGGCCGTCACCACCACGCCGGCTCCCGTCGTGGAGGCCCCGAAGCCCGTTGTGAAGGTCCAGGAGACCCCCGCAGCTGCCAACACGGCTAAGACCGCCAGCACCAAGGTCGCCGCCGCCGCAGCCCCGGCTGCCAGCACCGCGGCTCCGGCTGCCAGCACCGCGGCTCCGGCCGTCGCCAGCGGCATGGGCGCCACGATCGCCGCTGCCGCCTACGCCCAGCTCGGCGTCGGCCAGGACTGCACCCGCCTTGCTACGAACTCGCTGGCTGCTGCGGGCATCAACTACCACGGCTGGCCGGCAGGTTACCTGTCCCTCGGCCGCACCGTGAGCGCCGCCGCGGCACTGCCGGGCGACCTCGCCTACTACCAGAACGGCGGATCGGGCATGGCCCACATCGCTGTTTACGTCGGCAACGGCCGAGCCGTCCACGGCGGCTGGAACGGTGGAACCACTTCCCTGCAGAGCGTCAACGTCGGCTCCGGCCCCGTCTTCATCCGCGTCGGCGGCTAAGTAAGAACTGTTCGCAACGCAAAGGACCCCTGCCATTCGGCAGGGGTCCTTTGCGTTGCCAGGACGTGAACTTCAGCGGACACGGGCCGGGCGGGCAAAAAAAGATTCGGTGAATTGGCATGTCCATGTTTACTCTTGTTTTGTCGATCCATAGCCCGACCATGCAGAGGGCAGCCGGCCCTCGTGCCCCTGGCGGGTGCGGCCGTGAAGAGGTATGCGGATGCGCACACTCGTTCTGAATGCTGGATATGAACCGCTGGCGGTTGTGACCTTCCGCCGGGCGCTCGTCCTTGTGCTGACTGGAAAGGCCAGCGTTGTGGCGGAAGGCGACGATCCCGTCGTCGGGCCGCAGGACGTCCTGGGTCGGCCCTCGGTGATTCTCTTGCATCGCTACATCAGGCCCCGGTACAACACCGTGACGGCGGTGAGCCGCCGCGGGGTGCTCCGCCGGGACGGACACCGCTGCGGGTATTGCGGCAAAGCCGCCCACACCATCGATCATGTCCAGCCCAAATCCAGGGGTGGTGCGGATTCCTGGGAAAACCTCGTCGCGGCCTGCCTGCGGTGCAACAACGCCAAAGGCGACCACACCCCCGGGGAAATGGGGTGGAAACTCAACTTCAGCCCCGCGCCGCCCAAGGGCACGACCTGGCAGATCAAGGAGCTGGAGAAGCCGACGCCGGCCTGGGACCCGTTCCTGTTGCCGGAATCCGCTGCCTGATACGGTGTGCCCCGGCCGCTGCGCCAGGACGCGACCTATAGCCAGCTAGGCTGGGCCGGTGGACTTCGACGCTGTCATTCTTGCTGGGGGCCGGTCGTCCCGGCTGGGCGGCGTGCCCAAATCCGGTCTGATGCACGACGGCGCCACCCTCCTGGAGCGCGCCCTGCAGGCCGCGAGCGGCGCGGCCGCCGTGGCCGTCGTCGGGCCCGACCCGGGAACCCTGCCCGCGGGAGTGCTGAGCTGCCGGGAGGAGCCGGCCTTCGCCGGCCCCGCCGCAGCCGTCGCCGCCGGGGTCTCCGCCCTGGAAAAGCACCGCAGCCGGGACCCCCGCCTCCCTGCCGCGGCACCGATGACCCTGGTCCTCGCCGTTGACATGCCCGGGGCGGGCGCCGCCATCGCAGCGCTGCTGGCAGCCGCCGCGGAGGCCCCTCCGGGCGACGGACTGATGGCCGTGTCTGCTGACGGGCGCCGGCAGCCCCTGGTCGGCCTTTATAGCACGGATGCGCTACAACGGTGTGTGGCCGACGCCAGGCAGCGCGGCACGCTCGAAAACGCCTCGATATTCGCCCTTCTTGCTAGGCTGGAGGTGCGGGAGGTCAGCGTCCCCCGGGGGTCTACGGATGATGTGGATACTTGGGACGATGCCTCCGCACTGGGGGTGACCGGTCCGGCTGACGGCCATGGCTTCCACAGCCATCACCGCGACAGCCATAACCCAGGCCTCCGGCCCGGGTTCCCCCCGCTGAACTCGACTTTGGAGGCAAACGGTGAAAAGCCAGGATGAAACACTCGAAGACTGGTGCCGTGCCTTGCTTCAGGCCCTCGAACTGGAAGACGTCGAGGTTGACGTCAACGAGGTCCTGGCCCTCGCCGGGGTGGCGGCGCACTCCGTGGTGCGCCCCGCCGCGCCGTTGACAACCTTCATTGCCGGATTTGCGGCAGGGCTGGCCTCTGGCTCCGGCCAGGCAACGGATGCCGTCTCGATGCAGGCCGCGATGGGCGTTGCCCGGAAATTGGCCAAGGACTACGCAGCCAGCGAAGCCTCCGGAGCATGACGCCTGCACCCCCTCACGGCAGTACAGCTGCCGCGGCGGATGAGCCTGCGCCTCATCGGCACCTCGCGCACACCTGGCAGGAAGCCCGGCAGCTTGCCTTCGATTGCGCGACCCCCATTCCCGCCGCACCCGTGGCCCTTCGCGACGCGCTGGGGCGGAAACTCGCCGCCGATGTGGCGGCGCTCGTGGACATGCCGCACTACGCCTCCTCCGCCATGGACGGCTGGGCCGTCAACGGCAGCGGACCGTGGATCCTCGCGGAACCCGGCCAGCGGCTGGCGCCCCACCAGGCCAGCCCGATCGTCACGGGCGGGCTGATTCCTCCCGGAGCGAAGGCTGTGCTGCGCAGCGAAAGCGGCACGATCGCCGCCGACGAGGACGGGCTGCCGGTCCTGCAGCTCGGCGGCGGAGCGAAGCCCGGCGAGCCGCGAAACGGCGAGCATACCCGGAAAGCCGCGGAAGAAGCCGCCGCCGGAGAAGTGCTGATCAAGGGCGGCACCCTGCTCAACCCCGCCCACCTGGCCCTCGCGGCCCTCGCCGGTCACGACACCCTGCCGGTCCTGGGCAAGGCCGTCGTCCGGCTGGTGTTCACCGGCTCGGAAGTGATCACGGCCGGGATCCCCCGGCCGGGGGAGGTGCGCGACACCTTCGGCCCCCAGCTTGCCGGCGTCGTGGAAATGCTCGGCGGGATCTGTGCCGGCGAAACGAAAATCGGCGACAGCTACGCTGAATGGCTGACCGCGCTCGAGGACACCGACCCGGAGGCCGAACCCGGGGGAGCCGACGAACCGCGGATGCCCGTCCGGTCCGGCGCTGAACGGTTGCCCGCCGACGTCGTCATCACCACGGGCGGCACCGGCCGGTCCGGGACGGACCACCTGCGCCGCTCGGTCGCCGAACTCGGCGGACGGTTGCTGATCGACGGCATCGCGATGCGTCCTGGCCATCCCGCCGTGCTGGCCGAACTGCCGGACGGCAGGTTCATCATCGGGCTGCCGGGCAACCCGCTCGCGGCCATGATGGCACTGTCAACCATCGGCGCCCCGCTCCTGGCGGCGCTGGGGCACCGGCCCCCGCCGCCCGTCACCGAGGTGCCCTGCGGCTCCATGATCGACCCTGACCCCGGCCGGACCCGGCTGATGCCCTTCCGGCTCCTCTACGGCATGGCGTCTCCGGCGCAGCACACCGGGCCGGGAATGATGCGCGGCCTGGCCGCGGCCGACGGCGTCCTGGTGGTCCCTCCGCATGGAGTCCAGCTGGGGGAAACAGTCCCGGCCTTCACCCTGCCCTGGGGCACGCCCCTCCCGGAGCTGGCGGGACCCAAAGACAAGCCCGCCCCCAAACGGCCCGCCCGGAAGCCCGCCGGTACCGGCGGGCCCGTGGACTGGAGCGAACTGCTGGGGTAGCGCCCGGTCTGAAACCCGCGCTGGCCACCCGGCCCAGCGCTTGTCATGATGGAGTTATGTTGGTTAGGAGTACCTGATGGGCCGCGTTACTCAGCGCCGCAAGGTGCACAAATATGTCCTGGACGGATCCCCCCAGGCCCTTGAATTCCCGGTCCGGCACCGGGAGGACGTCCTCGCCGTGGAGGAGCCGCTCGAGATCCGGATCGGCAGCCTGTCCTTCTCCGTCACCATGCGGACTCCGGGGAACGACTTTGACCTCGTGGCGGGCTTCCTTGTCTCCGAAGGCGTCATCTGGAGCCCCGACCAGCTCGTCTCGCTCCGGTTCTGCGCCGGGGAAGACGAGGACGGCGTCCAGACGTTCAACGTGGTGGAAGCCCAGCTGAGGCCCGACGTCGTCCGCCCGGACACCGGCCGGAACGTGTTCACCTCCAGCTCGTGCGGCATCTGCGGCACGGATTCGATCGAGGCCGTGCACAAGTCCTCGCATTTCAGCCCCGCCGATGATCCCCTGACGGTGCCTGTGGCCACGCTCGCGGCCCTGCCGGACCGGCTGCGGGAAGCCCAGGCGGTCTTCGACATCACCGGCGGCGTGCACGCCGCCGGCCTGTTCCGGACCTCCGAGGACGGCTCCGCTGAACTGCTGTGCCTGCGTGAGGACGTGGGGCGCCACAACGCTGTGGACAAGGTCATCGGCTGGGCCCTCCGCGAGGGCATGCTCCCGCTGCGCGGAACCGTGCTCCAGGTCTCCGGCCGGGCATCCTTCGAACTGGTGCAGAAGGCCGCCCTGGCCGGCATTCCCGTCCTCGCCGCAGTCAGCGCGCCGTCGAGCCTGGCGGTCGAACTGGCCGAGGCCAGCGGCATGACGCTGGCCGGCTTCAGCCGCGGCACATCCCTGAACGTTTACGCGGGAGTCCGCCGCGTGAGCGTGCCCGTAGGCTTGGCGGACAGCGTCCGCTGACAGCCTCTTGGCTGGGGGCCAGCGGCGAAGTAAGTTTTATCCATCGATTGGATGCATTTCAGCGTCATCCACGCAGCGCTAAGAGGATCACATTGCACGACGACCGCCGTCTCACGGAAGTCCGGCTGGACCGCTTTGTTCGCGAACGCATCGTCCCAGCGGTCTATCCGCGCAGCGTGCCGCTCAGCCTGAGCAGCTGGGATGTCCCGGACGAACCGGTCCCGGTCCTGGAGGCCCTCCGGAAGCAGTTCACGCCGCAGGAGCACGGAGCGGCCTGGGGCCGGCCGTGGAGCACCAAGTGGCTGCGGCTGCAGGGGCAGGTCCCGGACGCCTGGGGCACTGCAGCGGACACGTCGGTGGAAGTCATTGTGGATCTGGGCTTCAGCAGTGACCTCCCCGGGTTTCAATGCGAAGGAATCGCCTGGCGGCCGGACGGGACGATCGTCAAGGCCATCTCCCCGCGGAACCAGTACATCCCCCTGAAGCTGCTGGGCAGCGGGATGGCCGTCGACTTCTACGTCGAGGCGGCCGCCAACCCCGACCTGTCGCAGGGGTGGACGTTCGCGGCGACCCCCTACGGAGACAAGGCAACCTCCGGCAACGAGCCGAAGTACCGGCTGGGCCGGATGGTCATCGCAGAACTCAACCAGACCGTCTGGGAGCTGCAGCAGGACATCTGGACCCTCAGCGGCCTGATGCACGAACTGCCGATGGAACTGCCCCGCCGCCACGAAATCCTGCGCGCGCTGGAACGGATGCTCGACGTGATGGATCCCGACGACGTCCCCGGGACTGCGGCAGCGGGGCGCGAGGCCCTGACCGGCGTCCTGGCCCGGCCGGCGTACGCCTCCGCCCACCACCTGCTCGCCACCGGACACGCGCACATCGACTCCGCCTGGCTGTGGCCCGTCCGCGAAACCATCCGCAAATGCGCCCGCACCTTCTCCAATGTGGTGGCACTGATGGACGAGGATCCCGGGTTCGTGTTTTCCTGCTCCTCAGCCCAGCAGCTCGCCTGGATCAAGGAGTTGTATCCGGAGCTATTCGGTCGGATCCGGGAAAAGGTCAAGACCGGCCAGTTCGTCCCCGTGGGCGGCATGTGGGTCGAATCGGACACCAACATGCCCGGCGGCGAGGCCATGGCCCGCCAGTTCCTGGAGGGAAAGAGCTTTTTCCTGGCCGAGTTCGGCGTGGAATGCCAGGAGGCCTGGCTGCCGGACACCTTCGGCTATTCGGCGGCCATGCCGCAGATCGTCAAGGCGGCCGGCAGCAAGTGGTTCCTGACGCAGAAGATCTCCTGGAACCAGGTCAACCGGATGCCGCATCACTCCTTCAACTGGGAGGGCATCGACGGCACCCGGCTCTTCACGCATTTCCCGCCGGTGGATAGCTACAACTCCGAACTCAGCGGCCGGGAACTCGCCCACGCCGAACGGAACTACCGGGACCACGGCCGGGGCACTGTCTCGCTGGTCCCGTTCGGCTACGGCGACGGCGGCGGCGGGCCCACCCGGGAGATGCTGGCGGCGGCGCGCCGCACCGCGGACCTGGAGGGATCCCCGAAAGTGGAACTCGGCCCTGCCGCCAGTTTCTTCACCCGCGCCGAGGCCGAATACGAGGCGCTCCCGGTCTGGGTCGGTGAGATGTACCTCGAACTGCACCGCGGCACGTACACGAGCCAGGCCAAGACCAAACTTGGCAACCGGCGCAGCGAGCACCTGCTCCGCGAAGCCGAACTCTGGTGCGCCACTGCCGCCGTGCGCGCCGGATTCGCTTACCCGGCGGCAGAGCTCAAGCGACTGTGGCGATTGGTGCTCCTGCAGCAGTTTCACGACATCCTCCCGGGCAGCTCCATCGCCTGGGTGCACCAGGACGCCGAGCGGAACTACGCCGCCGTCGGGCGGCAGCTTGAAGGGATCATCGCCGACGCCGCCGGGGCGGTACTGGGCGCGGGCGACACTGACTTCCTGCTCAACGCCGCTCCGCACGAGCGCCACGGTGTCCCCGCGCTGGCCGCGGCCGAGCCGGCCCTCGACGGGCAGCCAGTGCTGGTCGCCGAAGCCGGCGGCGGCTACATCCTGGACAACGGGATCATCCGCGCCGTCATCAGCGCCGACGGCCTGCTGGAATCCCTGATCGACCATGCGAGCGGACGCGACGCAATCGCCCCCGGGCAGTTCGGGAACCTGCTGGAGCTACACCGGGACACGCCCAACGAATGGGACGCCTGGGACATCGACGCCTTTTACCGCCGCAACGTCGTCCGGCTGACCGCCGCGCGCTCCCTGACGGTGGAGACCGGCGGCAGGAACGCCGTCGTCGTGGTGGAGCGGCTGGCGGGATCCTCGGCAGTCACCCAGCGGATATCGCTGGACGCCGGCGCCGGTTCCCTGGCGATCGCGACGGCGGTTGACTGGCAGGAACGCGAAAAGCTGCTCAAGCTCGGATTCGCGCTGGACGTCCGGGCGGACCGTTCGGCGTCGGAGACCCAGTTCGGGCATGTGTTCCGTCCGACGCACCTCAACACCTCCTGGGAAACCGCGAAGTTTGAGATCTGCGCGCACCGGTGGATCCACATCGCCGAGCCCGGCTACGGGGTGGCGGTTTCCAACTCATCCACGTACGGCCACGACGTCACCCGGAATATCCGGGAGGACGACGGCGGAACGACCACCACGGTGCGGCTCTCGCTGCTGCGTGCGCCCAAGTTCCCGGACCCCGCTGCGGACCGCGGCCGGCACGAATTAAACGTCACCATCCGGCCCGGCGCCAGCATCGCCGACGCCGTCGAAGAGGGATACCGCACGAATCTGGCGCCGCGGGTGGTCAAGGGCGCGCACGGCGTGGAACCTCTCATTGCGGTTTCCAATCCGGCACTGGTGGTGGAGGCCGTGAAACTCGCCGAGGACGGCTCGGGCGACGTGATCGTCCGGGTCTACGAATCGCTGGGGGAGAGGTCCACGGGAACCGTGACGGCCGGCTTTGCCGTCACCGCCGCCCATACGGTGGACCTGCTGGAGCGGCCCGCGGCGGCACCGGGCGTGACTCCTGCGGGGGATACGGCGAAGCTTGCGCTTCGGCCTTTCCAGCTGGTGACGCTGAGGTTTGTGCGCTGAACGGGCCGTTAAACAGGCTGAGTGGGAGCGGTCCAATTGGACCGCTACCACTCATCCCCCCAATGGCGCTTGGGCGGCTGCCTCGGCTCCACACGGTTTGTCCCCGTACACGAAGCGAATGCCGCTTTCACACATTCATGATTCTCTCATGGTCTAATGATTTTGTGAATGCCTAGTCGCGGTTCTGACGTAATGTTGCCCCAGCGTTACCTGAGGGACTCGCGATCAGCCCGGAAAACCAGAACACGACGAGGCCCACGACATAGCCCAGGGCCGCCGCGTAGTTGACGAAATGCTGCGCACCGGCCCAACTGGACGGCGTCAGGGCGGCCGGAAGACTCAGGGCCGCGAAGGCGGCTCCGACGAGGACCAGCAGGGCACCGGCCCTGACCAGGCGCGGCAGCCGGCTCCTGACGGCCGCCAGCAGCGGAGCCACCAGGACGAGCGAAACGAAGGCAGGATACGTGCGGCCGGCCGCCGTGAACAAGGGGGCCAGGTCCGCGTCCCCTGCGCCGCCCGCGGCCCTCGCGTTCAGCCCGGCCGGTGAACCGTAGCTGCCCATCAGGAAGAACGACACCGTCACGGCCAGGCAGCCGAGCCCCAGCGCCCAGCGCCCGATTCCTCCGGCAATGAGCTGGTGTGCCCAGACAGCGCCGAGTCCCCTGGTGACCCGGAGGCCGACGAGCAGGACAGTTGCGAAGACGAGATAGCGCAGGATCAGGCTCGTGAGGTCCCAACCGCCCAGGGCGCCGTCAATCGCCTCGTAGAGCACGGAGACGGCGAGCACACTGCACAAGCTGCCCAGAAAGAGGATTCCGAACACGGTCCTGTTCCGGCCCCGCACGGCGTCCGGCACACGCAGGAGAAGCGCCGCGCAGCAGACAAGCAGCGTCGCCCATTCCAGCGTTTCCCTCATGAGGGTTCTCCAAGTCGCTCCACAGCGCGGCTCACAGTTACAAACCGGTCAAGCCAGTGTGCGCTTTCCGCGTCTTTCTGGCCAGAATCCTCGACAGCCAGAACACGAAAAGCCCCAGTACGAGGCACAAAATGGCGGTATAGCTGAAGACGAAGCGTAGGTAGGCCAGCGACGCAGGAATCACCGGCGACAGCAGGCTCAGCGTAATTGCCACGGAACCACCCGCCAGCAAGGCAGCACCGAGCCGCACAAGGCCAGGCATCCCGCTACGCACCGCCCTCATCATGGCAGGAAAGAGGGCGAGCGTGATGTACGCGGGGTAGAGCCGTCCGGCGGCTCCGTAGTACTCCACGAGCGCCGCATTGCGGGCATCCCTGTCGTACACCGCGATCAAGCCAGCGGACGATCCTGCCGTATCCATCATCAGGAAGACCACCACCACCGCCACCGATGCAGCTCCCACAAACACGATTCCGGGCGGGCCCGTAATCAGCCGGAGGGCGTCGTCCGCTCCGAAACCCCGGGCAATTCTGAGGCCGAGGGCAAAGACGGTGCCGAAGATGATGAAGCGCAGCAACAGGTTGGCCACGTTCGTGCCACCTAGGACGCTGTCCATGGCCAGGTACGGTGCCTCGATACTCAAAAGGATGGCCACCGTCATGAATGCGTAGATGAAGAGCAGCGACCGGTTCTCGCCCCGCAGCGCACTCGGGACCCGAACGACGGCGGCGAGAGCGCAGACCGCCAAGGTGGTCCACTGCAGGATTGTGATCATTTGGGGGATATCCGTATCTTCCGTAACATCCGCGGAGCGGCGGCGGTCCGCGGCGCTGGAAGGCAGCGGCGGGAGGTCAAAAGTTGGTTCTGGAGGTCAAGGTTGGTTTAAGGGCGCAGGGCGCGCTTTGCCATCAGGCTGGAAATCCAGACGAAGGTGAGCCCCAGTGCAAGGCACAACACCGACGTGTAGTTGATGATGGCTTCCAGATACCCGACTTCGGGCGGGATCAAGGGGTACAAGGAGCCCAAGGCCATGGCAGCGAAAGCGACGGTCAGCAGCAGCGCTCCGACGCGGATGGCCCGGGGGAGCCTCTGGCTGACGGCCAGGTAGGTTGCGGGCAGAATGCACACTGCGACGAACGACGGATACAGCCGGCCGGCCGCCGCATACGATTCGATGAGCATCGCATTCTCCGGGCTTCTGGCGGGCAGGGTCGCCAGTCCCGTCACCGATCCGGTGGTGTCGGCCCAGAAGAAGAGGGCCACGGTCGCGATGCCGACGACGGTGAGAACCGCCTTCCCCACGGGGCCAACGATGAGGCGAATGCTATTGCGTGCATCGAAGGCTTTGGCGATCCGGTAGCCCGCCAGGAGCACCGTCCCGTAGACGACGAAGCGGAGAAACAGGTTCGTGTAGTTCTCGGCTCCGAGCCACGCATCGATGGTCAGGTAGCACACGTCGATGCTGAGCAGGATGGCCAGGCTTGACAGCGCGAAAACGCCGCAAATGGACCTGTTCTCACCCCGGACGGCACTCGGAATCCGGGCGATCGCGACGAGAGCGCAGACCGCCAAAGTGGTCCACTGCAGGCCCGCGATCATCCGAGGTTCTCCCATATCTTCTTTGTCTGTTCGTTTTCATGCTCCTGGCGGCGCAGCGTTTTACCGAGGGCCTGCAACCGCTCGCCGGCCAGGGCCGTGAGTTCGCCATCGGACAGGGCATCCAGGGCGCCCTGCTTGGCCTCGGCCGGCCAGTCGGCCTCGGCTTCTGTTACCAAGCCCGTGGCGACGAGTCCGCCCGTGAGGCCTACGCCAGCGGCGCGGGCTGTCGCGACCGCCAACTCCGGCGAGAGCCGGTTGGCAGTCAACTGGGCCGAATAGTTCTGCGGCGCGACCCCGGTGGCGTCCGACACCCGGTGCCGCAATTCGCCGTCGTCGACCGCGTCCACCCAGTTCCGGACCGAGGTGGCGTGCGGCGCGGGGCCGAGCGCCGGCGTCAACGCACTGCCGTCGTCACCGTAGCCGCCGTACGCCGGGGCCGAACGGGAAATGACGGCCCGCAGCAGATCCATGGTGGCAATCTGGCTGACGAGTTCGGCGGGAGTCGGCGGCTGCGGCCGCCCGGCAAGATCCGCATAGCTGTCGAACGAGGCAAGGTCTGCCAACGGGCTGCGTTTCAGGGCCCGGCTGATGCTGACGAGCGTGGATTCCGCGACCTTTCCGCGCACCAGCTGCTGGGCGAGCGTGGTGCGCTTAATCCCCGAGATCCTGCAGATGTCTGCTGTGCTCGCGTTGGGAGCAACGACATGGAGCCAGTGTTGAAACGCCTTGGCGGGTAAGGGCATCTACGGCTTCCTGCAGAGTCGAATGGACGTGCGGCTTCTCAAGTTCGGTGGAGCGGTGACTGTGTTGATTTTACGCCAGCTGCTGATTCAACTATGCTAAATGCTCGAACCCGCTGGTCCGTACACCCCCCAAGTCCGGACCGGCGGGTTCTCTTACGCCCGGCGGCCAGTGGCCGCCCGGAACGCCTGTGGCCTGCTGCTGTGGGCCGCGGTGAGAGAATGGACCAATGACTGCAACCCTTGTTGCCAAGGACCTCTCCGGTGGTCACGACCACCGCACACTCTTTTCCAAACTCTCCCTGACCGTCGCGCCCGGCGACGTCGTCGGCGTCGTGGGCGCCAACGGAGCCGGCAAATCCACCCTGCTCCGGCTCCTGGCCGGCGTCGACCAGCCGCAGGAAGGCACCATCAGCCTTGCCCCGGCAGATGCCTTCGTCGGCTGGCTGCCCCAGGAACACGAACGGATCGCCGGCGAGACGGTGGCCGGATACATCGCGCGGCGCACCGGCTGCGCGCAGGCCACCCTGGACATGGAGTCCGCAGCGGACGCCCTGGGCAGCGGCGCCCCCGGGTCCGACGACGACTACTCCCTCGCCTTCGACCGCTGGATGGCCTCCGGCGCCGCGGACCTGGACGACCGCATCCCGGCCGTCCTGGCAGACCTCGGCCTCGAGGTGGGCCAGGACGCCGAAATGACCGGACTCTCCGGCGGACAGGCTGCCCGCGTGGCGCTCGCGGCGCTGCTGCTCAGCCGCTTCGACATCGTGCTCCTGGACGAACCCACGAACGACCTGGACCTCAACGGACTGGCCAAACTCGAGGCCTTCGTGCAGGGACTCCGGGGCGGCGTCGTGCTGGTTTCCCACGACCGCGAGTTCCTCGCCCGCTGCGTGACCACCATCGTGGAGCTCGACCTCGCGCAAAACTCCGTGGCCGTCTACGACGGCGGCTACGAGGCCTACCTTGAGGAGCGGGCCGTGGCGCGCCGGCATGCCCGGGAACGGTACGAAGAGTTCGCCAACACCAAGGCCGATCTTGTCTCCCGCGCCCGCACCCAGCGCGAGTGGAGCTCCCAGGGTGTTCGCAACGCCATGAAAAAGAACCCGGACAACGACAAGATCCGGCGCGCGGCCAGCACGGAGTCCTCCGAAAAGCAGGGCCAGAAGGTCCGCCAAATGGAATCCCGCATCGCCCGGCTGGACGAGGTCGACGAACCCCGCAAGGAATGGCAGCTGCAGTTCAGCATCGGCCAAGCACCGCGTTCGAGCGCCGTCGTGGCGACGCTCCGCGACGCCGTCGTCCGCCAGGGGGACTTCACCCTGGGGCCGGTGAACCTGCAGCTCAACGCCGGCGAGCGGATCGGCATTACCGGCCCCAACGGGGCCGGCAAGTCCACCCTGCTCCGCCTGCTGCTGGGCATCCAGCGGCCCGATTCCGGCGACGCCTCCATGGGCGCCTCCGTGGCCGTGGGCGAGATCGACCAGGCCCGCGGACTGCTGGCCGGGCCGCTGAAACTGGCCGACGCCGTCGAGGCCGTGCTCACGGACCAGACGCCGGCTGAAGTCCGGACCCTGTTGGCCAAATTCGGCCTCAAGGCAGACCACACCTCCCGCCCAGTGGACTCGCTGTCGCCGGGGGAGCGGACCCGGGCCGCGCTGGCCCTGCTGCAGGCCCGCGGCGTGAACCTGCTGGTGCTCGACGAGCCCACCAACCACCTGGATCTTCCGGCCATCGAACAGCTTGAGGAAGCCCTCGAAGGCTATGACGGCGCCCTGCTGCTGGTCACCCACGACCGCAGGCTGCTGGAAAACGTGCGCCTTGACGCGCGCTGGAACGTGGACACCGGCGTCGTCACCGAGCTCCTGGGCCACACGGCCCCGAAAGGCACCAACACATGAGCATGGACCGGGTGGCCTGGAGCTCCCTTTACAACATCACCCGCGCCTCGAGCGGCTCCAAGCCGTTCTCCAAGGAAACGCTCAAGCGTGTGTTCAGCTTCGCCCGTCCGCACAAGGGCAAGCTGATCGCCTTCGTGCTGCTCTCGATCGTGATGGCCGTGCTGGCCGTCGCCACCCCGGTGCTGGCCGGCCAGGTGGTGGACGCGATCATCGCCGGCGCGGCCACCGACGTCGTGGTCTGGCTGGCCGTGCTGATCGCCATTGTGGCGGTCGCCGAAGCCGGGCTGGGACTCGTCACGCGCTGGCTGTCCTCCACCATCGGCGAAGGCGTGATCGTGGACCTGCGCACCAAGGTCTTCGACCACGTGCAGAAGATGCCGATCGCGTTCTTCACGCGGACCCGCACCGGGGCGCTGGTGAGCAGGCTGAACAACGACGTGATCGGCGCCCAGTCGGCCTTCGCCGGGACGCTGTCCGGGGTCGTCAGCAACGTCGTGGCCCTCGCCCTGACCCTCGTGGTGATGCTGGGGAAGTCCTGGCTCATCACCGTGCTCGCCATGATCCTGCTGCCGATCTTCCTGATCCCGGCCCGCCGGATGGGCTCCAAGCTGGCCGACCTGCGCCGGGAAGCCGCCGAACACAACGCGTCCATGGGCACCCAGATGACGGAACGCTTCTCCGCCCCGGGCGCCACCCTGGTGAAGCTCTTCGGCCGCCCCGACGAGGAATCCCGGGAATTCGCGGTCCGCGCCGGGCGCGTGCGGGACATCGGCATCCGCACTGCCATGCTGCAGTTCACCTTCGTGACCGCCCTGACGCTCGTCTCGGCGCTGGCCCTGGCCCTGGTCTACGGACTCGGCGGCTTCCTGGCGCTGCAGGGGCAGCTGGCCGCGGGCGACGTCGTCGTGCTGGCCCTGCTGCTCACCCGCCTCTATGCGCCGCTCACCGCGCTCTCCAACGCCCGGGTCGAGATCATGAGCGCCCTGGTCAGCTTCGAGCGGGTGTTCGAGATCCTGGACCTCAAGCCGCTCATCCAGCAGAAACCCGACGCCGTCTCCTCGCCGGCCGGCCCGCTGTCCGTGGAGTTCGACGACGTCCGCTTCTCCTACCCCTCGGCGGACAAGGTCTCGCTGGCCTCGCTGGAGGACGTGTCCACCCTCGACACCCGCGGCGGCGAAGAGGTGCTGCACGGCATCAGCTTCCGGGTCGAACCCGGCCAGACGGTCGCCCTCGTGGGCTCCTCGGGCGCCGGCAAGTCCACGATCGCGCAGCTGCTGTCGCGCCTGTACGACGTCGATTCCGGCGCGGTCCGCTTCGGCGGCGCCGTGCCCGGGACCGGGGTGGATGTCCGTGACCTGACCTTCGATTCCATGCGGCACACCCTCGGCATGGTGACGCAGGACGGACACCTGTTCCACGAGAGCATCGCCTCCAACCTGCGCCTGGCCCGCCCGGACGCCAGTGACGAGCTGATGTGGGATGTGTTGCGCCAGGCCCGGCTGGAAGGCATGATCCGCTCGCTCCCGGACGGCCTGGACACTGTCGTGGGGGAGCGCGGCTACCGCCTCTCGGGCGGCGAACGCCAGCGCCTCACCATCGCCCGCCTGCTCATTGCCCAGCCGCGCGTCGTGATCCTGGACGAGGCCACCGCGGCCCTGGACTCCACCAACGAAGCCGCCGTCCAGGGGGCCCTTGGCGCCGCGCTCGAGGGGCGCACCGCCGTCGTGATCGCCCACCGGCTGTCGACCATCCGGGCCGCCGACGCCATCCTGGTGGTGGAGGACGGCAGGATCGTGGAGCGCGGAACGCATACCGAGCTGCTGGCCGCCGAGGGCCGCTACGCGGAGCTCTACCGGACCCAGTTCGCCGAGGCCAGCGCCGTGGCGGAAGAGGCCGTTCCGGGGCACTAGCCCGGCTGGGCCCCGAGGGCGGGCAGGACGTGGTCGGTGAGCAGCGGGGCGAGATCGTCCGGCAGCTCCGCGGCCAGGTCCAGCCAGCGGATCTCGGCGATCTCCGCCGAGGGACGGGCATTCCAGACCCCCGGGGCCGTGAAGACCGTGGCCCGGATCTGCGTCGCGGCCTCATTGGCGGCGTCAGCGAACCAGGTGCCGAGGAGCACGAGCTCTTCGGCCGCGAGCACGATCCCGACTTCTTCCGCCAACTCCCGTGCGGCCGTCTGCGCGGCGCTCTCGCCCGACTCGGGTTTGCCGCCGGGATGCATGAACTTGTCCGTGCCGCGTTTGCGGACGGTCAGCAGGCGTCCCGCCTCGTCGAAGACACAGACCGCGGAGACCACAATGAGCGGGTTCATGCCGCGGCCGCCGGAGTGCGGCGCAGGACCGAGGTGAGCTGCTGGTCCTTGGCCGGGCCGGTGACATCCCACTGGTAACGGAATTCGTCCGGGCCTGCTCTGGTGTAGCTCACGCGGTAAATATCGGGGTCGCACCAGTGCTGGTCCTGGCTGCTCCGCGGGCCGAAGCCCATTCGGTGGAACGGCCGGCCGTCGGGGAAGAGCATGTCCAGCGTGTCCGCGGCCCCTGTGGGCCGGAGCAGGTACTCCCGGCTGGCCGGCCCGGTGAACGGGGTGCCGGCCGGTCCGCCGGGGACGGACGCCCAGGAAACGGTGCCCTCTTCGCGGAAGCGGAGGCCGCCGTCGTCGTCCGTTGCGGTAAAGCGGACGACGCCGGTGAAGGTTCCCAGGGTGCCGGTGGACCTGTCCAGCAGGGTTCGTTCCACCACCCAGCTGCCCAGCAGGTAGGCGCGGAGGTCGAAGTCCGGAGCGGCGTCCGGGGACTGGGGGTTCAAGTGCCCTCGATTGGAATCGAACCAACGACACCGGCTTTAGGAGAGCCGTGCTCTATCCACTGAGCTACGAGGGCGGGTGTCCGTGCTGGACGGCCGCGGGCCGGCCCGTTCGGACACGGATCTAAGCATACAAGGTGAGGGGCCGTACTACGCTCTTGGCATGACCGCCGCAGCCGACTCGCCGTCCAAGGACATCATCTACATCCCTGCCCTGCCCTCCACCGGGTTCTATGCCGGCGCGCTGGCGCTGCTCAGCGTGCTGCAGTATTTTGTGGCGGAGGCCGCCGTGATCGGGGCGTGGGCGGGGCAGCAGCCGTACAGCCGGCGGACCGGGTTCATCAGCGACCTGGGCGCCGTGGGCTGCGGTGTTTTCGACGGCCGGGACGTCTGCTCGCCGGCGCACGTGCTGATGAACGCCTCATTTGTGGTCCAGGGCATCGGCATGATGGTCGGCGCGCTGCTGCTCGGTACGGCGCTACTGTGCACGGCGGCGCGGCCCGGCGCCCGGGTCGCGCTGGCACCGTCCAGCCGGGTCACGTGGGCGGCCGCCATCGCCGCGCGCGCCCTCACGGCCGCCGCCGGTGCCGGGACCGTCCTGGTGGGGCTGATCCCCGAGGACGCCCGCTCCGTGTGGCACGCGGTGGGAGCCATCCTGTACTTCGCCGCCGGTGGCCTGGCGCTGGTGCTGCTGGGCTGGCTCTGGCTGCGGCAGACACCGCTGAGCTGGCCCATCCTGGCCTGCGGCGCGGTGTCCATCGGGGCGCTGATTGCGGGCGGCGTGACCGGGATGGACGTGCCGGAGCCCGGGAGCCTGGAACGGCTGATGGGCTACCCCATCACGATCGGCGCGGCCGCCGTCGGGCTGGTGGTCGCCCAGCGGGTGGGGAGGGAACGCAGCGTGCGGAAGGCCGCGCGGACCGAGCAGGCCGGGCAGGCGGGGCAGGCCGGGCAATCCGGGCAAACCGGCGGGGCCGGCGGAGCCGTGCGCTGACTGCCACAAGGGTCCTGATCTGAGGGGCACAGCGGTGCGGGGGTGTCTTATGTCTCAGGGGAGGCGCACCTTGGATTATCATGAGGGCATTCACCGGAATATTCCGGTGCAGCATGCGCGTCCTGACTCCAGCGCATGGCGAATGGCCGATTGTGGAGTCAAATGGGGACGAATGTCTGATCAGCGAGTCTTGCGGCGTTGTAATGCAGCGACAGCCTTCGCGGGCCTTGACGATGTCGATGCCCGCCACGACCGCCCCGGCCGCGCCGGCATTCTGGTTGTGCCGGCCTGCCGCTGGGCGGAGTTCCGGTGACAATCGAGGCCACAGCCGGACCCGGCGAACTCATCACTGCAGAGCCTGCCGTTGCGCACGTAGCCGGTCACGACGCCGGACTGACGACCCTCGGGCGTGTTCCGATCGGCGTTCGCCTGCGCGAGGGCGGCATCATCGAAGTCGCGCTTCCCGCCAACGAGGAAATCGAGGGTCCCGAGGCCCGCGTCGCCGGGGCAGCGGTCCGGGCCCTGGCCAACGGCCGGCGTGTGCCCGTGCTGCTGGTCATCACGGGCGTGGTGGGTGTCAGTGTCGAGGCCCGGCACGTCTACAGCACCTCGATCGCGGCCTCCGCCTTTGCCCTCGTGGGTGAAAGCCCCGTCGACCGCGTGATCGCGCACTACCTGCTGCGGTCGAAGACCGAAACCATCCCGGCGCAGTTTTTTCTGTCCGAGGCTGAGGCTATCGACTGGTTAGGGCACTACACGAGTGAACACTGATCCGCCGGACCCCAGGCTGCACGCCCTCGTCGAAGGCATCGTCCGGATCGCAGGCGGCGATCTGACGACCCGGATTCCGCACTCCGGTGCCAGGGACGACGTCGCCGCGGTCATCGCCGGGATCAACCTGATGGCAGATGACCTGCAGACGATTTACCAGGAACTCGAGGAACGCGTCGAAAGCCGGACGGCGATGCTGCGCGAAGCCCAGGTCGAGCTCGAACGGATGGCGCTGACCGACCCGCTGACCCAGCTTGCCAACCGGACCGCGCTCAACTCGGTCCTGAGCCACGCCCTTGCGGAGACGAGCCGGGGCGAACTGCCGCCGGCACTGCTGGTCCTCGATCTCGACTCCTTCAAAGGCATCAACGACACCCTGGGCCACAGCGCCGGCGACGACGTCCTCCGGGTGATCTCGCGGCGGCTGCAGCAGGCCGTCCGCGACACGGACACGGTCGCGCGTCTCGGCGGCGACGAGTTTGCCGTCATGCTGCCGAAGTCCAACCTGGTGAGGGCCCGCCGGGTCGCCAACAGGATCCTCAAGGCCCTCGGCGAGGGCCTGGAAATCGGGGACCTGCGCATTACCTGCGGCACCAGCATCGGTCTGCGGGTCGCGGAGCCTGGGCAGTCAGTCGACGATCTGGTCATGGAAGCGGACACGGCGATGTACGCCGCCAAAGCCCAGCCGCACAGCAGCATCAAGGTGTTCGAGCCGGCGCTGCTCTATGCCCGCAGGCTCCAGAGCGTCATGATCACCGAACTGCGTGAGGCGATCCGCCAGGACCAGCTCACCCTGCACTACCAGCCGGTGGTGGAACTTGCGACCGGCAGGATCGAAGGCGTTGAGGCGCTGGTGCGCTGGAACCATCCGGAGCGCGGCCTGCTGATGCCCGATTCGTTCATCCCGCTGGCTGAAGAGACCGGGATGATCGTGGATCTGGGCCACTGGGTTCTCCAGAACGCTGTGCGCCAACTGCGGCGTTGGCAGCAGGAGCTGAACGTGGACGACAGCTTCAATGTCCGCGTCAACATCTCAACGACCGAGCTGCAGAACCTCGACTTGATCGATCACGTCCGCGACATCCTACGGGAAACCGGCGTGGACGCCGCCAACCTTATTGTCGAACTCACAGAGTCCATGGCCGTCAACGGCGGGGACGTGGACCAGTACTCCCTGAGCGGGCTGCGGCGCCTGGGCGTGCAGCTCGAAATCGATGACTTTGGCACCGGCTATTCATCCATCAGCTACCTGCGGAAACTGCCGGTCAACGTGGTCAAGATCGACAAGAGCCTGATCTCCGGGCTGGGATCGGACCAGGAGCAGAGTAACTTCGTCGCGGCGGTGCTTCATCTCATCGACGCCTGCGGGCTCAAGGCTGTTGCCGAGGGTATCGAGACAGCTGAGCAGGCCGCCGAACTGGTCCGGCTGGGCTGCGCGAGCGGGCAAGGCTACTACTTCAGCCGGCCCGTGCCAGCGGCGCAGATCGAGGCGCTGATTAGTCCGGCGGCGCCGGGCGCGTAGGCGCAGTCGCGCCCCCCTTGCCCTGTTCAGGCCTTTGTCCGCGGGTGTTAAGCAATAACGGCGGGTACCGGAAGTCGCCTTCCTGTACCCGCCGTTCGGTCCGTCTCCCTTAGTACTTGGGAGTGGAATTCGGCCACCACTGCGGAGCTGCAACCGGAGTCTGTCCCGAGTTGTCACCGCTTGCAGAGATTGCGGCCGTTGCGGAAAAGCCCGCCACGGCAAGTGCGCCGACGACGAGGAAAGTTGCGAGGGTTTTCTTCATTGGGAGCTCCTGATACGTAAGAGGCTGATGTGACTCATGTGGTGCAAGTTCAGTATAGGGGCATAAGACACGCCGAAGGACAACAATTTCCGCCGGACCCGGAAAAGCTGTGTTATTCGCGCGAACCTGAGCATTTCCTGTGGCAATACTGCGCGGGAAATGCTTGCACCCTTGGTACTTTTTGTCCCCTGTGGCAACGGATAATTGAGTTATGCAACAAAACGCCGTCTCTCCCTCCTATGTCACCGCTGAGCTGCAGGCGCGGGACCATTGGGCCAACCATGGGTTTATCGAGGCTGCCAGCAGTGCTCGCAGTGCTGCGGAAATTGCTCTTGACGCCGGGGACACCGAATCGTGGTGGAACATGACTTTCTTCCAAGCGGAAAGCCTTCTTGCCGCCGGACAGTTCGAGGAGTGCGCCGGCGTCGCTACAGCACTGATAGGCCAACCGCTCCCCGCCGGGGCACGGCTGCAGGCGAGGGTGAGAATTCTTTTGTCCAAGGCGTGGCAGGGTGCGGGGATGCTCGAAAAAGCTGCTGAAGAAGCGAGGGCGGCCGCTGATCTAATGGCCGATGACGCTGACGACGAGGTAAGTGTCACGGCCAGCCTGGCTCTGATCGCTGCGCTAGGAGAAAGCGGCAGGCTGGACGAGGCCTGGACCGTAAGTCTTAATCTGGCCAGCGTGATCTCGCCTGAAGTCGATGATCAGTTGTTGGGAAATGTTTACTGGGCCATTGGCAATGTGGCATTTCTCAACAGCAGGATTGATGAAGGCCTGCGGTTCCATGACTTGGCAGCTGGCACTCTTTCGCCGGGAAGGAATCTGGAGGTTTGGGCTAGATTCAACAATGCGTCCGCGGCGATGCGGCTGGCCGCAGATGTCGCCGATTCGGCCACCCTTCGGTGTATCGAACGAGCCGAATTGGCCACTGACGTCATCGGCGGAAGCGAGGAGAACGTTCTGTTGCAGAAGTTGAACCGCGGCCACTGGAACTTTCTGGCCGGGGATCCGGCAACGGCTGTCGAGCTACTGGACGATGTCTGCGAGCGTGAAGACGTGCTCCAGCCACACACTTTGGGGGAAGCCTGCCTATTGCTGGGACGGGCACAGAAGGCGCTTGGCGACAGGCCGGTAGCAGACCGGAACCTGCTGAAGGCTGCAATCTATTTTGAGGCTGCCGGTGCAAAGCAGCGTGCGGACCAGGCCCGGGAGTACCTGACAGCCGACGTATGAGCCCGGCTGGATAACACTGCCCGCCCGTTTCCTGTGCCCCGCGCTGAGCATCCTCTCCGAAAGCCGCGGCGGATGGACATAGCAGGATTGTGTCCGGTGGCCGTGCCTAGGACTGGGCATGTCCCGCGGTGGGAGCCGCGGCCGGTGCCCGCTTGCGGCCCAGGAATACCGCTGCGCCGCCAGCCACCAGGCTCAGCACCAGCAGCACCCAGCCTGCGGTGGTGAGCCCCGAGGCCAGGGCAACCTGGCCGGCGTCGACCGTTTCCGCGGACATCATCGAGTCAATGGCCGCGTTGCCCCACAGCCGGACGGCGGCGAACAGCAGGGGGACAGCCCACAGCCCCCAGCGCAACGCCTTGCGTGCCACGTTCGTACCGATGAGCAGCAGCCATGTGAAGCCGAAGATCAGCGGGAAGAGGGTGCCGGCCGTTTTGTGAACGTAGTTGAGCTGGCCGCGGGCCGCCTCGTCCATCGCGAGGCGCAGTTGCTCCACAAAGCCTAGGTCGAAGCCCCCGACCAGGGAGTCGGGCATGGCCAGGCCGCCGCTGAGCTGGGTGAGCTGGTTCAGGGTGAGTAGGTGGACGTACCAGAACAGGAACAGGCTCACCACGACACCGGCTATCAAAATCAGGTTGCTGTTGTTCTGCGCCTTCTGCGGGGTCCGGCTGGTGCTGGGGTTGATCACCGACGGCAGCTGGTGCTGGGGGACGACGGCGTTGGCGCCGTGCTTTTTCATTCGCTGTGCGGGTGTCTTGGCCATGGCACCATTATCGCCCGTCCCGACCGGGAGGCCGGCGCGGTCCGAGCGCCGGTCGGACTGCCGCCTGTTCACTGCCGGTGGGCGCCGATAGGCTGGAGGGCGTGACCGAACTAGGAAAGCACCGGCTCGGCCGGCACAGCACCGCTGAACTCAACCCCGCCCTGGACGACTATCAGCTGGCCGAGGCTCTCGCGCGCGAGGCCGGGACCCTGGCACTGCTCATGCGGCAGGCCGGGCTGGAAGGCCGGCAAAAGACATCCGTTTCCGACGTCGTCACCGCCGCGGACCACGCGGCCGAGGCCTACGTGCTCGAACAGCTTCAGCGCTGCCGGCCCGACGACGGCATCCTCGGCGAAGAGGGCGCCTCCGTGGCAGGCACCAGCGGCAGGACCTGGGTGATCGACCCCGTCGACGGGACCTACAACTTCCTGCACGGCTCCACGTACTGGTGCTCGGCCATTGCGCTCAAGGACTCCTCCGGAGTGTTGCTCGGCGGGATCTACCAGCCGGAGGAGGACAAGCTCTGGCTCGGCGGAACAGACCGCCCCTCCACGCTTAATAGCGAACGCCTGACCACGTTCGGGCCGGACGGCATCACAGGCGGTCGTTCAAACACTCCGTTAGCCGAACTTGGCGCCGCGACCTACATCCACCCCACCTGGCTCGCCGACCCGATGTGCGCCATGCCCTGGCACGCCGCCGCGACCTCGGCCGCCGCGCTGCGCATGTTCGGCTCCGGGTCCTGCGACCTCAGCCGGGTGGCCGACGGTGGACTGGGCTGCTGGTTCCAGCACAGCTGCCCGGAATGGGACTGGCTGCCGGGCCAGGCGATTGTCCGTGCGGCCGGCGGCGCCACCGACGTCGTCCGGGTCAACGGACTCGACTGGTTCGTCGCCGGGGGCGCGACGGCGGTCCGGGAACTCCGCGCCGCCCTGGAATCCGGCTCCGCGGGGTAGATCCGGGCGGAGACCCCCCCCGCCGGGGGACATGCCCATTGTTGGTGGCGGGGGATGGACATACTGGCATTATGTCCAGTGGCCCCGGGCAGGGGAGGGCATGTCCGGACGCGGGGCGCTGTGAGGGCCGGGGGACATGCCCATTGTTGGTGGCGGGGCATGGACATACTGGCATTATGTCCAGTGGCCCCGGGCAGGGGAGGGCATGTCCGGACGCGGGCGCTGTGAGGGCCGGGGGACATGCCCATTGTTGGTGGCGGGGGATGGACATACTGGCATTATGTCCAGTGGCCGCGGGCAGGGGAGGGCATGTCCGGACGCGGGGCGCTGTGAGGGCCGGGGGACATGCCCATTGTTGGTGGCGGGGCATGCGCATATTGGCATTATGTCCAGTGGCCGCGGGCAGGGGAGGGCATGTCCCGACGGGGCGGACGCCGGTGTCAGTGGCACCGCCTAGACTTGTTAACACCATGGATATGTTGTTTGACCCCTACGCCGACGGACCCTTCCAAGCTGCCACGAAGACGGCGGCGAGCATGAAAACGCCCGCGGGAACGGGGACTGCGACCCTGCACGCCGCGGGAAGTCCCGAGCCCCACGGCGTCCACGGGCACAACCCGGCAGCGGACGCGGACCACCACCGGCTCCCGGGCGCGGCTGAACTGCTCGAGGGACTGAACCCGCAGCAGGAAGAGGCCGTCAAGCACGCCGGCAGCGCCCTGCTGATCGTCGCCGGCGCCGGCTCGGGCAAGACCCGGGTGCTCAGCAACCGGATCGGCTACCTGATCGCCACGCGGCGCGCGCACCACGGCGAGATCCTGGCCATCACCTTCACCAACAAGGCTGCCGCCGAAATGCGGGAGCGGGTCGAAGCCCTCGTCGGCCCCCGGGCCAAGACCATGTGGGTCTCCACCTTCCACTCCTCCTGCGTCCGGATCCTGCGCCGCGAAGCCAAAAACGTCGGCCTGAACTCCAACTTCTCCATCTACGACTCCGCTGACTCGCTGCGCCTCATCACACTCGTGGCCAAGAACCTGGACATCGATCCGAAGCGCATCGCCCCCAAGGCGATCCAGCACAAGATTTCCGCGCTCAAGAATGAACTGATCGATGCGGACAGCTAC
The DNA here is from genome assembly GCF_055412865.1 of Pseudarthrobacter ribosi. Lineage (NCBI taxonomy): Bacteria > Bacillati > Actinomycetota > Actinomycetes > Micrococcales > Micrococcaceae > Pseudarthrobacter > Pseudarthrobacter ribosi. The sequence goes on along the minus strand of NZ_JBVAYZ010000004.1, from coordinate 222,440 downwards.
TCCTCCAGCGCCAACCACAACGACCCCTTCGAACAGTCCGTCGCCGAGGTTTTCAAGGGCTACACGCAGCGGCTGCGCCAGGCCAACGCCATGGACTTCGATGATCTGATCGCCGAGACGGTCTACATGTTCCGCGCCTTCCCTGCGCTTGCCGAGTCCTACCGCCGCCGTTTCCGGCACGTTCTCGTCGACGAATACCAGGACACCAACCACGCCCAGTACGCGCTGGTGCGCGAGATCGTCGGGGAAGGGCCCGGCGCGGCCGAGCTGACCGTCGTCGGCGACTCGGACCAGTCCATCTACGCCTTCCGCGGCGCCGACATCCGCAACATTGTGGAGTTCGAGAAGGACTACCCGGACGCTCGCACCATCAAGCTCGAGCAGAACTACCGCTCCACCCAGACCATCCTCAGCGCCGCCAACTCGGTGATCTCCCGCAACCCCAACCGGCCGGAGAAACGGCTGTGGACCGCGGAAGGCGACGGCGAGAAGATCGTCGGCTATGTCGGCGAGAACGAGCACGACGAGGCCCAGTTCATCGCCAAGGAAATCGACCGACTACAGGACGAGGGCGATCTGCGCCCCGGCGACGTCGCGATCTTCTACCGCACCAACGCCCAGTCCCGCTCGATCGAGGATGTCCTGGTCCGCGTCGGACTGCCGTACAAGGTGGTCGGCGGCACCCGGTTCTACGAGCGCAAGGAAATCAAGGACGCGCTCGCCTACCTGCGGGTCCTGGTCAACCCGGACGACGACGTCAACCTGCGCCGCATCCTGAACGAGCCCAAACGCGGCATCGGCGACCGGGCCGAGGGCGCCGTAGCCTCCCTCGCGCAACGCGACCGGATCTCGTTTATGGCCGCCGCCCGCCGCGCCGACGAGGCCCCTGGCATGGCCACCCGTTCCGTCAACGCCGTGCTGGGCTTCGTGAAACTCCTCGACGACCTCGCCGAGGTGGCCTCCGGCTCCGGCGCGGCCGCTGCCCTGGAAGCCGTCCTGGAACAGACCGGCTATCTCGCCACCCTTCGGTCCAGCACCGACCCGCAGGACGAGTCCCGGGTGGAGAACCTCGCGGAACTCGTCGCCGTCGTGCGTGAATACGAGCGCGATAACCCCGAGGGTTCCCTCGGCGCCTTCCTGGAGGGGGTCTCCCTCGTCGCCGACGCCGACCAGATCCCCGACGCCCCGGCGGGGTCCCCCGACCAGCTGGCCGCCGCCGTCGCCGAAGCCAAGCGGCTCGGCGTCGTCACCCTGATGACCCTGCACACCGCCAAGGGGCTGGAGTTCCCGGTGGTGTTCCTGACCGGCATGGAGCACGGACTGTTCCCGCACCAGCGCTCCGCCACCGACCCGAAAGAGCTCGCCGAGGAACGCCGGCTGGCCTACGTGGGCCTGACCCGGGCACGGAAACGTCTCTACCTGACCCGCTCCGAGGTGCGCAGCATGTGGGGCCAGAGCCAGTACAACCCCGCCAGCCAGTTCATCGAGGAAATCCCCGCCGAGCTGGTCGAGTGGAAGCGCGAAGGCTCCACCCGCCAGACCGGCGGCTGGGGCGGCGGCGCCTCCATCGGCTCCAGCCGGTACGGCGGATCCTTCTGGGGAGCCGGCACGGCGCGCGGAGCCGAGGCCAGCCCGACCGCCGGCTTCAACGCCGACGTTCCCGCCGCCATCGCCAAGAACCGCGTGCAGCCGCAGAAGGAAATCGTCGCCGTCAGCGTGGGCGACAAGGTCAACCACACGAGCTTCGGCAACGGCACCGTGCTGGCCGTCGAGGGCGCGGGGGACAAAATGGTCGCTAAGGTGAAGTTCAGCATCGGCGAAAAACGGCTCCTGCTCCGGTACGCCCCGCTGACCAAGCTCGACGCCTAAACTCAGGCATGAAAGTTTTGCTGGCGAGCCAGGCCATCGCCGGACACTTCAATCCCCTGACCGGCATCGGCGTCCGTTTGAAGGACGAGGGCCACGAGGTCGGCTGGTACACGGGCCGCACGCTCGCCGGCAGACTGGACCAGCTGGGCATCCCGCACTACCCGTTCGACCGCGCGATTGAGCACACCGGGGACAACCTCAACGAGCTCTACCCGCAGCGCGCGAAACTCAAGGGACCGATGGCCATCCGGTTCGACGGCGAAAGGATCTTTGCCAGCAACGTCACCAACTTCTTCGAAGACATCAGGGACGTGCACCGGCGCTTTCCATTCGAGGTCGTCGTTATGGACAACACCATGTTTATCCAGCGGCTTGTGGCCGTCGTCCTGGGCAAGACAGTGGTCAGCTTCGTCCCTATCGGCAATATGGAAAGCGATCCGCTCGTGCCCCCGATGTTCTTCGGCTTCGCCCCGGCACGGAACCGGGTCGACAAGGCCCTCCATGCCGGTGCGCGGCTGGTTTCGGACCAGTTCGTGACCAAGCCTGCGCGGGCCAGCTATGTCCGGCAGCTGCACGGCTACGGTCTCCGCACCGAACGGGGCCACCCCATCACTGACGAGCCCTATCGGTGGTCCGATGCGATCATCCAGACCGGCACCGCGTCCTTGGACTTCCCGCGGCGGAACATCAACCCGAAAGTCCACTACGTCGGCGCCCTGTTGCCGCACCGTGCGGGAGCCGCCGTCGGCCCGGTGACCGCGACCGCGCCGGCCACCGCTCCCGCCGCGGACGCCCAGCAGCCGACGGCGGCGCAGCGGACCTACCGCCGGACCGTCGTCGTCACCCAAGGGACCGTTGACAACAGGGATCCGGCCAAACTGATAATCCCCACCATCGACGCGCTAAAGGACACGGACTCCCGCATTGTGGTGGCAACTGGAGGTGTGGGAACCGAAGCTCTACGGCGGCGGTATCCGCAGCCGAACATCGTCGTCGAGGACTACGTCGACTTTGCCCGGGTTTTTCCCTTCACCGATGTTTTCGTCACCAACGGCGGGTTCGGCGGGGTGTTGTTGAGCCTGTCCCACGGAGTTCCCCTTGTGACGGCGGGACTCAACGAGGGCAAGAGCGATGTTAATGCCCGGGTGGAATACGCCGGCGTCGGGGTGAACCTGAAGACCGAGAACCCCAGCGCCGCGTCGATCCGCTCCGCCGTCGACACCGTGCTGGGGGACCCGTCCTGGCGGGAACGGGCGCAGGCCATGCGTGGGCAGTTCGAAGCCGAAGACAGCGTCGGCGCCGCCGTGGACGTCATTAAAGCCGCCGTCGCGGGCTGACGCAGGCACCCGTACGCACCCGGCGTCGGGGGCTGACGCCGGCAGCCGCCGGTGCCCGTGGTCCCTGCAGGCATAATGGAGCCCATGCGACGGACACTTCTGGGGATCCTGGCCGCCCTCATCCTGCTGGCAGCCACGGCGTGCAGCGTCACGCAGAAGGACCCGGACTATGTCCCGCCCGCACCGCTGCCTGTCCTCGAGCAGCTCACGGAGGCGGCCCTCGCGGACGCGGCCCCGTATGCCGCAGGCCAGGACATCCTCAGCTTTGTCACCGAGGACCGGAATGTGGTCTGCTCCCTGACCTCGGCCCGCGGCGAGCACGTGAACCTGCCGTATGAGCAGAGCGGCTACGCCGACCCCGCCAACAACAAGCTGGCGACCGTCCCGGTGGCGCACTGCGAACTGGCGGCCTACCCCGCGCCGGACGCGAAGGACATCACGGACGACTGCGGCGGGACGGGCCTGGGCTACCTCGGCGGCGTCGCGCTGCTCACCCCGGAACGCGCCGGCTACGGCGAATGCCGCTCCGGCGTCACACAGCAGGAAGCCGAATCCGGGCCCCAAGGAAGCCGACAGGGCCCGATATCCCAGCTTCGCGTCCTCGGCGAGGGCCAAAACCTGGAGCGCAACGGACTGCGCTGCTCGGCCTACAACGGCGGAGTCGCCTGCGGAAACGTCTCCGCCGGCGTCGCATTCTTCGTGTCGCGCGAGCGTTACGAAGTGATCTCCGACGCCGGGAAAACAGCCACCCAGGCACCTTCAGACGCTCCAAAAACCCCGTAATCTAGCGGTTTTTCTACGCTCCATAGAATAGTGTCCTTCCTCACATAACGGGTACTCTGGGACAGGCCCCTCCCAACGAAGGGCTAGAGTTCGAAAGAGGAGCATTGCGCCGTGTGGCTCGTTTCCAGCCAGTCGCAGGGTGCGTTTATTCCGCAGCCCGGTAACCGCGATAACGTGGGGTCCGGCTGTACAGAAACTACTTCGACGTAGAAGGACACTAAACCGTGGACCTGTTTGAATACCAGGCGCGCGATATGTTCGAGGCGCACGGTGTACCCGTGCTTGCTGGCATCGTGGCGCATACCCCTGAAGAAGCAAAGGCAGCTGCCGAGAAAATCGGCGGCGTAACCGTCGTAAAGGCGCAGGTCAAGGCCGGAGGCCGCGGCAAAGCCGGCGGCGTCAAGGTCGCCAAGACCGCTGACGAGGCGTTTGAACACTCCACCAACATCCTCGGGATGGACATCAAGGGTCACACCGTCCACCGCGTGATGATCGCCCAGGGTGCGGATATCGCCGAGGAATACTACTTCTCCGTTCTTCTGGACCGGGCCAACCGCAACTACCTGGCCATGTGCTCGGTTGAAGGCGGCATGGAAATCGAGCAGCTCGCCGTTGAGCGCCCCGACGCCCTGGCCAAGATCGCCATCGACCCGGCCGTCGGTATCGACCAGGCCAAGGCCGACGAAATTGTCGCCGCTGCGGGCTTCGCCGAGGAGCTGCGCGGCAAGGTCGCCGGCGTCATCCTGAAGCTCTGGGACGTTTTCAAGAAGGAAGACGCCACCCTCGTGGAGGTCAACCCGCTGGTCCTGACCGGCGCCGGTGACATCGTTGCCCTCGACGGCAAGGTCTCCCTCGACGAGAACGCCGACTTCCGCCACCCCAAGCACGCCCACCTTGAAGACAAGGACGCTGCTGACCCGCTCGAGGCCAAGGCCAAGGCGCAGGACCTCAACTACGTCAAGCTGGACGGCTCCGTGGGCATCATCGGTAACGGTGCCGGCCTGGTCATGTCCACGCTCGACGTCGTTGCCTACGCCGGCGAGAACCACGGCAACGTCAAGCCCGCCAACTTCCTGGACATCGGCGGTGGAGCTTCCGCCGAGGTCATGGCAGCAGGCCTCGACGTCATCCTGGGCGACCCGCAGGTCAAGTCCGTCTTCGTCAACGTCTTCGGCGGCATCACCGCCTGTGACGCCGTCGCCAAGGGCATCGTCGGTGCACTGGCCGAGCTGGGCCACTCCGCGAACAAGCCGCTGGTAGTCCGCCTCGACGGCAACAACGTTGAGGAAGGCCGCCGCATCCTGGCCGAGGCCAACCACCCGCTGGTTACCCTGGCAGCCACCATGGACGAGGGCGCCGACAAGGCTGCCGAGCTCGCCAACGCAGCGAAGTAAAGGGACTCGACTATGTCTATTTATCTGAACAAGGACTCCAAGGTCATCGTCCAGGGCATCACCGGCGGCGAAGGCACCAAGCACACCGCCCTGATGCTGAAGGCCGGCACCAACGTTGTCGGCGGCGTCAACGCCCGCAAGGCCGGCACCACGGTCCTGCACGGCGACAACGAGATCACCGTCTTCGGCACCGTCAAGGAAGCCATGGCCGAGACCGGCGCTGACGTCTCCATCGTCTTCGTCCCCCCGGCCTTCACCAAGGACGCCGTCGTTGAGGCCATCGAGGCCGGCATCGGCCTGGTTGTCGTCATCACCGAAGGTGTGCCGGTGCAGGACTCTGCCGAGTTCTGGGCCCTCGCGCAGTCCAAGGTCGACGCCAACGGCAAGCAGGTCACCCGCATCATCGGACCGAACTGCCCCGGCATCATCACCCCCGGCGAGGCCCTCGTGGGCATCACCCCGGCAAACATCACGGGCAAGGGCCCCATCGGCCTCGTCTCCAAGTCAGGCACCCTGACCTACCAGATGATGTACGAACTGCGCGACCTGGGCTTCTCCACCGCCATCGGCATCGGCGGCGACCCGGTCATCGGCACCACCCACATCGATGCCCTCGAAGCCTTCGAAGCTGACCCGGACACCAAGGCGATCGTCATGATCGGCGAAATCGGCGGCGACGCCGAGGAGCGTGCCGCCGATTACATCAAGGCACACGTCACCAAGCCGGTTGTTGGCTACGTCGCCGGCTTCACCGCCCCGGAAGGCAAGACCATGGGCCACGCCGGCGCCATCGTCTCGGGCTCCGCGGGCACCGCCCAGGCCAAGAAGGAAGCCCTCGAGGCTGCCGGCGTCAAGGTCGGCAAGACGCCGTCCGAGACCGCCAAGCTCCTGCGCGAGGTCTTCGCAGCCCTCTAGGGCCGAAGCACCACAAGCACCAACACAACGCGGGGTCACTTCCGGCCCGTCCCACTCGCTGGGATGGGTCCGGAGCGACCCCGCGTTGTCTGTTTAAGCACGACGGCGGCAGGCCACCTTCCCCGGGGAGGTGACCTGCCGCCGTCGTGCTATCCCGCTCTGCCCGCTGCCGGTGCCGGGCCTCAGACTTTGGCGCCGGCCAGGAGTTCGTCGAGCCGCTCGTAGCCTTCGGTCAGCCCGCCTTCCATGCCGGACTGCGCCATGCCGTCGCGGGCCTCCATGCTGGGATAGACCCCGTGGGCCTTCAGCCGGGTGCGTCCGCCGCCGAGATCCTCGAAGGTCAGGAACTCGATGCTGACGACATCCGGGTAGCCGTCGAACTCAAAGGTCTGGATGGCGAAGTCGTTTTCCCGGACCGTGTGGAAGACGCCGTTGAAGCCGTAGGCGGCGCCGTCCGGTCCCGTGTGGGTGTAGCGGTAGCTGCCGCCGGTGCGGAAATCGTAGTGGTCGACGTCCATTTTCAGCCGCCGCGGGCCGAGCCACTGGGCGACGAGTGCGGGCTCCTTGTGGGCCCGGAACACGTCGGCGACGGGAAAGTCGAACTCCCGCTCGCAATCGATGAAGGGCAGTCCCTCCGGGACACTGAGTTTCAGGGCGTTGGTCATGATGACGAGTCCTTTGCCTGGGTGCCGCGTGCCGCGGCGTTTGATTGGAGCACGGCGTCAAGGCTGCGGAACTGCTCCTCGCGGACCAGCCGGTACTGGTCGATCCATGCGGTGAGTGCCTCCAGCCGTGCTGGGTTCAGGTGGACGGGCCGGCGCTGGGCGTCACGGGTGCGCGTGACCAGCTGCGCTTGCTCGAGGACCTGGATGTGTTTCGAGACCGCCTGCTTGGTGATCGCGAAAGGTTCCGCCAGATCATTCACGGTGGCCGGACCCCGGCTGAGCCGGGAGATGATGCGGCGACGGACCGGGTCGGCGAGGGCCAGGAAGGCCGAGTCGAGCTGATCGTCGTCGCGTTCGTCCACTGGGTGCCCACCTCCCGTCCCGGATCCGACAGTGACGGTGCTTGGTCACTGCTAGCCAACTCTGTATTCAACCGTTTCATTGATCAATCTCTAGGTTGTTAACGCTACGCCTGGCGCCCGGTCTGCGCAAGTGCCCGCGTTGCTGGTTAGCCTTGCACCCTCCCTCGGCCATTTGTTAGTATGTCAGGACAAACTAATGAAGGAGTGGCCGGTGCCGCTCGTGCGAATCGACGTCAACCAGGGCCGGACCCCGGAGCAGCTCCAGGCGCTCAGCCGGGGAATCCATGACGCCATTGTGGCCATATACGGCATTCCGGAGCGGGACTACTTCCAAACCGAACATCCCGCGGGGCAGATCCTGGCCCAGGATGCCGGCCTCGGCTTCGAGCGGACGCCGGACGTGGTGATGATCCAGATCTTCACCCAGGCCGGGCGCAGTACGTCACCGGAGAGCTGGGCGTGCCCAGTAAATAGCCCGCGGGCGCGCGCCGGCTGCCCGCCAAAACGGCCACGCGGCGGGGGGCATTCAGCCCCTCTGGTGTCATGTTGTAAGTATGTCAGTACAAACCTTTGACAGTACATAGATTCTAAGGCAGAGTAGTGGATGTGGCCCGGCTCACGCCGGCTTCCTAAGCACCGAAGCTCAGGCTGCGCAAAGGTACCGAGTTCACACCAGAAAGGTCCGCGATCACCGTGACCCACGAACTGCTCACGATCGGGCGCATCAGCGTTGATATCTACCCGAACGACATCGGGGTGGATCTGGAGGATGTCACGTCCTTCGGAAAGTACCTTGGCGGATCACCGTCCAACGTCGCCGTTGCCGCCGCCCGCCACGGCCGCCGCACCGCTGTTATCACCCGCACCGGCGACGACGCCTTCGGCCGCTACCTGCACCGCGAACTGCGGAAGTTCAACGTCGACGATGCCTTCGTCACCGCGGTCAAGGAATGGCCCACCGCCGTCACCTTCTGCGCGATCAAGCCGCCGGAGGACTTCCCGCTCTACTTCTACGGCCGCTTCCCCACGGCCCCGGACCTGCAGATCAAGGCCGAGGAGCTGGACCTGGACGCCATTAGGGCCGCCGGCATCTTCTGGTCCACCGTCACCGGCCTGTGCCAGGAACCCAGCCGCAGCGCCCACCTCGCGGCCCACAAGGCGCGGACCCGCACCGGGCTGAAGCCCGGCCAATTCACCATCCTGGACCTCGACTACCGGCCGATGTTCTGGGCCTCCGAAGCCGAAGCCCGGGAACAGGTCGCCAGGATCCTCCCGCACGTCACCGTGGCGATCGGCAACGACAAGGAATGCGCCGTCGCCGTCGGCGAAGGCACCCCGGACGAACAGGCGGACCGGCTGCTCGCGGCCGGCGTCGAGATCGCCGTCGTCAAGCTCGGGCCGGACGGTGTCATGGCCAAAACCCGCACCGAACGCGTCGTCTCCGCCCCCGTGCCGGTGGAAACCGTCAACGGCCTGGGCGCCGGCGACTCCTTCGGCGGAGCCTTCTGCCACGGGCTGCTCTCCGGCTGGCCGCTCGCCCAGGTCCTCGACTTCGCCAACGCCGCCGGCGCGCTGGTCGCCTCCCGGCTGTCCTGCGCCGACGCGATGCCGACGCCAGACGAAGTCACCGGACTGCTCGCCGAACGCGGCCGCCTCGTGCCGGGCACCTACGCCACCGAAGGAGCAACCCTGTGAGTGTCAACCCCGCCGCCGCTACCCTCGCGGTGGATGATGATCCCCGCCGCTACGAACACTTGAGCATCATCCGGCTCGAGGACCCCGACGCGATCGCCCGCGCCGCGAAGGCCCGCCGCCGCCACCCCGGCGTCAAGGCCGGCAAGCAGAACTTCATCGTCGCCGCCGACCACCCGGCCCGCGGCGCCCTCACTGTCGGCAGTGACCCCGTGGCGATGGCCGACCGCCGGCAGCTGCTGGACCGGCTCCAGATCGCCCTGGCCAATCCCGACGTCGACGGCGTGCTGGCCTCCCCGGACATCATGGACGACCTGCTCCTGCTCGGCGCGCTCGAGGGTAAGCTGCTCTTCGGCTCGATGAACCGCGGCGGCCTCTCCGGCCTGGTCAATGAACTTGACGACCGCTTCACCGGCCACACCGCTGCCGCCCTCGAGGCGCTCGGAGCCGACGGCGGCAAGATGCTCACCCGCATCTGCCTGGGCGACGCGGACACCGTCGCCACCCTGGAAGCCACCGCCAAGGCGATCGATTCCCTCGCCGGGCGCAAGCTCATCGCGATGGTGGAGCCGTTCCTGTCCGTCTGGGAGAACGGCAGGGTCCGCAACGACCTCTCCACCAACGCCGTCATCAAATCCGTCGCGATCGCCGAAGGCCTTGGCTCCACCAGCGCCTACACCTGGATGAAGCTCCCGGTGGTGGCCGAAATGGAGCGCGTCATGGCGTCCACCACCATGCCCACCGTGCTCCTCGGCGGCGACCCGGACAGCAGCCAGGACGTCGTCTTTGCGAGCTGGGAAGCAGCCCTCGCCTTGCCGGGCGTCCAGGGCCTGACCGTTGGCCGGACCCTGCTCTACCCGCAGGACGGCGACGTGGCCGGGGCCGTGGCGACCGCCGCCTCGCTGCTGCACCACACCGCATCCACCCGCCCCGCATCCGCCCGCGCCGCAGAAGTATCGGAGTAACGTCCCATGGGAACCAGAACTGCCTCAGGAACACGAAGCATGACCGTCGCGCAGGCGGTGGTCGAATACCTGTCCCAGCAGTACACCGTCGATTCGATCGGCGGCCAGGACTTCCGCGAACGGCTGATCCCGGGCACGTTCGGGATCTTCGGCCACGGCAACGTCGCCGGCGTCGGCCAGGCCCTCAAGCAGTACCAGCAGCTCGATCCCACGATCATGCCGTACTACCAGGGCCGGAATGAGCAGGCCCAGGCGCACCAGGCCGTCGGCTACGCCCGGCACACCCGCCGCCGGCAGACCTTCGCGATCAGCACCTCGATCGGGCCGGGTTCCTCGAACCTGCTCACCGGTGCGGCGCTGGCCACCACCAACCGGCTGCCCGTGCTCCTGCTGCCGAGCGACACCTTCGCCACCCGCGCCGCGGACCCCGTCCTGCAGCAGCTCGAGCAGCCCTACGCCTACGACATCACGGTCAACGACGCGTTCCGTCCGCTGTCCAAGTTCTTCGACCGCGTCTCCCGGCCCGAGCAGCTGTTCTCCGCGTTCCACCACGGCCTCCGGGTGCTGACGGACCCGGCCGAGACCGGCGCCGTGACCATCTCGCTGCCCCAGGACGTCCAGGCCGAGGCCTTCGACGTGCCCGAGGAATTCCTCGCCGAACGCGAATGGCGGATCCGCCGCCCGGACGCCGACGACGAGGACATCCGCCGCGCCGCCGAAGCCATCCGCGCCGCCAAACGCCCGCTCATCATCGCCGGCGGCGGCGTGCTCTACGCCTACGCCAACGAGGAGCTCGCGAGGTTCGCCGAGCTGACCGGCATCCCGGTCGGCAACACCCAGGCCGGCGTCGGCGTCCTGCCCTGGGACCACAAGTTCTCCCTCGGCGCGATCGGCTCCACCGGCACGACGGCGGCCAACGCCATCGCCGCCGAAGCGGACCTGATCATCGGGATCGGCACCCGCTACGAGGACTTCACCACCGCGTCCCGGACCGCATTCCAGAACCCGGGCGTGAAGTTCATCAACATCAATGTCGCCGCGATCGACGCCTACAAGCACGGCAGCTCCCTGCCGATCGTCGCGGACGCCCGCAAGGCCCTGGTGAAGCTGAACCAGGCCCTGGGCGGCTACCGGATCGGCGCCGACCTGGAGCAGCAGATCGCGGCCGAGAAAACCCGCTGGGACGCCACCGTGGACGAGGCCTTCGACACCCGCTTCACCCCGCTGCCGGCCCAGAACGAGATCATCGGCGCCACGCACCGCGCCATGGACGCCCAGGACGTCGTCATCTGCGCCGCCGGGTCCCTCCCGGGCGACCTGCACAAGATGTGGCGCGTCCGGGACCCGTTCGGCTACCACGTCGAATACGCCTACTCCTGCATGGGCTACGAGATCCCCGGCGGCCTCGGCGTCAAGCGCGCCGCGCTGGCCGAAGCCGCGAGGGGCGGGGCGCAGCGCGACGTCGTTGTGATGGTGGGGGACGGTTCCTACCTCATGATGCACACCGAACTGGTCACCGCCGTCGCCGAACGGATCAAGCTGATCGTGGTCCTGATCCAGAACCACGGCTACGCCTCGATCGGTTCGCTCTCCGAATCCCTCGGCTCGCAGCGCTTCGGCACCCAGTACCGGGCCCTCGACGAGGACCACCACAGCTTCGACGACGGCGAGCGGCTCCCCGTGGACCTGGCCCTGAACGCCGAAAGCCTCGGCGTGAAGGTGATCCGGATCGAACCGGGGGAGAAGGTCATCGCGGAGCTGGAACAGGCCGTCCGCGACGCCAAGGCGGCGCCCGAACGCGGCGGTCCGATCCTCATCCACGTGGAATCCGACCCGCTGCTGGACGCCCCCAGCTCCGAGTCCTGGTGGGACGTTCCGGTCTCCCAGGTCGCCGAGCTCGACTCCACGAAACAGGCCTTCCAGACCTACGTCGACCACAAGAGCCGCCAGCGCAAGCTGCTCGGCTGACCCCGGCTCCCAGAGCCACCCGAGATTCCAACCCCCAAGGACATTCCCATGAGCACCCTCACCACCACCAAAACCATCCACCACTTCATCAACGGCGCTGAGTCCGCCGGCGAAGGCACCCGCACCCAGCCCGTCTACAACCCCGCCACCGGCGCCGTCACCGCAGAGCTCCGGCTGGCCAACCGGGCGGACCTGGACGCCACCGTCGCCGCCGCCCGCGCCGCCGCCGACAGCTGGGGCGACATCTCCCTCGCCAAGCGCACCGGTGTGCTGTTCAAGTTCCGCGAACTCGTCGCCGCCCACGTCGATGAACTCGCCGAACTGATCACCGCCGAACACGGCAAGGTCCTCTCCGACGCCAAGGGCGAGATCGGCCGCGGCCTGGAGGTCATCGAGTTCGCCTGCGGCATCCCGCAGCTGCTCAAGGGCGACTACTCGGACCAGGTCTCCACCGGCATCGACGTGTTCTCGTTCCGCGAACCGCTCGGCGTCGTCGCCGGCATCACCCCGTTCAACTTCCCGGTCATGGTGCCGCTCTGGATGGCGCCGATGGCGATCGCCACGGGCAACGCCTTCATCCTCAAGCCCTCCGAGCGGGATCCCTCCGCCTCGATGCTGCTGGCCCAGCTGTGGAAGGACGCGGGCCTGCCCGACGGCGTCTTCCAGGTCCTGCACGGGGACAAGGAAACCGTCGACGGCCTCCTGACCCACCCGGACGTGGACGGCATCTCCTTCGTCGGCTCCACCCCGATCGCCCAGTACGTCCACGAGACCGCCACCAAGCACGGCAAGCGCGTCCAGGCCCTGGGCGGCGCGAAGAACCACGCCATCATCATGCCCGACGCCGACCTCGACAACGCCGCGGACCACCTCGCGGCCGCCGCCTTCGGCTCTGCCGGGGAACGCTGCATGGCCATCTCGGTCGCCGTCGCCGTCGGCGAGGCCGCCGACCTGCTGGTCAAGAAGGTCGAAGAGCGCGCCCTGGCCGTCAAGGTCGACAACGGCACCGTGCCCGACGCCGAAATGGGCCCGGTCATCACCCCGGCGTCCAAGGACCGCATCGTGAAGATCGTCACCGAAGCCGAAGCCGCGGGAGCTGCGATGGTGGTGGACGGCCGCGACCTCGTCGTCCCCGGCCACGAGGACGGCTTCTGGGTCGGCCCCACCGTCCTGGACCACGTCAAGACCGAAATGACCGCCTACAGCGAGGAAATCTTCGGACCCGTCCTCGTCGTCGTCCGCGTCGAGGACCTGGACGCCGGCATCGCGCTGATCAACGCCAACCCCTACGGCAACGGCACCGCCATCTTCACCTCCTCCGGCGCCAACGCCCGCAAGTTCCAGCGCTCCGTCACCGTGGGCATGATCGGCATCAACGTGCCGCTGCCCGTACCGGTGGCGTACCACTCCTTCGGCGGCTGGAAGGCCTCGCTCTTCGGCGACAAGCACATGTACGGTCCGGAGGGTGTGTCCTTCTACACCCGCGGCAAGGTGGTCACCTCACGCTGGCCCGAACCCACCCACGCCTCCGGCGCCTCCTACAACTTCCCGTCCAACTAAGCGACCCAACTACCCACCATCGACTGCTCCGCAACCGCCGTTTTGAGCGTCCAAAACGGCACCTGCGGAGCAATCGATGAGAAGGAATGGCAATGACTGAGAACAAGCTGATCATCGGCACGGCGCCGGACTCCTGGGGTGTCTGGTTCCCGGATGACCCCAAGCAGACCCCGTGGGAACGGTTCCTCGACGAGGTCGCCGAATCCGGCTACAAGTGGATTGAACTCGGCCCCTACGGCTACCTCCCCACCGACCCCGCACGGCTCGCCGAGGAGCTCAAGGCACGCGACCTGCAGATCTCGGCCGGCACCGTGTTCACCGCCTTCCACCGCGGCCTGGACGAGTGGGAAACCGCGTGGGAACCGGCCCGCAAGGTCGCCGAACTCACCGCCGCGATGGGCGGGGAACACATCGTGGTCATCCCCGCGATGTGGCGCGACGACGTCACCGGCGAGGCTGTCGAAAGCGGCGAGCTCACCGAAGAGGCCTGGGCTGACCTCTTCGCCGGGCACAACCGCCTCGGCAAGACCCTGCTGGAGGACTTCGGCCTGAAGCAGCAGTTCCACTCGCACGCCGACTCCCACGTCGGCGCGCAGGAGGACATCGAAACCCTGCTCGCCGCCACGGACGGCCAGTACCTCAATCTGTGCCTGGACACCGGGCACGCCGAGTACTGCGGCGCCTCGAGCCTGGAGCTGATCAAGAACTACCCGGACCGGATCGGCTACCTGCACCTCAAGCAGATCAATCCGGACATCCTCCGAAAGGTCAACGCGGAAAACATGACCTGGGCCGCCGCCAACCTGGCCGGCGTGATGACTGAACCGCCGAACGGCCTGCCGGACCTGCGCGCCGTCATCGAGGCCGTCGAGGCACTGAACCGGCCGATCTTTGGCATCGTGGAGCAGGACATGTACCCCGTGGCCTTCGACGTCCCGATGCCGATCGCCAAGCGCACCCGGAACTACCTGCTTTCCTGCGGATCCCGCACCGCCGTCAACTAGACGTCAACCAGAACTGAGGACATGACCATGACCAAGACCCTCCGCGTAGCTGTCATCGGCGCCGGCCGTATGGGCGCAGACCACATCCAGCGGCTCAGCTCCCGTATCCACGGCGCGGAAGTTGCCGCCGTTGTCGACGTCGACCTCGCCCGTGCGCAGGCGGCCATCGAAGGCATCCCGGGCGCCGTGGCCCTGGCCGACGCCGACGAGGCCCTCAACAACGGCGACGTCAACGCTGTACTGATCGCCACACCCGGCTTCCTGCACGAGGACATCCTGCTCAAGGCGATCGCCAAGGACATCCCGATCCTCTGCGAGAAGCCGCTCACCCCGGATGCCGAGACCTCCTGGAAGATTGTCGAGGCCGAGCAGAAGCTGGGCCGCAAGCGCATCCAGGTCGGCTTCATGCGCCGCTTCGACGCCGAATACGCAGCCCTTGGAAAGATCATCCGCGATTCCGAACTCGGCGAGCTGCTGATGCTGCACCACCAGCACCGCAACCCGAGCACCCCGGCCGGCTTCACCAACGAGATGCTGATCAACGACTCCGTGGTCCACGAATTCGACGCGATCCGCTACTTCACCGGCGAGGAAATCACCTCCGTCCAGGTCCGCCTCGGCAAGGCCACCCGGAACGCCCCGGCCGGCCAGCACGACCCGCAGCACGTGCTGATCGAAACCGAAACCGGCGTCCTGGCCGACGTCGAGATCTACGTCAACGCCAAGTTCGGCTACGAGGTGGCCACCCAGGCCTCCTTCGAGGACGGCATCGTCAGCATCGGCGGGGACAACGGCCCGTACACCCGCAGCAACGGCCGCTGGGGCGGCAGCGTCACCCCCGGCTTCGAGGAGCGCTTCGGTGCCGCCTACGACGTCGAGATCCAGTCCTGGGTGGACGCCGCCGTGCGCGGTGAAATCGGCGGCCCGACGGCCTGGGACGGGTACGCCACCGCCGCGTGCTGCGAGGCCGGCGTCGAGGCGCAGAAGAACGGCGAAAAGGTCGCCGTGAGACTGAACGCCAAGCCCGACCTGTACCGCTAGGACGAACGTGTTGCGGGCCACGGCCCCGTACCCGTTCCTTCCCGTCCCGCGCTCAACCGATCCACAATGGAGTGTCCTCAGTGAAAATCGCACTTGATCCAACGCCCTTCCACCACTCGCACAGCCTGCTGGAGTTTCCCCGGGTGGTGGCGGACCTCGGCTACAAGTACATGCAGATGACCCCGCACGCCGATCTCATCCCGTTCTACAACCACCCCAAGGCTGACGACGAACTGGTTGGCCAGCTGGCCAAGGCCTGCAAGGACGCGGGAATCGAAATCGCCTCCGTCCTGCCGGTGCTGCGCTGGTCCGGCCCGGATGAGGACGCCCGTGAAGCGGCTGTCCGTTACTGGAAGCGTGCCATCCAGATCGCCGTGGATCTCGGCGTCAGCACGATGAACACCGAATTCAGCGGACGCCCGGAGAAGGCGGAGGAATCCGAGCGCGCGTTCTACCGCTCCATGGAGGAGCTGCTGCCGATCATCGAACGCGAAGGCATCGACCTGCTGATCGACCCGCACCCGGACGACTTCGTCGAGGAGGGACTGGCAGCGATCCGGGTGATCCGCGGCCTGAACTCCAAGAACGTCGGCCTGGTCTACGTCGCCTCGCACAGTTTCCACATGCAGAACGCGCCGCTGGACATCATGCGCGCCGCGGGGGACAAGCTCCGCCTGGTCCACGTCGCCGACACCATGGACCACCACGCCTCGCACGGGCTGCGCTACATCACCAACCCGCCCGGAAATCCGGTCCGGGTGCACCAGCACCTGAAAATCGGCGACGGCGACGTCAACTGGGACGAGTTCTTCGGCGGTCTCAAGGAAATCGGCTTCCTCGACCGGACGGACACCGTGATGGTCTCCAGCGTCTTCGCCGAGGACGACAACGCCGCCGAGGTCTCCCGCTACCAGCTGGACACGATGAACAACTACATCGAAAAAGCACGGTAGCGGCCGCCCTATGCAGAAAACGGATAACACCCTCACCAGCTCCTCGGCCCAAGCCGCGGCCGGCCCGGCCGGTGCTGCCGCGCACCCGAAGCGTTTCATGCGGCGCGTCGCGCTGTTCTCGACCTTCGGCGGCCTGCTCTTCGGCTACGACACCGGTGTCATCAACGGTGCCCTGCCGTTCATGCAGCGCGACCTCGGGCTGACCCCGCTGACCGAAGGCCTGGTCACCTCGACCCTGCTGTTCGGCGCGGCGTTCGGCGCCATCACCGCCGGCAGGCTGTCCGACCGTTTCGGCCGCCGCAAGACCATCATGGGGCTGGCCCTCATCTTCGCCGTCGCCACCGTCGCCTGTTCCCTCGCCCCCACGACGGAACTGCTGGTCCTGGCCCGGACCGTCCTTGGCCTGGCCGTCGGCGGGGCTTCGGTGATCGTGCCCGTCTACCTCGCGGAAATGTCGCCGGCGGCCCAGCGCGGGCGGATCGTCACGCAGAACGAGCTCATGATCGTCACCGGGCAGTTCCTGGCCTTTACGTTCAACGCGGTCCTGGGCAACGCCTTCCCCGAGGCCTCGAACGTGTGGCGCTGGATGCTGGTCATCGCGACACTGCCGGCCGTTGTGCTCTGGTTCGGGATGCTGGTCCTGCCCGAAAGCCCCCGCTGGCTGGCATCGGCCGGACGCTTCGGCGAGGTCCTCGAAGTCCTGCGCAAGACCCGCGCCCCGGCCGATGTCTCAACGGAATTCGATGAGGTGCGGCAGGCGGCCCGGGAGGACTACCAATCCAGGCTCGGAACCTTCCGCGACCTCACGGTGCCGTGGATCCGCAGGATTTTTGTGGTGGGCCTGGGCATGGCGGTCATCAACCAGATCAGCGGCGTCAACGCCATCATGTACTACGGCACCTCGATCCTCTCCAGCTCAGGCTTCGGGGACCAGGGCGCACTTCTTGCCAACGTCGTCAACGGCGTCACCTCGGTGGTCGCCGTCATCATCGGCATGTCCCTGATGACACGGGTCCGCCGGAAGTCGATGCTGATCACCGGTCTGATCGGGACCTCGTCCTCGCTGCTGGCCATTGGCCTGATTTCGATGCTGATCCCGGAAAGCACCCTCCGCGGCTACCTGGTGCTGCTGTTCATGGTGACTTTCCTTGCCTCCATGCAGTCCTGCATCGGCACCGTGACCTGGCTGACGATGTCTGAAATTTTCCCGATGCATGTCCGCGGGATCGGCATGGGCATCTGCGTGTTCGTGCTGTGGATGATCAACTTCCTGATCGGTTTCTTCTTCCCGCAGATGGTCGCCTGGATCGGTGTTTCCATGACGTTCTTCATCTTCGTGGCGATGCAGCTGGCAGCGATCGTCTGGGTGAAACGCGTGGTCCCGGAAACCAAGGACAAGAGCCTGGAAGACCTGGAGCACTACTTCAAGAACGCGGCCGCCAAGCAGCCCGCCGGCGTGTAGCGGGACCAGCACAAAGCCCTGCCCCGCGAACTGGCGCGGGGCAGGGCTTTTGCGTGACCGGAAGCCGGGCGGCGGCTTTACACGTGCGCGTGCAGCGTCGGGAGCGCAGCGACCAGCGGCGCCAGTTCCGGCACCTCCTGCGCTTCGGCCAGCGCCCGCTCCAGCGTGGCGTCATGGCTGGGCCGGGCTTCCTCGAGCAGCTTGATGCCGCTAGGCGTGAGTTCGGTGTAGATCCCGCGGCGGTCATCGGCGCACAGGATCCGGGTCAGCAGGCCGCGGTCCTCCAGCCGGTTGACCAGGCGCGTGGTGGCGCTGGCGCTCAGGGCGGTGGCGCGCGCCAGCTGCTGCATCCGCATGTGCCAGCCGTCCTGGCGGCTCAGCGCATCCAGCACGGTGTATTCCACCACGGACAGTTGCGCCACGGCCTGCAGCGAGCGCTCCAGCTCCGCCTCGATCAGCCCATGCAAGGCCGCCAGGGTCCGCCAGCCTTGCGCACGGACCTCGACGGCGTCGTCCTTGATGCCCATCAGTTCTTCCCTTCAGATCAGCCTGCACTACCCCGAAAAACCCCGGACCGCCCACAGCCACCAATTAGTTGCTTGCGCGGCATAGTTGCTTGTGCAACAATAAATAACGCGTCTGCAACTAATAGCTTACGCCTCGTTTTTCTTTCCGTACAGTTTTTGAAGGAGCTCCTCCATGCCCATCGGCCTGATAGCACTCGCCCTCGGCGGGTTCGGGATCGGACTCACCGAGTTCGTCATCATGGGCCTGCTGCCCGAAGTGGCCGCTGACTTCCAGGTCAGCGAGGCCACGGCGGGCTGGCTCATCTCCGGCTACGCGCTCGCCGTCGTCGTCGGGGCCCTGCTCCTGACCGCCGCCGTGACGCGCTTCGAGCGCAAGCCCGTGCTGGCCGTGCTGATGGTGCTGTTCATTGCCGGCAACCTGGTCTCCGCCGTTGCTCCCGACTACTTGCTGATGATGATCGGCCGCATCATCGCGGCACTCGCGCACGGCGCCTTCTTCGGCATCGGCGCGGTGGTCGCCGCCAGCATGGTCGCACCCACCAAAAAAGCCGGTGCGATCGCCATCATGTTCACCGGGCTCACGGCGGCCAACGTCCTGGGCGTTCCCTTCGGCACGATGCTGGGCCAGGCCGCCGGCTGGCGGTCCACCTTCTGGGCGATCACGGGCATCGGTGTGCTCGCCCTGGTCGGCATCCTCACCCTGGTTCCGAAGACCGGCTCAGGCCAGGCGGCCGCCGGCGGACTGCGCGGGGAACTCCGTGCCTTCCGCTCCGGCCAGGTCTGGCTCTCCATCCTGGTCACCATCCTGGGCTATGGCGGCATGTTCGGCGCTTTCACCTACATCGCCTTCACCCTCACCGAGGTCACCGGGTTCTCCGCCTCCACCGTCCCGTGGCTCCTCATCCTCTTCGGCGTGGGCCTATTCATCGGCAACACTGTGGGCGGCAAGGCGGCGGACCGGAACGTGGACCGCACCCTGCTCGTGGCGCTCGCCGTGCTGGTAGTCGTCCTCGTGGTCTTTGCCCTGACCGCCGGCAGCCAGCCGATGACCATCGCCTCCATGGTGCTGCTGGGCGGCTTCGGCTTCGCCACGGTCCCCGGGCTGCAGATGCGCGTCATGAAATACGCCACGACCGCACCCACCCTGGCATCCGGTGCCAACATCGGAGCCTTTAATGTGGGCAACGCGCTCGGCGCGTGGATGGGCGGCGTGACCATTACCGCCGGCCTTGGCTACACCTCGCCCATCTGGGCCGGCGCCGGGATCACCGTGCTGGGACTGGGGGTCATGGTGTTTGCGGCGGCCGCTGCGAAGCGGCACGACGCCGAAGGCGACGGCGGCACGTCCGGAACCGGCATCCCGGGTCAGGACAGCGAGCGGGACGGTGCTGCGCTGCAGCGGGCCTAGCGCTGAGCAGAAGACCACTGCAGGCGAAACCGACGACGGCGGCCCCCGGCTGCCGTCGTCGGCGTTTTGGACCGCGGTCACCGCCCTGCAAGCCAGCGCGAACCGGCGAATCTTTACGCTCCTTACCGCCTTAGTTACGTGATTACATCCTAATGTCAGGACAAACTATTGACATGCGTGAGCTAAATCACCATGATCGAGGTAGGCATTATTCCGGCGGCTGCAAGGTAGCAGCCCGGAGCTGAAATCAAAGGAGATTGACGGTGGCTAAATTTTCCTGGCGCAAGGCGACCCTGGTGGCGGCGGTTGTGCCGCTGCTGGCAATGAGCGCATGTTCAAGCACCGGCGGCAAGCCCGCAGATACCGGCAACGCGGCTGGCGGCGGCCAGGTCGCCACGACGGAACGGATGAAGATTGCCCTGATCACCCACGCCCCGGCCGGTGACACCTTCTGGGACACCGTCCGGAAGGGAGCCGAGGAAGCGGCCGCGAAGGACAACGTCGAACTGCTCTACACCGGCGATCCCGAGGCCGGCCGGCAGGCGCAGCTGATCGAGCAGGCCATCGACCAGAAAGTGGACGGTATTGCCGTGACGCTGGCTACGCCGGACGCGCTGAAGGACGCCCTGAAGAGGGCCTCCGACGCGGGCATCCCGATCGTCAGCCTCAACGCCGGCGAATCGGTCGCCACCCAGCTCGGGGCTTTCACGCACTTCGGTTCCAACGAGCAGCTCGCCGGACAGGCCGTAGGAAGCAAGCTGGCAGACGGCGGGTTCAAGCACCCGGTCTGCGTGATCCAGGCGCAGGGCCACGTGGGCCTGGAAGCCCGATGCGCCGGCGTGAAGGCTAAGGTTCCGGGGACCGAGATCCTGTACGTGAACGGGGCTGACATGACCTCGGTCGAGTCGACGGCGACCGCGAAGCTGCAGGCCTCCACGGATGCCGATGTCATCATCGGCCTGGGCGCCCCCATCACTCTGACGCTCCTGAAGTCCGTGTCGACCGCTGGGAGTGAGGCCAAGGTTGCCAGCTTCGACCTGAACAAGGAACTGGCGCAGAAGATCTCCGAGGGCACCGTGTTGTTCACCGTGGATCAGCAGCCGTGGCTGCAGGGCTACGGCGCCGTTGATGCGCTGTGGCAGAACAAGCGCGGCGGATTCAATATCGGCGGTGGCCAGGCGGTCCTCACCGGCCCCGCAATCATCGACCAGTCAAATGCGGCCGATGTCCTGAAGTTCGCCGAGCAGGGTATCCGCTAACAGCCCGCTGGCCGGGCCGGCTCACGCCGGCCCGGAAGCAAGGAGATCTATCATGACCATGACCCAGACCAAGACAAAGTCACCGGCGCCCGATGAGCGCGTCGCCAAGCGCAGTCCGTTCCAGAAACTCCTCGGACGTCCCGAGGTCGGTGCCCTGGTGGGCGCGATCGTCCTCTTCATCTTCTTCGCATTGGTTTCCCCGACGTTTACCCAACCTGGCGCCCTGGCGACCATTTTGTATGGCAGCTCCACGATCGGAATTATGGCGGTAGGGGTGTCCCTGCTGATGATCGGCGGGGAGTTCGACCTGTCCACCGGTGTCGCCGTGATCACCTCGGCGCTGACGGCGTCGATGTTCAGCTGGTACTTCACCACGAACGTCTGGGTCGGCGTCGGCCTGGCCCTGGTGGTGTCCCTGTCCATCGGCTTCATCAACGGCTGGATCCTGATCAAGACCAAGCTGCCCTCCTTCATCGTGACCCTGGCCACGTTCCTGATGCTGACGGGCCTGAACCTGGGCCTGACCCGCCTGATCGGCGGGTCGGTGTCTTCCCCGTCGATCTCCAACATGGACGGTTTCGCCTCGGCCCGGGCGGTGTTCGCCTCCTCGGTGACCATCGGCGGCGTCGACGTCAAGATCACGGTGTTCATCTGGTTCGCCCTCGTCGCGGTGGCCACCTGGGTGCTGATGCGGACCCGCGTGGGGAACTGGATCTTCGCCGTCGGCGGGGACGCCAACGCCGCCCGCGCCGTGGGTGTCCCGGTCAAGGCCACCAAGATCGGCCTGTTCATGGGCGTGGGGTTCTGTGCCTGGATCCTGGGCATGCACAACCTCTTCGCCTTCGACACCGTGCAGTCCGGTGAAGGTGTAGGCAACGAGTTCCTCTACATCATCGCCGCGGTCATCGGCGGCTGCCTCCTGACCGGCGGCTACGGCTCGGCCATCGGCGGCGCGATCGGCGCGTTCATCTTCGGCATGGCCAACAAGGGTATCGTCTACGCGCAGTGGAACCCGGACTGGTTCAAGTTCTTCCTGGGCCTGATGCTGCTGCTGGCCACCATCGTCAACCTCATCGTCAAGCGCCGCGCGGAACTGAAGTAAAGGGGTCTGTAGAGAAATGAATGCCAAAGAGATCGACCAGCAAACACTGTTGCAGAACGAAAAGGATCCCCTCACGCACACCCCCGTGCACCTGCTCTCCCTGGACAAGGTGGGCAAGCATTACGGCAACATCATCGCCCTGTCCGATGTCACGATGGCCGTGGACAACGGACGCGTCACCTGCGTCCTGGGCGACAACGGCGCCGGCAAATCCACGCTGATCAAGATCATCGCCGGCCTGCACCAGCACGACGCCGGGGTCCTGAACATCATGGGCGAGGAACGGAAATTCTCCTCGCCCCGGGACGCCCTGGACGTCGGCATCGCCACCGTCTACCAGGACCTCGCGGTGGTGCCCCTGATGCCGATCTGGCGGAACTTCTTCCTCGGCTCGGAACTGACCTCCGGCTTCGGCCCGTTCAAGAGCATGGACGTCGAGAAGATGAAGGAGATCACGCTTAAGGAACTCTCCGCGATGGGCATCGACCTGCGCGACGTGGAGCAGCCCATCGGCCAGCTCTCCGGCGGTGAACGCCAGTGCGTTGCGATCGCCCGGGCCGTGTATTTCGGCGCGAAGGTCCTGATCCTGGACGAGCCCACGGCCGCGCTGGGCGTCAAGCAGTCCGGCGTCGTGCTCCGCTACATCCTGCAGGCCCGCGACCGCGGCCTCGGCGTCATCTTCATCACCCACAACCCGCACCACGCCTTCCCCGTCGGGGACCGGTTCCTGCTGCTCAAACGCGGCAAATCCATCGGCTACTACGACAAGAAGGACATCACCCTCGACGAGCTCACCGCCCAAATGGCCGGCGGCGCCGAACTCGCCGAACTCGCCCACGAACTCGAACAGCTCGGCGGCCACGGCGACGTGATTAAGGAAGTCCAGGGCGAAGTGGCAGAGGTGGCCCAGACGACCGGCAAGACCTATTAGCAGTACGGGGGAGCAGGGCCCGCCCGTCCGGGCACGGCCCTGCTCTTTCCTGCGCCGGGCCTTGTTGCGCCGGCTTCCTGCGCCGACCGAGGCAATGCCAGGAAACCGCGGTCCCGCAGCAGACCGGCTCCACCCTCACAAGGTTGCGAACAATTGAAAGGACGATCCCATGACCTACCAGAAGCGGGACACCACCGACCTTCCCCAGCCCGTACGGATCGGGCTCATCGGCTCCGGCTGGATGGGTGCCTTCCACGCCGAGAGCATCGCCCGACGCGTCCCCGGAGCCGAGCTTTCGGCCATCGCTGATCCCAACGTGGAGTCCGCCGCGGCGCTTGCCTCCGTCCTGGGCGCCGGCAAGGTGACAGCCGACGCCGCCGACATCCTGGCCGACCCGGAAATCGACGCCGTAATCATCGCAAGCCCGGCGCGCTTCCACTCCTCGCTCATTGCCCAGGCCGCCGTCGCCGGGAAGCATGTGTTCTGCGAAAAGCCGGCCGGACTGGGCCTCGACGAGCTCGACGACGCCCTGTCCGCCGTGGAGGCAGCCGGCGTGCACTTCCAGATCGGCTTCAACCGCCGGTACGCGGAGGACTTCCAGGCCGCCAAGAAGGACCTCGCCGCCGGCGCCGTCGGGACGCCGCAACTGCTGCGCTCACTGACCCGGGATCCGGGCACGGGCTGCATCCCAAACGCGGCCAGGGTCCCGGCCTGGACCGTCTTCCTGGAAACCCTGATCCACGACTTCGACACCCTCAACTGGTTCAACGAAGGCGCCGAACCGGTGCAGGTGTACGCCATTGCCGATGCCCTGGTGGAACCCGGACTGCGGGACCAAGGGTTCCTGGACACGGCCGTCGTGACCATCCGCTACAGCAACGGTGCCATCGCTGTGGCCGAGGCAAACTTC
The DNA here is from genome assembly GCF_055412865.1 of Pseudarthrobacter ribosi. Taxonomy (NCBI): domain Bacteria; kingdom Bacillati; phylum Actinomycetota; class Actinomycetes; order Micrococcales; family Micrococcaceae; genus Pseudarthrobacter; species Pseudarthrobacter ribosi. The sequence goes on along the minus strand of NZ_JBVAYZ010000004.1, from coordinate 198,333 downwards.
AGCGCCCTCTACGGTTACGACATCCGCGGGGAGGTCTTCGGCTCCAAGGGCATGGTCCAGGCCGGGCGGGCCACGGAAACCGCGGCCCGCCGCTACACCGCCGACGGGATGTCGGCCGACACGCCGCAGCTTAACGTGGAGCTCTTCCGGCAGGCCTACACGGACGAACTCGTCGACTTCGCCGATACCGTGCGGGCCCGGCGGGACGGCACAGCGCCGTCGTCGACGACGCCGTACTCGCTGACGCCCGGCGCAGCGGACGCCCGGCGTGCCCTGGCCGTGGCACTGGCCTGCATCGAATCAGTCCAGCGCGGCACGCCGGTGGCGGTCAACACGGTCGCCGTCAACGAGTCGGCGGTCCTCTGATGCGCCTGGCCGTCTGCGCCGAAATGATCTTCACCGAGCTGCCGTTCACCGAGCGCGTACGCCGGATCCACGAAGCCGGATTCGACGTCGAACTCTGGGAGTCGCGGACCAAAGACATCGGCGCGCTCAAGGCCACCGGGGCGGTGTTTTCCTCCATGACCGGCTACACCGCCGGCAGCCTGGTGGATCCCGACACGGCGGACAAGGTCGTGCGGACGGCGGAGTCGCTCATCCCGACCGCCCTGGAACTCGGTGTGAGCCGGCTGGTGGTGCACCCGGCCGAACTCATCGACGGCCAGGCGGCCCGCCCGGTCCACCGGCCCAGCGGCCACATGTGGACTACCGGGGCCAGGACCCTGGAGCGGCTCGGCAGACTCGGCGAGAAACACGGGGTGACGTTCTGCCTCGAGAACCTCAACACCATCCTCGACCACCCCGGCATCCCGCTGGCCCGCGCCAAGGACACGCTTGCGCTCGTGCAGGCCGCCGGTCACCCGAACGCCAGACTCATGCTTGACCTGTACCACGCCCAAATGGGGGAGGGGAACCTGATCGAGCTCGTCCGGAGCGCACTGCCGTACATCGGTGAAATCCAGGTGGCGGATGTTCCGGGGCGCTGCGAACCCGGGACCGGGGAAATTAACTACGCTGCTGTCGCCAGGGCGCTCGCGGAGGCCGACTACGACGGGACCGTGGGCATGGAAGCCTGGGCCAGCGGCGACAGCTACGCGGCCCTGGAGGCCTTCCGGGCAGCGTTCACCGTTCCCGCACTGCACACGAAGGTAGACGTATGAAAGACGTGATTCTCGGGCTGGTCGGGGTGGGACGGATCGGCGTTATGCACGCCAACAACATCGCCGCGCTCAACGGCGTCCTCAATCCGCAGGGCATCAACGTCCGGCTCCGGCTCACGGACGTCGCCGCAGACCACGCCCGGAGCATCGCCGCGGGGCTCGGTGCCGAATTCCTGCCCTCGGTGGAGGCGCTCCTCGCGTCCGGGCTGGACGGACTCGTCATCGCCACCGGAACCGGGACCCACCCGGAACTGATCAAAACCGGTGTGGACGCCGGCATCCCGGTGTTCTGCGAGAAACCCGTCGCCCTGAACGTGGCGGACGCCCTGCCCGTGCTCGACTACGTCCGGGACCGAAACGGCGTGGTCCAGATCGGCCACCAGCGCCGTTTCGACGCCGGCTACCAGGAGGCCCGGCGCGCCTACCAGGCCGGCGAACTGGGCTGGATCCACTCGCTGCGCGCCGTCACCTGCGATATGGCGCCGCCGCCGGTCGAGTTCCTGGCCAGCTCCGGCGGGCTGTTCCGGGACTGCTCGGTCCACGATTTCGACATCCTGCGCTGGCTCACCGGCCGGGAAATCGTCGAGGTCTACGCCCGGGGCTCCAACAACGGTGACCCGGCCATCGGGGAAGCCGGCGACGTGGACACCGCCCTCGCGCTGGTGACCTTCGACGACGGCACCGTGGGAACCGTCTCGGCCACGCGGTACAACGGGGCGGGCCACGACGTGCGGCTGGAAATCCAGGGCTCCCGGAGCTCGCTCATGGTCGGCCTGGACGACAAAACGGCATTGGTCTCCGCCGAAGCCGGGGTCTCGTTCCCGGCGGGGGAGCCGCACCGGACTTTCGCCGAGCGGTTCGAGGCGGCCTACCGTTCCGAGATGGCTGCCTTCGTCGAGCTGATCCTGGGTCGCCGGGACAACCCCTGCACGGCGGAGGACGCGGTGGCCGCCTCCCGCGTGGCCGATGCCGCCCAGGAATCCCTCGCGACCGGCGTACCGGTCCGCGTGGTCCAGACCGTGGCCGGCTGAAGGCCGGCTGAAAGGACGCTCCACCCGGTTCCGTCGCCGGGGTGGAGTTGCTAAGAACCCCGGGGCCGCAGCGTGAACTGCTCCCCGGGGTTCTTGTGTTGCGGTCGTGTCTGGAACAGCGGTGCCGTCAGGCGCCGAAGGGCAGCCGCGGGTCCAGGTCCTGGCCTTCCCAGGTCTGGCGGATCCAGCCGTGGTGCGGGTCGTCGCTGATGAGCCAGTCGCGGACCGGGCCGGGGCCTGCCATCACGTTGAGGTAGTACATGTCGTAGCCCGGGGCCGCCATGGCCGGGCCGTGCCAGCCGTAGGGCACCAGGACGACGTCGCCGGTCCGCACCTCCGTGGAAACATCGATGGGCCGCTCGTCGGAGGCGTACACACGCTGGTAGCCGATCGCGTCGTCCGCTCCCGGCCGGGCCGGGGCGCCGGGGGAGACCCGGGTCTCGAAGTAGTAGATCTCCTCGAGGCTGGTCTCGCCGTCCTTCTCTTCGTCGTGCTTGTGCGGGGGGTAGGAGGACCAGTTCCCGGCCGGGGTCAGGACCTCGCAGACGATGAAGCGGTCCGCTTCGAGGGCGGCGGGGGTCCCGAAATTGTGGACCTGACGGGAGCAGTTGCCGGCCCCGCGCAGTTCGACCGGAGTCTCCGCGGCCGTGATCAGGCGCGTCGGGTAGGAGGCCCTGGCCGGGGCGGTGGCCACGGCGACGCGTCCGCCGCCGGCCGAAGTGATGGTCACGGCCTTGCCGGTCCCCGTGTAGAGGACGTCGCTGGGGCCGCTGAAGACGCTTTCCCGGCCGGCCAGCCGGTACTCCTCGCCGTCGACCGACACCGTGAAGGACCCGTTGAGCGGGACCACGATGCGTTCCTCGCCCGCGGCGGGAAGTTCGACGGCGGCCGCGGCCCCCAGGGTGGCGACCTTCAGCCCGGTGTGGGCCCAGCCGTCCACCTCCAGGGTGGAATCGGAGGTGCCCAGGGACACGTCCCAGGTGCCTTGGGCGGCGGTGCCGAGCGGATAGACCCAGTTGGCCATGAGTTCTGCCTTTTCGTTGTCGCGCCGGAGGACGGCGCGGATGCTGACGGGGGTGGGTTTCGCGGGGACCAGGGGGCAGTGCCCAGCCGGGCAGTGCCCAGTCGGCCCAGCCGACGGCGGGCGCCCGTCGCCTGGGCGCTGGTGGCGCCTAGCGTTGGACGAGCGTCATTTCGAAGCTGTAGGAATCCGCGCGGTAGACGTGGTGGCCGGTCTCCACCTGGCGGCCGGTGTCGTCGACGGCGGTGCGCTCCATGGTGACAAGGGCCGAGCCCGGGGTGGTTTCCAGCAGGGACGCCTGGTAGTCGTTGGCGATCATGGCACCGATCCGCTGTGAGGCGAGCCGGAAGTTGACGCCGCCGTTGCGGAGGATCGCGTAGAGGCCTTGTGAGCCCAGGAGCGCCTCGTCGATGGGGGTGATGTCGTCGCGGACCCAGTTTTCCATCAGCGCCAGCGGTTTTCCGCCGACCTTCCGGAGCCGGGTGAAGTGGTAGACCTTTGCGCCGGCGGGAATCTGGAGTGCAGCCCGGGTGGCGGCGTCGGCCTCATCGTGGGAGAAGCTCAGCACCTCCGTGGTGGGCTTGCTCCCGTTGTTGCTGAGGTCGTCGAAGAGGCTGGAAAGTTCGAGGGGGCGCCGGACCTGGCTGGAGACCACCTGAGTGCCGACGCCGCGCTTGCGCACCAGCAGGCCCGAGCGGACCAGTTCATCCATGGCCTTGCGCATGGTGGGGCGGGAGAGGTTCAGCTGCGCGGCCAGGTCGATCTCGTTGTCGAGACGACTGCCCGGCGGAAGGATCCCGCCGTGGATCGCGGCCTCAATGCCCTGGACCACCTGGTGGTAGAGCGGCACGGGCGAGGACCGGTCCACATTGAGATTAAGTTGATTCGCCACTTTTTGAATAGCCACTGTTGAAGCGCTCCCTTGTGCCCCGGACCCGGGCCCAGGTCGGGCCGCCGGTCACGTTCTTCAGCATATGTTCGCTTGATAGGACATACTGCCTAAGTCCATGGTAGCAGGGCCGTTCAGGCCAGGGGAGATCTGCGACACACTTCAACAAAGGCGCGGAACGGGGCCAGCCGCTCTTCGGCCGGGAGTTCCAGGGCCTCGGGGTGCCACTGCACGGACGCCACCCAGCGGTCCGGGTCCTCCAGCGCCTCAACCGTCCCGTCCTCCGCCACGGCGGACGCGACGAGCCCATCGGCGACCCGGGCCACGGCCTGGTGATGGCCGGAGGCAACCTTGACCGTGACGGCCTGAGAACTGACGCCGTCGCCCGTGCCGCCGTCGCCAGTGCCGCCGAATCCACCGCCGCCGTACAGGCCGGCAATCTTGCTTCCACCCTGCACGGCGACCCCATGCCAGGCCCACGGTCCGGCCCCGAGCCCGGGGTCGGCTTCCCGGTGCGCCACGGTCCCCGGATCCATGTCCTGGATCAGCGTTCCGCCATAGAGCACATTGAGCAGCTGGTGCCCGCGGCAGACGCCGAGCACCGGCAGCCCGGCATCAATCGACCGCCGCGCAATGGCCAGGTCCAGCTTGTCCTGGGCGTGGCTGACGTCGTAGCAGGCGACGCCGGGTTCCTCGCCGTAGAGCCGGGGGTCAAGATCGCCGCCGCCCGGAAGGACGACGCCGTCGAGCGCCTCAAGCGGCTCTCCGGGGGCCGAGAGCAGCACCGGCTCGCCGCCGCCGTCGCGCACCAGTTCCACAATGTACTCGAAGAGCGCATTGGCTTCAGCCACGCGCGGATCCGGGTCCGTGGAGCTGCTGAGCCGGACGGGGATGCCGATGCGCGGCCGGGGGCTGCGGGCAAGGGGCGGAGTCTGCATGGTCTATTCTGCACCACAACTTCGGTGTCACAACGGAGGTCTAGGATGGCCGGATGACCAACAGATATCTCGTGTCCCGCAGCCGCTTCATCGCGGCCGCTCCGGAAGCCATCTTCGAGGTGCTCGCCACCCCGGCCCTGCACAGCGTGATCGACGGCTCGGGCACTGTTAAGGGCGCCCAGCCGCGCGGCCCCGAACGGCTTGCCCTTGGTGCGAAGTTCGGCATGGAAATGAACATCAAGCTGGACTACAAGATCTTCAACACGGTCTGCGAGTTCGAGGAGGGCCGGCGGATCGCGTGGCGGCACTTCGGCGGCCACGTCTGGCGCTACCTGCTGGAGCCCGCGGCTGACGTCGCCGGCAACCCAGGCACCCTCGTCACCGAACAGTGGGACGCGCGGCAAGTGCGCGCCAGGATCCTCCTGCGCCTGGCCGGATACGTCCGCCGCCACCCGGCCAGCATCGAGCAGACCCTCGCCAAGCTGGACGCCTACCTGAGCTCCGGGCAGCGTGAAGCCGGCACCGCCGGGGTTTCCTGACGCCAAGGCGGAGCACAGGGTGCCCCCGCCGGATGTTCGGAGGGGCACCTTCGTGGCGTCGGCCCTGTGCCTGTCGCTGTGTGCCCGTCGGGGCGGTGCCTGCCGGCCCGGTGCCTGCCGGATCTGAGCCCAGGCCGCAGTCTAGGCTGGCATTATGAACGCCGCCCGCAGCCTGCACCCGAGTCCGCGCACGCTGGAGGTCGAAAGCCTGGACAGCTTCGACCGGCTGGTCGCTGCCGGGGCCAGGACCATGCAGGGCTGGCACGCCCAGTCGCTGGACCTGCGCGGACGGACGGCGCAGCTCGAGGCCATGAATCCGCAGGGCGGGATTTTCCTCGGGTGCACGTTCGACGACGGCGTGGAGGATTCGCTGCGCAGCCGCGGCGCCCTCATCTTCCCCAAGCTCGAGGCGGCGCCGTTCAACCCTTACCGCGCCAGGCTGTACACCCCCCCAGGAGCTCTACCAGGGGATCTCCGCATCCCGCTATGAGGACACCCCGGACGCCAAGGTGTACCAGTGGAGCATCCGGCCGGGACAGCGCCACCGCCTGGACGCGACGCTGGCCGCGGCCCTGCACGACCATTCGATCGGCGATGCCCTCGATGAGCTGACCCGTTCGGATCTCTGCGCCGGCCGAACCATGGTGGGCGTGATGGGCGGACATGCCGCGAGCCGCGGGTCCGCTGTCTTCGAGGAGGCCGCACTGCTGGGGCGGCTGCTGGCCAGGGACGGCCGGGTCGTTGCCACGGGCGGCGGCCCGGGGACGATGGAGGCCGCCAACCTCGGCGCGTACCTGAGCGAGGCCCCGGAACGGGACTTCCGGCGCGCCCTGGACGACCTCGCCGCGGTTCCCGGGTTCCTGCCCTCGGTGTCGGCGTGGGCGCGGTCCGCTGCCGCCGTCGTCGAACGCCATCCGGAGGGCACACCATCCCTGGGCGTCCCCACCTGGTTCTACGGGCACGAGCCGCCGAACTTCTTCGCCACCCACATTGCCAAGTACTTCGCCAATGCCGTCCGCGAGGCCATCCTGCTGGAACTGTGCGACGGCGGCATTGTGTTCCTGCCCGGGTCCGGGGGCACTGTGCAGGAGATCTTTCAGGATGCCTGCGAGAACTACTACGGCACCCCGGGCACCATCATGCCGATGGTGCTGGTGGGCCAGGAGCACTGGCTGCGGCGTTACCCGGCGTGGCCGCTGCTGCAGAGCCTCGCTGCGGGACGGCAGATGGAGAACCGGATCTTCCTGGTGGACACCGTGGAAGAAGCGCTCGCCGTCCTGGACCGCTAAGGGCTCAGAGGTCCTTGCGGCACTGCGCCGAGCCCAGCTCGTACAGGCCGTTCAGGTCCCCGGCGGCCAGTCCGTCCGGGGCGCCGATCTCGGGGTACATCAGCTGTACGGAGTCATCCACATGCTCCAGGCCCATGACGTGGCCGAGCTCGTGCAGGATCACCGCGGTGGCGTACGCGGCCCCGTCAGTCCGGCTGAGGTCCTCGGCGATCTGCGGGGCATCGAGTTCCAGGCTGCCGGTGACGAAGCTCTTGGGCCCGTCGCCGAAGCTGAAGTGGGTGCTGCCGCCGGTGCCGATCACCGGTCCCGCGAGCTGCGGGGCCTGTTCCGGGGTGGTCCACGCGATCAGCAGGGGCGCCCAGCGGTCCCCGTAGGCGTCCTGCTGGTACGGGATGCGGGCCGGGGAAGGCGCTTCGGCAGTCGACCCGTCGTCGACGAACCTGATCCCGGTGGCGCGGGATATCGTCCTGATCGCGTCCTCGACCAGACGCTCGGCGCCCTCCGGGGCGAGCGCCGCGTTCACCACATAGTGGAGCGGCCGGCACGGCGAATAGCCCACCGGAGTGCCGTCGTCGTTCATGGCCAGGAACCGGTAGGAGCTGCTGGCGGCGGCCGGCTTCTGCGGGCGTCCGAGCGGCTCGTCCTGCTCCTCGACTCCGGGCGGGGGAGTGTCCGTGCGCACGGCCTCGGCGGCTGCCGGCTGCCCGGGCTGGCCGGCGATCGCCTTGCCCGGTCCGGTGCCGCGGCCGGCGTCGAACGGTCCGGCGAACCGCGGGTCCCCGGAGATGACGCCGGCGGCCAGGAACGCGGCGCCGGCAATCAGGGTGGCGGCCGCGAGGCCACGGACGATCCGCCACGTGGTGCGGGGGCGCCTGTGCCGCGCTGTCCGGTCCCGGAACTCAGGACCGTCCACTAGGCGATCACGGCGCCGAGAGCCAGGCCCAGCAGGTAAGTGGCGGCGGCGGCGCCCATGCCGATGGCAAGCTGCCGGAGGCCGCGGGACGCGGGGGAGGTGCCGGAGAGCAGTCCGACGACGCCGCCGGTGACCAGGAGCGCCAGCCCCACGAGTACGGCGGACAATACGAGGGCCAGGATACCGGTCATGCCGAAGAGGAAGGGAATAATCGGCACGATCGCGCCGGAGGCGAAGAAGCAGAAGCTCGACGCCGCTGCTCCCCAGGCGGTCCCGACGGCCTCGTGCTCGTCACGCGCCTCCGGAAGTTCCGGCTGCAGCGAGAGGCTGGGATCGCAATCGCAGTCGAGCAGACCCATCCGCTCCGCGACGCGGTGCTCGGCTGCCTCCCGCGACATGCCCCGGGCCAGGTACACCAGCAGCAGCTCGTTGTGTTCGATGTCCAGCGACGGCGCCGCGGCCAGGGTGATCTGGGTGGGGCGGGTCGCCGCGAGGAGTTCGCGCTGGGAGCGCACGGAAATGAACTCGCCCGCGCCCATGGACAGTGCCCCGGCAAGCAGCCCGAACACGCCGCTGAGGAGCACCACGGAGCTGGCCACACCGGAGGCGGCCATGCCCATGACCAGGGACAGGTTGCTGACCAGGCCGTCGTTGGCGCCGAAGACGGCCGCACGGAAGGTGCCCGCCAGCCGGTTGCGGCCGCGGGTGGCGAGCCCGCGAACGACTTCCTCGTGGATCTGTTCGTCGGCGACCATGGCCGCAGTGGCGGTGGGGTCGGTAGCGTACGGGGAACGGCTTTCGGCCCGCTGGGCGAGGGCCAGGACAAAGACCGAACCGAAGTGGCGGGCCAGGAAGCCCAGGAGCTGGCTGCGGAGTGAGGCGGGGCGGGGCCGGCCGGCCTGGTCGCCGAGCAACTGCAGCCAGTGCGCCTCGTGGCGTCCCTCGGCTTCGGCCAGGGCGAGCAGGATCCGGCGCTCCTCGCCGCGGCGGTTCTGGGCCAGATCGCGGTAGACGGCTGCTTCGGCGCGTTCGTCGGCGAGGTACTGCCGCCACCGCTTGATATCCGCGGGGCTGGGTGTCGTGGCGGGCGCCGTGTGGCGGGGGTCGGACCGGTGGGGTTCGTGGTTGAACGAGTCAGATGTGGCGTGCTGGGACACGGAAGCTCCTGGGCTTGAAAGGGCATGGTTCGGCCCCATTGCGTATCCAGCCTACCCCGTCTTTCCGCGGATTTTCGGCTGGCGAACCTCGGTGCGGGGTTTAGGCGAACCGTAAAAAACGCCCGTGTCGCGGGGCCTCGCGCAGCCGCCGGAGTCCCGCTCCGAGGGAGCCCTTGACCGCCCGGGCCCGTGGTGTTCGAATGAAAGCCAGGGCGGGCTCTCCGGGGCCTTTGCCGCCACCGCAGTCAGACGGAGGTTGCATCATGGACAACATCGGCTCGCGTCCAATCCAGCCGGCCCGGGATTCCCTCGAGTCCGACCCCGCCTACGACTACGCCGACGACGCGCCCGTGACTGATGGCGCGGAGACCGAGGAAGAGGAGCTCTTCGAGGAGGCCGATCGGCTTGTTCCCCTCGATGAGGAGGACTTCCTGGGCGACGAGACGCCCGTGGTGCCCCTGGATGGAGAGGAATTCCTGGAGCCTGAAGAGAACGAATGATGCCCCAGCGGCCTAACGGTTCTGCGGCTTGATGCTCGACCCCTAAACGTCCGACGGCGGCGCCCCCTCAGAGGGAGCGCCGCCGCCGACCTTTAACTCGCTGCCAGGACCCGAGCGGGCCGGGCCAGGGGTCAGGACCCTAGTGCGACGCTGCCGGGACTTCTTTTTCCTCGGCTGCGATGCCGGCGACCCGACGGCGCCAATTGGCCATGACGGCGGGGTCTGTCGGCTTGCTCAGCAGTGACACCGTGATGTAGACCACCGCGGACGCCAGCAGGCCGAAGTAAATCGGTTCGTTGGCGTAGATGCCGTCCAGCGGCACCTCGGCGTTGAGCTCCAGGATGGTCATGGTGCCGAGGGTAACGACCGTCCCCACGGCCATGGAGGCGGCGGCGGCGACACCGGTGCCGCGCTTCCAGATCAGGCCGCCCAGGATGGCGACGAGGAGCCCGCCGACGAGGATGTCGTAGGCGATGGTGAGAGCCGCGACGACGTCCTTGGTGACAATGGCGATGACGATCGCTACGATGCCGAGTCCCAGGACCCACATGCGGTTGGCCCTGACGTCGTGCTCCGGATTGTCCGTGTCGTCGGTGTTAATGTCCTTGCCGAACCAGCTGGCGACGAACGGCAGAACGTCCGCGCGGGCCACGGTGGCGGCGGCGATCAGTGCGCCGGAGGCAGTGGACATCATGGCGGCGACGGCCGCGGCAAGTACCAGGCCGCCGATGCCGATCGGCAGGATCTGCGTGGCAACCTCGGCGTAGACCACGTCCTTGCCGAGGTTGGCGACGTCAATGTCAGGGAGCGCGACGCGGGCACCGAGGCCGATCAGGGCGCCGGCCGCACCGTAGAGGATGCAGTAGATGCCGGCCGTTGCGCCGCCCCAGCGGGCAACCGTGGGGGTCTTGGCGGTGAAAACGCGCTGCCAGATGTCCTGGCCGATCAGCAGGCCCAGGGTGTAGACGACGAAGTAGGTGATGATCGTCTGGATGCCGATGCCGTCGATCTGGAAGAAGCTGGCGTCCACCCGGGCGCGGATGCCCTCGATGCCGCCGGCGGCGTTGAGCGTGAACGGCAGCATCAGGAAGAAGATGCCGACCGTCTTGATGACGAACTGGACCTGGTCGGCCAGGGTGATGGACCACATGCCGCCAATCGTCGAGTACACCAGCACGATCGCGCCGCCGATGGCGATGGCCAGCGCGCGGTCCCAGCCGAAGAGCACCACGAAGATGGTGGCGTAGGCGCTGGTGGAGGTGGCGCAGAGCATGAGCGTGTAGGCAAGCATGATGATGCCGGAAGTCTGGGTAGCGTGGCTACCGTAGCGCAGGCTCAACATTTGGGAAACGGTGTAGATCTTGAGTTTCTGGATGGTGGGGGCGAAGAGCAGGCTGAGCAGCAGCACACCGGCGCCGATCGCGACCACGAGCCACATGCCGGAGATGCCGAACTTGTAGCCCAGGCCGACGCCGCCGACCGTGGAGGCGCCACCGAGCACGACGGCGGCCATGGTTCCGGTGTAGAGGAACGGGCCGAGGCGGCGGCCGGCCACCAGGAAGTCGCTGTTGTTCTTGGTGCGGGACTTACCCCACCACCCAAACGCCAGCATGGCGACCAGGTACACCACCACAATGGCGATGTTGACGAAACTTGCGTCCATGAAGGGCTCCTCGGAGCTGTTGGTGCAGTGCTGAACCTGCCGCAGCGCACCAGCGCACACGGAGGTTCTGCTGCTTTATCGGATTGATGAGGATGGCCCCGCAGGGCTCCCGGTCTTTTGACTCGCAAATACAGTGACTTGTGGTCGCCGTATCCGGCAATTGCCTAATAGACAACACTTGTTGCCAATCAGCGTATGTTGTGATCCGGGTAACAGTCAAGACGCATTACGCGGCGCGGGCGGATCCGGCGCCCGGCGGGGGCGGTCCCGCTAGTATTGCTCCAACGATGGGGCCGAGCGGCCGGCCGTGAAAGGTTCCAAAATGAAGGCTCTACCAGTTGAACCGAGCAACGTTCCCGTTGCCATCGGTTCCCGGATCCGCGCCGCCCGGCAGTCGCAGCGGCTCACCATCGAGCAGGTTGCCGACGCCACCGGGCTCACCAAGGGTTTCCTCAGCCGGGTCGAGCGGGACCTCACCTCACCCTCGGTCGCGTCCCTGGTGACGCTATGCCAGGTGCTCTCCATCTCGATCGGCGACCTCTTTGCCGCCCCGGAGACGCACCACACCAAGAAGAACGAAGGTCCCCGGATCTCACTCGGCGGCGAAGGGATCGTGGAGCGGCTGCTGACCGCCCGCTCAGAGCGCCGGGTCCAGATCATCCAGGCCGTGATCGAGCCCCGCGGCCGCGGCGAATCGGAACTCTATGCCGTGGACTGCGACGTCGACGTGCTGCACGTGGTCAAAGGCAGCATCCGGCTGATCCTCACGAATGAGGAATTCGAGCTCCACACGGGGGACACCGTGACCTTCCCCGGCCGCGAGCCGCACACCTGGGTCAATCCGACGGATGAGGCCGTCGAGGTCCTCTGGGTGCTGGTCCCCGCCGCGAGCCGCTAGGGTTCCTGGTCCGGCACCGCGACGTCCCTAAAACCTGCACGCAGGCAAGGTGGGCGTCAGCGTGTTCGACGGCCGGGCGGCTACCCGGCAACGAACGGGCAAACGCACAGATAGTTCTCAGTTTTCCATTAGTAGCCTTCGCAACACTTGACGGTGGTTTCCGCGCTGTGGCACGCGCGCGGGAACGTTAATGTAAGCGCTTACATGTTTGTGCCGGGATCCGTCCCCCGGCCGCGGACACAGGGTTTGGTATCCCGCCGTGACCCGCCTAGCGTGGTTTCCGGCCTCGGACGAAATCTTCCTCCGCTGCCACGCGGGGTCCTACCCAGGCCCCGCCCCTCGACACGATGGCGTCCTCGATGACGCCCTCGGCGCTGTCGGGACCGTCGGCATGTCGGGAATTGACGGCACCCGCCCGTCTTCCACGAATGGTCTCAACTCCGCGAGAAGAGCAGTAAATGCACAAGCACCCCACCGCACCCCGCGGCCGGCTACGGCGTTCAACCGCCGCCGTCGTCGTCGCAGCCGTTGCAGTCTCGGCCTTTTTGGCCGCTCCGTCGGCCCAGGCCAATGAGCCCTCGGATCCACCGGCGGCCACGCAGATGCCGGCGCCGACTCCCGGCTTCCCGCTGCCGACCAAGCACAGCCAGCAGGCCTACGACCCGGCGTCCGACTTCACCTCCAAGTGGACCCGCGCCGATGCCAAGCAGATCATGGCGCAGAGCGACCCGACGGTCGCTCCCGGCGTGAACTCCATGAGCCCGAATGTCACCATGCCGGAAATCCCCGAGGACTTCCCCACCATGAATGAGGACGTCTGGGTCTGGGACACCTGGTCACTGACGGACGAGAACGCGAACCAGATCAGCTACAAGGGCTGGGACGTCGTGTTCTCCCTGGTCGCCGACCGCGACGCCGGCTACGGCTTCGACCAGCGCCACTGGAACGCCCGGATCGGCTACTTCTTCCGCAAGACCAACGCCGATCCGGCCAAGGACAAGTGGAACTACGGCGGACACGTCTTTGCCGACGGCGCCTCAATCGGCAACACCGAATGGTCCGGTTCCACCCGCCTGATGCAGGGCAACCAGGTCAACGTCTTCTACACGGCCACCACCTTCCACGACGTGGCCGAACGGAACGCGGGCGGCGGCGGCATCGCCCCGGACGCAGCCATCGCCAAGGCGCTGGGCAAGATCCACGCCGACGAGAACGGCGTCACCTTCGACGGCTTCCAGCACACCAAGCTGCTGGAGCCGGACGGCGTCATGTACCAGAACAAGGCCCAGAACCCCGGCTTCGCCTTCCGTGACCCGTACACCTTCGCGGACCCCGCCCACCCGGGCAAGACCTACATGGTGTTCGAAGGCAACACCGGCGGAACGCGTGGCGACTACAAGTGCAAGGACGAGGACCTCGGTTACCAGCCTGGGGACCCGAACGCCGAGAACCTGAGCGAGGTCAACAGCATCGGCGCCTACTACCAGACCGCCAACGTGGGGCTGGCCGTGGCGGACAACAAGGACCTCACCAAGTGGTCCTTCCTGCCGCCGGTCCTGTCCGCGAACTGCGTCAACGACCAGACCGAGCGTCCGCAGATCTTCATCCAGAACGAGGGCGGCAAGAACAAGTACTACCTGTTCACGATCAGCCACCAGTTCACCTATGCTGCCGGGATGCGCGGCCCGGACGGGGTCTACGGCTTCGTGGGGGACGGCGTCCGCTCCGACTACCAGCCCATGAACAACAGCGGTCTGGCTCTGGCCTCACCGACCGACCTCAACCTGCCGTCCGAATCCCCGGAACGGCCGACACCCAGCCAGAACGGCCGCCAGTTCCAGGCCTACTCGCACTACGTGCAGCCGGGCGGGCTGGTGCAGTCCTTCATCGACAACGTCAATGGTGTCCGCGGCGGTTCCCTCTCGCCCACCGTGAAGATCAACTTCCGCGACGGTGTCTCGGCGGTTGACCGCACCTTCGGCCAGAACGGCCTCGGGCCGTTCGGCTACCTGCCCACCAACGTCAACGTCGGCGGGGCCGGCCACTACAAGTAGTTCATCAATGAGGCAGTAACAGGGAGGAGGCGCCCGGGAATCCGGGCGCCTCCATTCTCCGTATGTACGGGCCCAAGGTGGCCCGGGCCTCGTGGCACAACCAGAACCAGGAATGTTGAATTGTGAAAGACCTTGTACACCGGCTGGGGCTGAAGAGTTGAACCCATTTCGACGCCGGCAGCCGCCCCATCGGCGAATGACTGCAGTTTCACTTGCCAAGCTGATCGGAAGCCATCTCGCAGAGAGGTTCCCTCCCGGAACGCTGAGCCCCCGCACGATTTGGATTGCTGTGGCCACAGCGGCCGCGGCCGTTCTTGTCACGGTGGCGCTTGTCCCGACGACGACGGGTTCCCTTCCGGCCGCCCAAGGCCAGGCTGAGCGGGCGCTCCTGGGTATCGCCGACGCCCAGGCCGAAGCCATGGAAGCCCAGGGCCGCTACGGCTCCTATTGGCTTAGCAGTGGTGACCGCACCCTTGAGAAGCTGACACATCCGATTCGGACCGAGGGCGTGGCGGACCTGCGGAGCATCGAATGCACCAACGGGTGGGTGGCAGCCGCACGGATTGGAGATGACGTCGAGATCAGGTCCAGCGCGGAAGACCGGGTGGTCCGTGCAGGAACAGGCGAAGTCGTCCGACCGGAGTGCATAACGTCCGAGGCAGTTGCGGCCATGCTCGCGGATCTGGGCGTGCCGCGGCAGACGTCGGCGCCCGCGGCTTCAGCTTTCGACCGGCCCGAGGGGGCGTCCGAGTTCCGGCCGAGCTATCACATCACGCCCGGGAAGAACTGGATGAATGATCCGCAGCGTCCGATCCTGCTGGACGGGCTGTGGCACTACTACTACCTCTACAATGCCGGGTATCCGAAGGAAAACGGCACCGAGTGGTACCACCTGACCAGCACCGACCTGGTGCACTGGAAAGACGAGGGGGTGGCGATCGCCAAGTACAAAAACGGGCTGGGCGACATCGAGACCGGAAGTGCTGTGGTGGACCATGACAACTCGGCCGGCTTCGGCAAGGGAGCCGTTATCGCGGTTATGACGCAACAGGACCAGGGTATCCAGCGGCAATCCCTGTTCTATTCCACCGACAACGGGTACACGTTCACCGCGTATGCGCAGAACCCGGTCATGGAAAATCCCGGCGAACCGGACTGGCGGGATCCTAAGATCATCCGCGATGAAGCCCACGGCCAATGGGTGATGGCACTGGCCGAAGGCGAGAAGATCGGCATGTATACGTCGACTGACCTGAAGGAGTGGCGCTACGCTTCGGGCATCGAACGCGCCGGTCTGGGCACCCTCGAATGCCCGGAACTCTTCCAGCTGGATCTCGACGGTGATCCATCCAAGCGGACCTGGGTCCTGGCCGCCAGCGCCAATGGGAGCGAAGAGGGATTCACCACGGGCGTTGCCTACTGGACTGGCGAGTGGGACGGAACCCGGTTCGCCCCGTCCGATGAGCCGCATCAGTGGCTCGACGCCGGCCCCGACTTCTACGCAGCCGTGACGTGGGATGATCCGAGGCTCACCGAAAGTCAGCGGATGTCCTCCCGGCACGCAATCGGCTGGATGAACAACTGGGCGTACGCACGGCAGCTTCCCACCGAGGACTGGCACGGCGGCGCCGACTCCATTGTGCGCGACATCAGGCTGCAAACAATCGCGGGAAAGCACACCCTGGTGTCCAGCCCCACCGCTGCCATGAAGTCCATTGAGGGACCGGCGGCAACGGCTGGAGAACGTCGAATGACACAGGATGGCGCAGGGCAGTTGCCGGCTCCGGAGGGCGGGGCATACCGGCTCGATGTGACGCTTGAACGGACGGTGGGCGACGACGGGTCCGAAGCGAGGATCGATCTCGGAAGCGACAAAGGAACATACGCGACGGTCGGATATGACTTTGCGAGTGAATCGGCATTCATTTCCCGCGATGCTGATGCTGCCGCCACTGGGAAGGCCGAACTCAACCCGGGCTATCGGGCATCCCGACGCACCGCCAGCCCGGCGCGAGATGGGAAAGTCGAGCTAACAATCTTTGTCGACTACAGCTCAGTAGAGGTTTTTATCAATGGCGGGGAAAAGACCCTGACGTCGCTCGTTTTCCCCCGTGAGGGGGCGCCGACCATCAAAGCCGTCACGGCAGGGGGTTCCCTCACGCTCAAGTCCTTCAGCTACAGGCCGCTGGCGATTAGGTAAACATTTGATGCACAAGAGGCAACTTCATGTGTATGATGGCTGTCACACCCGTCGGTCAATCCTCGAAGGAGAGGCTTTCTTTTGGAAGAGCTGCGCATCGAGGCCAATGGCAACCTTGGCCCCATCGATTCATCCCGCATTCCGCGCTACGCCGGAGCCGCCACCTATGCGCGCCTGCCGCGGCTGGACCAGGTCGCCAAAGCCGACGTCACCGTGGTCGGCGTCCCCTTTGACTCCGGCGTCTCGTACCGGCCCGGCGCCCGTTTCGGGTCCAACCACATCCGCGAGGCCAGCCGGCTGCTGCGCCCGTACAACCCGGCCTGGGATGTCAGCCCCTTCGAGAACATCCAGGTGGCCGACGCCGGCGACATGGCCGTTAACCCCTTCAACATCAATGAAGCGATCGAGACCATCCAGCAGAACGCGCTGGACCTGACCGCCTCCGGCAGCAAGCTGGTGACCCTCGGCGGAGACCACACCATCGCGCTGCCGCTGCTCCGCGCCGCCGCCGAACGCGCCGGCCAGCCCATCGCCATGCTGCACTTCGACGCGCACCTGGACACCTGGGACACCTACTTCGGCGCCGAATACACCCACGGCACCCCGTTCCGCCGCGCCGTCGAGGAAGGGATCCTGGATACCGAGGCGATCAGCCACATCGGCACCCGCGGCCCGCTCTACGGCAAGAAGGACCTCGACGACGACCACCGCTTCGGCTTCGGCATCGTCACCTCCGCCGACGTCTACTACCAGGGCGTCCTGGAGACCGTCGCCAAGGTCCGCGACCGGATCGGCAACCGCCCGCTCTACATCTCCGTGGACATCGACGTGCTGGATCCCGCCCACGCCCCCGGCACCGGAACCCCGGAAGCCGGTGGTATCACCAGCCGTGAGCTGCTGGAAATCATCCGCGGCTTCCGCGGCATGAACCTGGTCGGCGCCGACGTCGTAGAGGTCGCCCCCGCCTACGACCACGCCGACATCACCGGTGTCGCCGCCAGCCACGTGGCGTATGAGCTCGTCACGCTGATGGCGGACCGCGCAGTTGAAGGCGACCGCTTCGGCACGGCCACCGGCTACGCAGCCCAGGCCCTCGGCCAGGAATCCCGCCGACCGGCCGGCTTCTCGACTCCGGCGCCCCAGCGGGCCGAGAGCGGCGTCTCCCAGTGACCGGCGTGCGCAACGGCGGGGACCTCGTTGTCGAAACCCTCGAGGCGCTCGGCGCGAAAACCGTCTTCGGCATCCCGGGCCAGCACGCCCTGGGTCTCTTCGATGCGATGGGCCGCGGAAACCTGCACTTCGTCTCGTCCCGGGTGGAGAACAACTCGGCCTTCGCCGCCGACGGCTACTCCCGGGCCACCGGCGAGGTCGGTGTCCTCTTCCTCTCCACCGGTCCGGGTGCGCTGACGTCCCTGGCCGGGCTGCAGGAGGCCTACGCCACCGGCGTTCCCATGGTGGTCATCGCCAGCCAGATCCCGCTCGAGGGACTCGGCGCGCGCCGCAAGGGCATGCTGCACCAGCTCGATGACCAGAAGGCCTCGGCCGCGAACGTCACCAAGAGCCAGCGGCTGATCCAGCACGCGTCCGGCATTCCCTCCGCCATCCAGGACGCGTGGACCGAGGCGATCTCCTCGCCGCAGGGCCCCGTGTGGCTGGAAATCCCGCAGAACGTGCTGCTGGATCCCATCATGGTGCCGCCGGTGGAGGACGCCCTCGCCGAAGCGGCCGACAATCCGCCGCGCGTCGAGCTGGTCCGCGAGGCCGTGAAATGGCTCGCGGCGGCGGAACGTCCCGCCATCATCGCCGGCGGCGGAACGCGCCGCGGCCGCGCCGAGAAATCGCTGCTCTCCATCGCGGAGAAGCTGCGGGCTCCGGTCATCTGCACCCCCGGCGGCAACGGCGCATTCCCGTGGAACCACGAGCTCTCGCTGCAGGCCTGGATCGAGGACCAGCACATGACGGAACTGCTCGAGGACGCCGACGTGCTGATCGTGATCGGCTCCTCGCTGGGCGAGGTCACGTCCAACTACTTCACCTTCGAACCGCGCGGCAGGATCATCCAGATCGACGCCGAACCTCGCGTCCTCGAATCCAACCGCCCCGGCCTGGGCATCCGGGCCGACGCCGGCCAGGGGCTCGCCGCCCTCGACACGGCGCTCGACGCCGCCCTGACGGAACCCCACGGAGGGCGCGCCAACTGGCGCGGCACCGCGCCCGAGACGCTGGTCAAGGAAACGCTGGCGAAGGTCAAGGCCCGGCTCGAATCCCAGGATCTCGGCAAGGAACTGAAATTCATGGCGGACATCCGGGAAGCCGTTCCCGCCACCATGCAGACGTTCTGGGACATGACCATCTCCGCGTACTGGGCCTGGAGCTGCTGGGACGCCCGCGAGGGCCAGTTCCACTCCGCCCAGGGCGCCGGCGGACTCGGCTTCGGCTTCCCCGCGGCGATCGGCGGCGCCGTCGGCCTCGAAACCACCGGCACGCCCGGCGGCTCGGCCCGGGTGCTCGCAGTCTCCGGCGACGGCTCGGCGATGTATTCCATCTCCGAACTGGCCACTGCCAAGCAGCACAACGTTCCCGTCACCTGGCTGATTGTCGACGACGGCGGCTACGGCATCCTGCGCGAATACATGGTCGGCGCCTTCGGCAAGGCCACGGCCACGGAACTCGCGCGACCCGATTTCGTCAAGCTGGCCGAGGCCTTCGGGGTTCCGGCCGTCCGGGTGGCCCCCGAGGGCATCGGGGACGCGCTCAAGGCCGGGTTCGCCGCGGACGGGCCGAACGTCGTCGTCGTCCAAACCCTGCTGAGCATGTTCGCCCCCACCCATATGGAGGCCTAAGAACCACGCTCGGCGCCCCGACCCACATGGAGGCCTAAGCACCACGCCCCCCTGCGAGGACAAGCAAGCGCGGACCGGCAGCACAGCTGCCGGTCCGCGCTTGGTATTTAAACAGGAGCTCGGCCGGAAGGGTTAGTTTCCCAAAGTAACTAAATTCCTGATATATTGTTGCCTTAGGCAAGCAAAGAGGAGTCGTCATGGCAGTCGCGCCGGACACCGCAGCCAAACTCGTCCATCAAATCTTCGATCTGCAGCGCGCCGTGCGGTGCGTGGCAGCGGTCAAGCTCCGCGGGGAGGACACCGGCGTGGCCCTCCAAGGCGTACTGCGCTTTGTGGGGGAGGGGGAATCCCGCGCCACCGCACTTGCGGAGCGGCTCGGTGTCAGCGCCCCCGTCCTCAGCCGGCACATCGCCGAACTGGAGGAACAGGGCTATGTGGTCCGCCGGCCCGACCCGGTGGACGGGAGGGCCCAGCTGATCGCCCTCTCCACGTCGGGCGTCGCCAAGCTCCGCTCCATCGAGGACCAGCGCGCCGCCACTCTCCTGGGCTTCCTGCAGGGCTGGAGCGAGCAGGACGTCGAAGAGACAACGAAATCCTTGCAGAAACTTGCTGAGTCCCTTCGGACTTCAGCCCGGGCAACGACGGCCGGATCCATCAATACGACCGACATTGTTTAAGGAGCGCCCCATGGCAGCAACCACCGAAATGCCCCCGGCACCAGTTGCGGTGATGACCCACCGCCAGATCATGGAGGCCCTGACCGGCCTGCTGGCCGCGTTCTTCACCGCCATTATCAGCAGCACGATCGTCGCGAACGCCCTGCCCACGATCATGTCCGACCTCAACGGAACCCAGACCGACTTCGCCTGGGTCATCACCGCAGCCCTGCTGGCCAACGCCGCAACCACCCCGATCTGGGGCAAGCTCGCCGATCTCTTCAACAAGAAGATGCTGGTCCAGCTCAGCATCGTGATCTTCGTGGCCGGATCCGTCATGGCGGGCCTGTCCGAGACGATCCCGCTGCTGCTGACCGCCCGCGTTATCCAGGGTGTCGCCATGGGCGGGCTGACCGCGCTGGCCATGGCCATCATCGGCTCCATCATCCCGCCCCGTGACCGCGGCAAGTACTCCGGCTACATGGGCGCCGTGATGGCCGTGGGCACCGCCGGCGGTCCGCTGCTCGGCGGGTTCATCGTGGACAGCCCGCTGGGCTGGCGCTGGACGTTCTTCGTCTGCGTGCCCCTAGCCATTGTGGCGCTCATCCTGCTGCAGGTCACTCTGAAGCTGCCGCACGTCCGGCGCCCTGCCAAGATCGACTGGCTCGGCTCCATCCTGCTGACCTCCGGCGTCAGCCTGCTGCTGATCTGGGTGTCCTTCGCCGGCAACCCGGACTACTACGACTGGTGGTCCTGGCAGACCGTGGCCATGGTCGGCGGCGGCATTGCCCTGCTCGCCCTGCTGGTCCTGGTCGAATCCAAGGTGTCGCAGCCGATCATTCCGCTGAAGATCATTTCGCAGCGCACCACCGCCCTCGCCATCCTTGCCTCGATCGCCGTCGGCGTCGGGATGTTCGGTTCCTCCACCTTCCTGGGCCAGTACTTCCAGGTGGCCCGTGGCGCATCACCCACCGAGGCGGGGCTCCTGACCCTGCCGATGATCGCCGGCAACCTCATCGGGTCCGTCGTCTCCGGACAGCTGATCAGCCGGACCGGAAAGTGGAAGCGGTACCTGGTCGCTGGCTCCATCCTGCTGATCAGCGGCCTGGGGCTGACCGGAACCATCGATCACACCACCGACCTCTGGCTGACCGGTCTCTACACCGCGATCCTCGGCCTCGGCCTGGGCCTGCTGATGCAGAACCTCGTCCTGGCAGTGCAGAACACCGTGCGGGCCAGCGACATCGGAACCGCCAGCGCCTCGGTCGCGTTTTTCCGGTCGGTGGGCGGCGCCATCGGTGTCTCCGTGCTGGGAGCCATCATGGCCAATCGGGTCAAGGAACTCGCCGCCGAGGGCTTTGCCGCCGCGGGGATTCCCAGCAGCGGCGGCGCCGGCACCAGCATGGACCTCAAGGACATGCCGGAGCCCGTCCGCGAAATCATGCGGGCCGCTTACGGTGACGCCACAGCCCAGATCTTTATGGTCTCCGCGATCGTCGGCCTGGTGGCACTGATTGCGATCCTCTTGATCAAGGAGGAGCCGCTGCGGCGCACCGTGGACATCGTCACCCCCTCCGCTAAAGGCGACGCCGACGGCGGCGCGGCCGACCGTTCAGGCCCCGGGGCCACCGCGGCCGGCGCGGCCGACCGTTCACACCCCGCGGCCGGCGCGGCGGCGGGATCCGGAATCGTCGACCTCGACCGGGAATTTGTCGAGGTGCTCAGCCAGCAACGCGAAAGCCAGCGCCGGGCCGAGTAGGACCGAGTGCTGCACGCTGCCAGCGCCCCAGCCGACCCGGAGTGCGGGCCGCAGCGGCGCGGCAGCGTTGAGATCCAGAAATGTACGCCGTATGGATGATTTTCTGTGTCCGATGTTCCACGCGGGCCGGTCGTTTCGTAGAGTTGGATGGCTATGGCTGTCGGCCCCCTTTGCTAGTAATGGGAGCATCCGGTGGATGTTTCCCCGCCAGACTCTTCTCCAGCCTCATTTACTCGGTATCTCCTAAGGACTCGTGGGCATGCTTGTCACTCTCATACGGCGCTACTCGAAGCCGTATCTGCCATACATCTGGGCAGTCATCTTCTTCCAGCTCGCCTCCACCATCGCGGCGCTGTATCTTCCCAGCCTGAACGCCCAGATCATTGACGAGGGTGTCTCCCGCGGCGACACGGACTACATCTGGCGGACCGGCGGGGTGATGCTCGTCGTCGCCCTGGTCCAGGTCGCCACCGCGATCGCCGGCGTGTATTTCGGGTCCAAGGCCGCCATGGCGTTCGGCCGCGACCTGCGCCGCGGGGTCTTCCGCCAGGTCACGGGCTTCTCCGCCAAGGACGTCAACGTCTTCGGCGCCCCCACCCTGATTACCCGCGGCACCAACGATGTCCAGCAGGTGCAGATGCTCATGCTGATGGGGCTGAACTTCATGGTGGCCACGCCCATCATGTGCATCGGCGGCATCTTCATGGCCCTCCGCGAGGACCTCAACCTGTCCTGGCTGGTCTGGGTTTCCGTTCCGGTGCTCGTGGTGGTGGTGGGCTACCTCGTGGTCCGCCTGATGCCGCTCTTCCGGTCCATGCAGAAGAAGATTGACCGGCTCAACGGCATCCTCCGCGAGCAGATCATCGGCATCCGCGTGGTCCGGGCCTTCGTCCGCGAACCCCACGAAGCCGAGCGCTTCGGTGCCGCCAACAAGGAACTCACCGACGTTTCACTGAAAATCGGCGCCCTGTTCGTCCTCATGTTCCCCGCGATCGGCATGATCCTGCACGTCTCCACCGCCGCCGTGCTGTGGTTCGGCGGCCAGCGGGTCGAAGCCGGCGAAATGCAGGTCGGCGCGCTGACAGCCTTCCTGCAGTACCTGCTGCAGATCCTGATGGCCGTCATGATGGGCACGTTCATGGCCATGATGATTCCGCGCGCCTCGGTCTGCGCCGACCGCATTGGCGAGGTGCTCGACGTCGAACCCTCCATCCACGAGTCGCTGACCCCCGTGGCACCGGCCGAAAAAGCCGGCCGCGTCGAATTCCGGAACGTGTCCTTCGCCTATCCCGGCGCCGAGGCGCCCGTACTGAGCGACATCAGCTTCACCGCCGAACCCGGCCAGACCGTGGCCATCATCGGCTCCACGGGCGCCGGCAAGACCAGCCTGCTGGCCCTGCTGCCCCGCCTCTACGACGCCGCCTCGGGGGAGGTGCTGCTCGACGGCGTCCCCGTCACCCAGTTGGCCCGCTCCGAGATCACGCAGCGCGTGGCCATGGTTCCGCAGCGGCCCTACCTGTTCTCCGGGACCATCGACCACAACCTGCGCTTCGGGAAGCCGGAGGCCACCGAGGAACAGCTCTGGGACGCGCTGACCGTGGCCCAGGCGGCGGACTTTGTGCGCGAGAAGAAGAACGGGCTCGGCTCACGGATTTCCCAGGGCGGCACCAACGTCTCGGGCGGCCAGCGCCAGCGTCTCTGCATCGCCCGGGCCCTGATCACCGAGCCGAAGGTGTTCCTCTTTGACGACTCCTTCTCAGCCCTCGACGTCGCCACCGACGCCCGGCTCCGCCGCGCCCTCAAAGCCAAAACCGCCGACGCCACGGTCATCATCGTCGGGCAGCGCGTCTCCACCATCGCCGACGCCGACCAGATCCTGGTGCTCGACAACGGGCGGATCGTGGACCGCGGCACCCATGAGGAACTGCTGCAGAGCTCCAGCACCTACCAAGAAATCGTCGAATCCCAGCTGACCGCGGAGGCCGTGGCATGAGCACCAACGAAAAGACCAAGCTCCAATCCGCCGACGCGGAACTATCTGCCACGGAACCAGCTGCCACCGAGCCTGACGTCACCGAGCCCGACGACGATTTCTACGAGGAGGAATACAAGCCCGGGGAAGCCGACGGCGGCATGTTCGGGGACCTGCCCGCGAAGAAGGCCCAACACTTTTGGCCCTCCGCGAAGCGGCTGATGGGCCTGCTGAAGCCCGAACGGACCGGCATTATCGCCGTGCTCGCCATGGTGACGGTCGCCGTCGTCCTCAACGTGGTGGCGCCCCGGATCCTCGGCCAGGCGATGGACGTGATCTTCGGCGGCGTTGTCGGCAAGCAGCTGCCGGCTGGCGGCACCAAGGAGGAATTCGTCGAGGGCCTGCGCGCCCAGGGCCAGGACAACTTCGCGGACATGCTCTCCAAGATGGACGTCATCCCCGGCGTCGGCATCGACTTCCAGCAGCTCGCCTTCCTGATCAGCGTGGTGCTGGTGATGTATTTCGTTGCCAACATCTTCCTCTGGCTGCAGGGCTACGTTCTGAACATCCTGGTCATGCGCGTGGTCCGCCAGCTGCGCGACGACACCGAGAAGAAGCTCAACCGGCTCCCGCTGAACTACTTCGACACCCGCCAGCGCGGCGACATCCTTTCCCGGGTCACTAACGACGTGGACAACATCCAGCAGGCGCTGCAGCAGGCCTTCGCGCAGCTCGTGAACTCAGCACTGACGGTGATCGGCATCGTCATCATGATGTTCATCGTGTCCTGGCAGCTGGCGCTCATTGCCCTGGTCGCGCTGCCGCTCTCGGCCGTGGCCGCCGGTATCATCGGCTCCCGGAGCCAGAAGCTCTTCGCCGCCCAGTGGAAGAACACCGGCGAGCTCAACGGCCAGATCGAAGAATCCTTCTCCGGCCACGACCTCGTCCGGGTCTTCGGCCGTGATGCCGACATGCTGGACCGCTTCGACGAACGGAACGAGGCGCTCTACAAGGCCAGCTTCGGGGCGCAGTTCGTGTCCGGCATGATCATGCCTGTCATGCAGTTCGTCTCCTACCTCAGCTACGTCGGCATCGCCGTTGTCGGCGGGCTTCGCGTAGCCTCCGGCGGGATGAGCCTGGGCGACGCCACCGCGTTCATCCAGTACTCGCGCGAGTTCACGCAGCCGCTGGGCCAGATGGCGGGCATGGCAAACATGCTGCAGTCCGGCGTCGCCTCCGCGGAGCGGGTCTTTGAATTCGTCGACGCCGAGGAACAGGACGCCGAGACCGCCACGGAGCAGTTGCCGGCTAAGACCGACGGCCACGTCGAGTTCCGGCAGGTCACGTTCAGCTACACCCCGGACAAGCCGCTGATCGAGGACCTGTCCTTCACCGCGGAGCCCGGGCACACCGTCGCGATCGTCGGCCCCACCGGTGCGGGCAAGACCACCCTAGTGAACCTCGTAATGCGCTTCTACGAACTCCAGGGCGGCAGCATCACCCTGGACGGCGTCGACATCACCCACCTGAGCCGTGCGGAACTGCGGGCCAAGGTGGGTATGGTGCTCCAGGACGCCTGGCTCTTCGGCGGGACCATCTACGACAACATCCGCTACGGCAAGCTGGACGCCTCCGAGGACCAGGTGATGGAGGCGGCGAAGGCCACCTTCGTGGACCGTTTCGTCCGCGCCCTCCCGGACGGCTACAACACCATCATCGACGAGGAAGGCAACAACGTCAGCGCCGGCGAGAAGCAGCTGATCACCATCGCCCGGGCCTTCGTGGCGAACCCCTCGCTGCTGATCCTGGACGAGGCCACCAGCTCGGTGGACACCCGCACTGAGGTGCTCGTCCAGAAGGCGATGGCCGCCCTGCGCACCGACCGCACGAGCTTCGTGATTGCGCACCGCCTCTCGACCATCCGCGACGCCGACACCATCCTGGTGATGGAGTCCGGCCGGATCGTGGAGCAGGGCGCCCACGCCCAGCTGCTGGACCTCAAGGGCGCCTACTACCGCCTGTACATGTCCCAGTTTGCCGGCGAAGACGCAGAGACGGCCTTTTCGGAAAACACGGCAGACGACGCGACGACGGTGCGTAGTTGAGTGCTGCCGGCCGGGCCGCAGAGTCCCGGCGCATCGAGGTGCAGATCCCGATGCGCTGGGGCGACATGGACGCCTACGGCCATATCAATAACGTCCAGGTCGTCCGGATCCTGGAGGAGGCCCGCATCGCAGCCTTTGGGCCGCCGCGCGGTCCTGGGCTGCCCGGGATCGAGCCGCCCGTGCCGCTCTTTAGCGAGGTCCCGGAAGGGACTTTGGCGCTGATCGTGGAACACAAGATCCGCTACGTCCGGACGCTTGAATACCGCAACATCCCGGCCCTGGTGCAGCTGTGGATCGGCGCGGTCAAGGGCGCCAGCTTCGACATCCACTACCTCGTCCAGGACCCCGTGACCGGCGAGGACTGCGTCCGGGCCACCAGCCACCTGGCCTTCGTGGAGGAATCCACCGGGCGGGTGCTGCGGCTGACCCCGGAGCAGAAGGAGAAGCTCGCCCGCTTCGCGCCGGTTCCCGCCGGCTGAGCCAAACCGGTCCGTTAGGCTCTACCTCGGTCCACCGATCGTCCCTAGAATAAAAAACCCGCGGGCACTCAGCCCCGAAGCCAAGGAGCACAGATCATGGTGAACAAGCGAGCACAAATAATGGCGCAC
Organism: Pseudarthrobacter ribosi; assembly: GCF_055412865.1. Classification (NCBI taxonomy): domain Bacteria; kingdom Bacillati; phylum Actinomycetota; class Actinomycetes; order Micrococcales; family Micrococcaceae; genus Pseudarthrobacter; species Pseudarthrobacter ribosi. Next base: position 172,138 of record NZ_JBVAYZ010000004.1, on the reverse strand, counting down.
AAGCGCAGGAACGCCCGAAAGAAGGCGTGGAAAGATCTCTCACCGACGGCGAAGTTTGGAACCATTTCCGCTGCCCTCGTCCAACTCTCGCTGCTCGTCGCGGCCCAGACGGACATCACGCGACGCCCAGCGGCGGAGATCCGCGGCAGCAAGGCGATGTGGCGGATCGCCACACTGGTGAACTTCGTCGGCCCGGGCAGCTATTTCACCTTTGGCGTCAAGCGACATCACGCTACCCAGTAGCAACGATCACATAGCCGATCCTTCCGCGCTTACTTCGCAGTAACTTTGGGGTGCCCCGTGATGCGGGCGTCCAGCTTAAGCCTGTAAATTGAAAGGCATGACCCCAGCCAAAAAGCCTGCCATGCACCGCGCCCTCGGCATCTCCAAGGAGATTGAGGATGCGGCGTGGTTTGTATTGGGGCCCGGGCTGCTGGGCAAAGCTTCAGCCCTGGACGGCCGCACCAAAACGTGGTCGGTGCCGGCCGCCGCGGAGCTGCTCGGCCGCCTCGAACGCGGGGTGCCGGATCCCAAAGCGCCCATGATGACCAACTTGCGGCAGAACCTGGCGGACGCCTCCAGGGGAGCCAAGCAGTTGGCCGTGGAGCTGCTCTTCCTGCAGTCCCTGCCATTGGCCCATGAGGTCAAGTCCCTCAAGGTCAAGCGCGCGCGGGTGGCCGAGGCTGCTTCTTGGCTGGAACCGCCGCTGGAACTCCCGGAGGAGCTGTTCGCGGGCATGACGGACCACGGTGTCATCCGGGACCGCACCGCGGAGTTCAACTGGACCATCTGGGACCACCTGAAATGGCTCTGCCGGCTGGTGAAACACGTCGCCCAGCGCCCGGCCGGGGAAGTCGCGGCCGCCGTCAAGGATCCGCTGGCCTTCCATCGGCTCGTTGCCGGCACGCCCGATGACCAGCCGGCCATTCGCCGCAGCATCGAATTCCTGGTCTGGCCCAGCTACTTCGAGCCCGTCGTGGCCGACGTCGAGCGCCAGGAGATCCGCGACGCGTTCGCCTCCCTCGTGGGCGGCGCGAAGGGCGACAGCGACGAGGACATTTCCGCCGACATCCACCGGATCCGGCTGCACCTCGGCGAACAGGCCGGCCAGCGGATCGACTGGTACTCCCGGCAGCTCGTGAGCCAGTGGCGCAAGGTCGGCGACCCCGGCCGGCGGGCCTGGCTGCTGCGCACCCACCACGACAACGCGGAACTGCTGGGCACCTGGCAGGCCGAGGAATCGGTAACGCTCGACGTCGAGCACCTGCGCCTGCTGGACCCGGGCGTCACCGCCGGGCTGGTCCAGCATGCCGTCGACGAGGACTACAAGCACCTTGGCTACGTGGAACGCGAGGACACCAAAACTGCCGTCTTCGCCTTCCTGACCGTGATGAAGCCGGGCGACCTGGCCCTGTACCAGAGCTCCGGCACCGTCCGGGTGGGCGTGGTGCTCGGTGAGCCCGAGCACCGCGAGGACAACCGCCGGCTGCGTCGCAAGGTCCGCTGGTTCGACGAGACCCACAACATGACGGAGCTGCCGCGCCACGTGCAGCGGCAGCTGGCCACCTCCGGCATTGTCGTGGACACCACCCGTGTCATTCAGGCCCTGGAGGCACTGCTGCCCGCCGAAGCGGAAGCCCAGCCTGGCGACGGGACCGGGCCGGCCGCCGCCGTCGAACCTGCCTGCGAAGGATTCCGCCCGCTGACGCCGGAGTTCGCCGCGTCGCTGCACATGGACCTGGAGCCGCTGCAGGAGATCGCCGAACTGCTGGAGGAGAACCGCCAGTTGGTGCTGTATGGCCCGCCCGGGACCGGCAAGACGTACCTCGCCAAGCACCTGGCCGCCCAGCTCGCCGGCGACACCACCGATGAGCGCGTCAAGCTGGTCCAGTTCCACCCCTCGTACGCCTATGAGGACTTCTTCGAGGGCTTCCGGCCGGACAAGACGGAGGAAGGCCAGGTGTCCTTCAAACTCGTCGCCGGGCCGCTGCGCCGGATCGCCGAGGAGGCTGCCAAACCCGGCAACGAGAGCAAACCGTACTTCCTGATCATCGATGAGATGAACCGGGCCAACCTCGCGAAGGTCTTCGGTGAGCTGTACTTCCTGCTCGAATACCGCGACGACCGGATCTACCTGCAATACAGCCCCAACGAGCCCTTCACGCTGCCGGACAACCTGTACATCATCGGCACCATGAACACCGCGGACCGGTCCATTGCGATGATGGATGCCGCCATCCGCCGGCGCTTCTCCTTCATCGAGCTCCACCCCAAGACCGAGCCCGTGCAGGGGTCCCTGCTGCGGTTCCTGCAGGCCCGGGACCTGGACACGACGCCGGCCCTGCTGATGGACGCGCTCAACGACGCCATCGATGAATGGGACCGGGACCTGATGATCGGCCCCTCCTACTTCATGAAGCCGTCCGCGCAGACGCCCAAGGGCCTGCGCCGGATCTGGAAGTACGAGCTGATGCCGCTGCTGGAGGAGCACTACCACGGCCAGCTGAACCGCGCGCAGCTGGAGGAGCGGTTCGGACTGGACCAGCTGCTTGACCGCCTTGCGCGCGTCTAGCCAGCCGACGCCGGCCGGCCGGACCGGGGCGCCGGGGTCACAGCCGGTCCGCCGGGTCGTCCTCGACGAGCTTGCCCGCGGCGTGGTCGAGCGGCTCGACCCTGCCAGCGCGGCTTTTATCAATGGCAGCGGCCTGGCGAACGCCTCGCCGATGGGCATGGGCTTGTACCGGATCGAGCCCGTGGGGAAGGTCGGCTCGGTGCGCACCCCGACGGTGCAGCTCGAAGTGCGGCCCAAGGAACGGCTCAGCCTGGACCGGCTCCTGTTCCTGCTGGGCTACGCCGGGGACCAGGGCTTCCGGGAGGACTCCGTCGCCGCGGTCGAGGAAGCGGATCTGTGGAGCGCGCTGGCCGAGTCGCTGGCGCAGCTCGCGGACCGGGCACTCAGCCGCGGCGTGCTGCAGGGCTACCTGACGGTCGACGAAGCGCTGCGGACGGTCAAGGGTCGCATTCGTATTTCGGACCAGATCTCGCGCCGGCCCGGCATGCTCGTGCCGCTGGAGGTTTCCTACGACGAATTCACCGAGGACATCGCAGAGAACCGCATCCTGCGGGCGGCGCTGGAGCGGATGTCCCAGGTCCCCGGCGTGCGGCCGGAGGTGCTCAGCCGGCTCCGCCAGCTCAAGGGCAAGCTCGCGGCCGTGACCCGGCTGCAGTCCGGCGCGCCCCTGCCGGTGTGGCGGGCCAGCCGGATGAACACCCGGTACCAGGGCGCGCTGCGGCTCGCCGAGGTGGTCCTGCGCCACGCCTCCGCGGAGGCCGGCGACGGCGCCCAGCAGTCGGCGTCGTTTGTGGTGGACATGTCGGTGGTGTTCGAGGACTTCGTCGGGACGGCGCTCCGGGAGGCCATGGCGGCGTACCCGGGGGAGATGAGGCTGCGGTACAACGCCCTGCTCAATGAAGCCGTGCGCGACTCGGACCGGATCGTGGTGCAGCCGGGCGCAGTGCACCTGCTGGGCGGGCGGCCGGTGATGGTCTACGACGCCAGGTATCAGGCCGCGGCCGACGCCGGGGCGTCACTGTCGGGGGACCATTACCGGATGCTGGCGTACTGCACGTCGTTGCGGGTGCCGACGGCTTGGCTGGTGTATCCGGGCGCGGGGGAGATCAAACTGCGCCGGATCCTCAACACGGACATCGACGTGGTGGAGTTCCCGCTGGACCTGTCGAGGCCGCCGTCGGAAATCCTGGCCTCCGTGGCGGATCTCGCGCAGCAGTCGTGGGGCGAAGTGGTGCGCCAGGCAACCATCAGCCGCTGACGTCCGGCGTGTATTTGCTAGCCGGCGGCCTGTTCCGCGGAGACGGACAGCAGGTGGCTCAAGAGAGCCTTCTCCGGCTGGCCGGGGTTGTTGGCGACGTGCTGGCGGAGCCTCTCGCGGACCTGTGCCTCTTCGGGCTTGGTGTCGGAGAGGATCGCGTCAATGATCGACCAAACCTGCCGGCGCAGGGGTTCTAAATCCGGACTGATCTGGTCGGCCTGGTGGGCCCGGCCGGTCGTGGGGGCCCGCCGGTGCTCCGGGGGCCGTGATTGCGGAGATGATTTTGACGGCCGATTTGCAGGCGACGTGGTGGACCTCAGCAAATGCGGCATCTGGAGCTCTCCCGTGGAGTAGAAGTACGAGTAAAAGCGGACCCAATAGAGTCCTTGTCCCCAGATTTGGATATTACCCCAGGCAGACCAGTCTGTCTCGGAGCGGGGAGATATTTTTTGTTGGCGCTGAGAGCGGCGTCCGGGAGCACGTCAACGAGCACCTTCACGAGGGGCGCCAGGGAGCGACGTCAGGGAGCCGGAAGGCGGCCGGACTAAGCAGACCTTCCCTGCAGGAAGTCATCGAGTTGCTGCTCCAGCGCAGAAGCATCCTTGAGCTCGCACTCCCAGACGGTGAGAACTTCCCAGCCCGAGTGCTCCAGCTGACGGCGTTGCTCGGCGTCGCGGGTCCGCGTCCGGGTGCGCTTGGTTTCCCAGAACTCGGCGTTGGCCTTGGGCGCGTGCTGCCCGGCCCGGCAGTCATGAAAATGCCAGAAGCAGCCGTTGACGAAAATGACTTTGTGGCGGCCGGCGAAGACGAGGTCCGGGTTGCCGGGGAGCCGTCCGCCGCGGGCGGTGCCGTGCAGCCGGTAGCGGTAGCCCTTGGCGTGGAGCAACTTGCGGACCAGCAGCTCAGGCTTGGTGTTCTTCCCGCGGATGCGGGACATGTTCCAGCTGCGCCGCTCGGGGGTCAGCTTGTCCGCCATGAATTAAGTCTAGGCGGCGGGTGCCGCCGCCTAGGGGCTGTTAGATCTCACGCTCGGGGTGCTCGCCGAACTGGAAATGGCGCCCGCTGACCGAGGTGGGCTGGATCTCGACGTAGAAGTCCTTCAGAGTAGGCACCCACGGCTTGAGCCCCAGGTCCTCTGCCGCTGCGATTTCGGCGGACTGGTCGAGGACCCGTGCCGTGCCGCGCAGGACAACCGACCAGGCCTCGTCGGAGAGAATGCCGTCGGTTTCGAACAGCACTTTCGAGTTGATGGTCAGCTCAGCGAGTTTGTTGCCGGGGGCCGTCCGGAGGTAGAGCTTCCGGCCGCTCACGGCGTAGTTCACCGGAAAGATATCGGGTTCGCTGCCAACGATGACCACGAGCCTGCCGTGTTTGGTGCCCTCAATCAGCTTCCAGCTCTGATCGTCATCAAGCACGAGGATGGGGTTTTCGTCTGCATGTTCGAACATCATGGGTTCATTGTTCTGGGCGGTGTAGAAAAACGCCAGAGGCAGAGGCGGGAAAGTCGGTGTGTGTCGGCCGGAGCCGGGGCCGCGGGTCTATTCGGAGCGCCGGCTCGGGGCGATCCCGGGCCCCTGTGGATAACCACGATGCTCCAAACGTGATGTCAGTTACCCTTAAGGCATTGATTGGGCTCAGGCGTCTTGATTTCTATCGGGGGAGTAGCTGACCATGACATCTCGCACTTCAATTTTCGACCGCCGCCGACGCATTTTTGCCGCCGCGGTTGCCCTAAGCCTGCTGCCAGTCACAGCCTGCACCGGCGGGGGGACAACGCCAGGCGCAGCGGCCGCACCTGGGTCCTCAAGCCCGGCGGCGTCGCCGACACAGACGGCCACCCCCACCCCCACGCCAACGGCCAGCTACAAACCCGCCGATGCCACGGGCAGGGCCCAGAACGTGCCAGTCCCCGTGCTGCCGGAAGCTGCGAAGGCGGAGACGAAGGAAGGCGCAATTGCCTTCGCGAAGCACTGGTTCGATTTGCTCAGCTACGGATATGAAACGGGGGAGCTGGCTCAGTTTGAAGCAGTAACATCGCTGAGTTGCGAGCCATGCGAAAAGGCTAAAAGCGTTATTCGGGCGTGGCACACAGAAGGGCGCTGGCTGATAGGCGGGAAGATTACGGCTCCATCCGTCAGCAGTGAATTCGTTCGCGACGTGGATGCCACGTACCAGGTAGTCGTTCAAGCGCAGCAAACTCCACTCACGTATATGAGGCAGGACGCAAGTGTTGCCCGCAGCGATCCTCAGCCGGACGATACTGGAAATCTGTTGTTCTTAACTTTCAGCGACGGAATATGGACCGTCGCAAATGTCGGCAGGATCGTCGGCTAGGTCATGCGATTCGACAGCGCGCGTCGCACGCTGAGCGCCTGCGTCGTTGCGGTGGCGATAGTGGTGTCTATTGTCCCCTCGACCGCTCAAGCGGAGCCGCCCGAAATATTCAGTGATTGGAAACCGGACAGCGTCAATGTCGGAGGCTGGAGGCTGGATCCAACGACGGGGAAGTTTGTTGCGCTTCAACCGGGCGTGCCGCAAGCCGACCCCTACCAGTACAAGTACGAACTGCAGTGCCACCTGGGTGGCGGCGACTTCGACACGGATTGCCTTGCTGTCCTCGTGGACTGCAAGAACGGCCCCGGCGGCGAGGACGGAATTCCGGTCGTGTGGCTGAAAGCCCCGGCGGGCGTGCCGAATCCAACGTGGAGCTTTCATTCCGGGCCCACGTGTCTCTTCGACCCCCGACCTGAGGATTTGCTGCCCCGGATCGCCGCCATGATTCAAACGGAGTTCCAACGGCTGCCGATCGCCGCAGGTTCTGTGACGGCCCAGCCCAGTCCGCACACACTGCGGGGAGCCGAAACCAATTTCTTCGCAGCCGCCGTCGAACAGCGATTCGACATCACTATCTTGGCCCAGGACGTGCACGTCGTCGCCAAACCCGTCCAGTACACCTGGAGTTACGGCGACGGAACCTCGCTGGGGCCGCAGACGGCGGCCGGCGGACCCCTCCCGCAGGACCGCTGGGGCGAAAAGACCGCCACCAGCCACGTCTATACCCAGACGGGCGATTTCCCGGTGGTGCTGACGACCCATTTCCAGGGCACATACTCGGTCAATGGCGGCCCGCCGCTGCCCATCCCGGGGCAAGGGCAATTCAGTTCGCCGTCGCAGACCGTGAGCGTCTGGCGCTCCATCACCCGGAACTACGCTGACGACTGCCTCCGCAACCCGCAGGGACAAGGCTGCCCCGGCGTCGTACCTCCGGCCCCCTAGCGTTCAGCCCCGGCTGTCGGCCAGATGCAACGACACCGCTGACAGGGGAGCTAGGCCCGCAGCTCCCGGTCGAGCCGTTCCATCCGGGCGCTCACCAGCTGACAGCGTGGATCCTGGGCCCCCAGCAGGGTGGCCGCAGATGCTGCGGCCGCAGTGTCCCAGGCGCCCATGTCGCTGGTGCACCACTGGAGCATCAACGCGGCGTCACCGCTGGCCCGGACGGAGGCGCCGACCGCTTCATTGAGTTCGTCGCGCATGAACCCGATCGCGAGATTGGTCGAACGGTTGAGGACTTTGGCCCGGTACGCCGCGAAGGCCTCGGCGACCCGGCCGTCCCGCAAATGGCCAGCCACCTGTGAGGCGTCCGTAACCACCCTGACGGCCGACGAGAACCGGTAGGGGTTCGCTTCGATGACATTGCCCAGGATGCTGCGTATCCGGTGCATCTCGGTCCGGATCGCCGCAGCGGTGCCCGCGTCGCCGTGGATCTCGTAGGCCAGTTCATCGGCGCTCCAGCCCTGGGTCCGGGAGGCCAACAGGGCCAGGATCTCGGCGCGGCGCAGTGTCAGCGGGCGAGGGGCGCCGCCGTCGAGCGCCGCGGACGGCGCGTCCCCCAGCAGCCGCAGCGTCAGCTGCGACCGGACCCCGGCCTCGGAGCGCCCCGCAGCAGCAGACCCGGCAGACTGTCCGGTCCTGGCGCCGGCAGGCACGGGCGGGCTGGCGGATTTCAGCAGCTCCTCGGCCAGCCGCACGCCGCAGCGCACCAGCCGGAGGCTGTCCGGCGTGACGGATTCGAACGGCCCGGAAACGTCTAGGACGCCGATGACTTCCCCCGTCAAAGGGTCGCGGATCGGGGAGGCCGTGCAGGCCCAGTCGTGATGCGTCCGCACGAGGTGTTCGGCAGAGAAGAGTTGGGCGGCGCCGCCCGTCACCAGGGCTTCGCTGATGGCGTTGGTGCCCACGCCCGATTCGGACCAGTCGGCCCCCTCCACGAACTCCAGGGAGTCCGCGAGTTTCAACGCCTGTTTGCTGCCGACGCGCCACAGCACTTCGCCCTCATGATCGGTCACGATCAGCAGGTGGCGCCCGGTTACGGTGTCATCGGCCAGCAATTGGGTCAGCGCAGGCATCACGGCCGCCAGCCGGTGGCCGGCACTGAGCGAACGCGCCTCGGAAACTTCATGCCGGTGGATCGGACGGTGCTGGTCCGGATTGATGCCCAGCGCGAGGGAACGCTGCCAGGACTTGACGAGGGACGGCGACAAATGCTGGTTCGGAGTGCCGGAATCCGCGGTCTCGTGCGCCTTCCGTAGGGCGCGTGCGTACTCCGCCGGCGCAGAGAGCCTCAGGTCCGAGAGCTGCGTGATGGAGCGACTTCCATGCCGCATGCTCATTGTTCCAACTCGCCCTCGAATCGTCGCACCCGGCCAGCTACCGCCCTCCAAGCCGGCAGAAGCGCGGGCCAGGAGCTTGAGAGCTCTGTGTAACCCGATTGTAACCCCCTGCGGACTTTACTTGTGATGCGGGTCACGGCATGGACGGAGCGTCATGCAACGGGACCGGCCCACAGATAGCAACGGAAAGAGGAAACATGCCTGAGACTCCAAACGGCGTGGTCGGGGCGTGGCTGGCGCGGTTCGATGAGGCGCTGCGCAGCCACAACACGGACGCCGCGCTTGAGCTATTCGACGACGATTCGTACTGGCGCGACTTCGTCTCCTTCACCTGGAACCTCAAAACCCTTGAGGGCAAGGAGGATATCCGGCGGATGCTGGATGCGACCCTGGACGACGTGCAGCCCTGCAACTGGACCCTGGCCGAGGACGCCACCGGGGACGCTGCCAACGCCGAGGCGTGGGTGAATTTCGAAACAGTCCAGGCCCGGGGCTACGCCCATCTGCGGCTCCGGGACGGCAAGTGCTGGACCCTGCTCACCACCATGCAGGAGCTCAAAGGCTTCGAGGAGAAGAAGGGACCCAACCGGGAGAAAGGGGTCGCCCACGAGATCACCAAGGGCCGCAAGTCGTGGCTGGAGCTGAAGGAAGAGCAGGAAGCCCGGCTCGGCTACGAGGACCAGCCGTACACCGTCATCATCGGCGGCGGCCAGGGCGGGATCGGGCTGGGGGCACGGCTGCGCCGGCTCGGTGTGCCCACCATCATCATCGAGAAGAACGACCGCCCGGGCGACTCCTGGCGCAACCGCTACAAGTCCCTGCACCTCCACGACCCGGTCTGGTACGACCACCTGCCCTACATCAAGTTCCCGGATGACTGGCCGGTTTTCGCGGCCAAGGACAAGATCGGCGACTGGCTGGAAAACTACACGCGGATCATGGAACTGAACTACTGGTCCAAGACCGAGTGCACCAACGCACGCTTCGACGAGTCCTCGCAGGAGTGGGTCGTGGAGGTAGTGCGCGACGGCGAACCGGTCACCTTGCGCCCCAAGCAGCTCGTCTTCGCCCTGGGCGTCTCGGGGTATCCCAGCGTTCCCGCCTTCGACGGCGCCGAATCCTTCCTGGGCGAGCAGTACCACTCGTCCAAGCACCCGGGCGGCGGGGACTGGTCCGGGAAGAAGGCCGTGGTCATCGGCTCCAACAACTCGGCGCACGATATCTGCGCGGATCTCTGGGAACACGGCGCGGACGTCACCATGGTCCAGCGGTCCTCCACACACATCGCCCGCAGCGAATCCCTCATGGACCTGGCCCTCGGCGGCCTGTACTCCGAGCAGGCGCTCGCCAACGGGGTCACCACGGAGAAGGCTGATCTGCTGTTCGCCTCGCTGCCGTACCGGATCCTGCCCGAAGCCCAGATCCCGGTCTACGCGGAGATGGCCGAGCGGGACGCCGAGTTCTACTCCCAGCTGGAGGCCGCCGGCTTCGACCTGGACTTCGGCGTGGACGGCTCCGGCCTGTTCCTCAAGTACCTGCGGCGCGGCTCCGGCTACTACATCGACGTCGGCGCCTCGCAGCTGATTATCGACGGCCGGGTCAAGCTCGCCAACGGCGAGGTCGGCAAGATCACCGGGAACGCCGTCGTGATGGCCAACGGGGCGGAGCTGGAGGCAGACGCCATCATCTACGCCACCGGCTACGGGTCAATGAACGGCTGGCTGGCCGATCTGGTCTCACCCGAGGTCGCAGACGCCGTCGGGAAGTGCTGGGGCTTCGGCTCCGATACTCCCAAGGATCCGGGGCCGTGGGAAGGCGAACTGCGCAACATGTGGAAGCCCACCAACGTGGACAACCTATGGATCCACGGCGGCAACCTGCACCAAAGCCGCCACTACTCCAATTATCTGGCGCTGCAGCTCAAGGCCAGGATGGAAGGGCTGCCGACGCCGGTCTTTGAACGCCAGGCGACGCACCACACGCGCTGACCCGGACGGGCCGTGACAATCACGGCCCCGCGAACCACACTGGGGGTGACGGCCTCCGTTGTGATAATCCAACGACATGCCGTGGATGCGCCTGACCAGGTGCATCCACGGCCCGTAATGCGAAGGAAACACCATGAAAGCAGCACGATTCCACGCCCGTGAGGACCTCCGGATCGAAGACGTTCCGGAGCCGGGGCTGCGTCCCGGAGCGGTGAAGATCGCCGTCGCCTGGTGCGGGATCTGCGGGACTGACCTCCACGAGTTCCTGGAAGGGCCGATCTTCACGCCGCCGCCGGGCCATCCCCATGCGCTTTCCTCCGAGGAGGCCCCGGTCACCCTGGGGCACGAATTCTCCGGCACCGTCGAGGAACTGGGGGAGGGGGTGACCGGGCTCGCCATCGGGGACAGCGTCGTGGTGGAACCCTATATCGTCTGCAATGAATGCGGCCCGTGCCTCAGCGGCCACTACAACCTGTGCACCAAACTGGGCTTCATCGGCCTGGCCGGCGGCGGCGGAGGCCTGAGCGAGAAGATCGTCGTCGACACCCGATGGGTCCACCCCGTCGGCGACATCCCGCTGGACGAAGCCGCCCTCATCGAACCCCTCGCGGTCGCCTATCACGCCGTCGGCCGGAGTGACGTCAAAGCCGGGGACGTCGCCGTCGTTGGCGGTGCAGGCCCCATTGGCCTGCTGACCGCGGCGGTCCTCAAGGGCCTCGGCGTCACCACGATCGTCACCGAGCTGTCAGCGGCCCGGAAGGACAAAGCCGTTTCCTCGGGAGTCGCGGACCATGTGCTGGACCCGAGCTCCGATGACGTCAAGGCGCGGGTGCTGGAACTGACCGCCGGTGCGGGGGCCGATGCAGCCTTTGAATGTGCCGGCGTGAATGCCGTGCTGGACACCATGCTCGACGTCGTCAAACCGGCCGGCGTCGTGGTCAACGTCTCGATCTGGGGACATCCGGCCACCGTGGACATGCAGAAGGTCGTCCTGAAGGAAATCGACCTCCGCGGCACCATCGCCTACTGCGGTGATCACGAGGCCGCGATCAAGCTCGTCCAGGAGGGAAAGGTCGACCTGAAGCCCTTCATCACGGGACGGATCGCCCTGGATGACCTCGTGGACAAGGGCTTCGACACGCTGATTCACCACAACGACACCGCGGTCAAGATCATCGTCCACCCCTAGTGATCCGGGTCTCACCCGGAATAGTTGCAGACGCCACGCAGTTGCAGCCAGTGAACCCAATCCCTGGTGAAAGGAACTGCGCATGCTGTTTTCCCCGATGACTCTCGGCGAGCTGGAACTGCCCAACCGACTTGTGATGGCGCCGCTGACCCGCGTCCGCTCCGGCAGGGAGGGCATTCCCGGCCCGCTGGTGGTCGAGCACTACCGGCAGCGGGCATCCCTCGGCCTGATCGTCAGTGAGGGCACGTATCCCAGCCCCGCCGGCCGGGGATTCCCGGGCCAGCCGGGCCTGGTCACCGAGGAACAGCTCAAGGGCTGGGCCGATGTCACGGCTGCCGTGCACGCCGAGGGCGGCCGGATCTTCGCCCAGGTCATGCACGCCGGCCGCGTCACTCACGAAGACACGAACGGCGGTCACCAGGTGGTGGCGCCCAGCGCCATCGCGATTGACGGCGAGACCCGCACCTACGAGGGGAAGAAGCCGTTCCCCGTTCCGCACGCCCTGACCGCCGAGGAGCTGCCGGGCATTGTCCAGGAGTTCGTGACGGGGGCCCGCAATGCGATTGGTGCCGGGTTCGACGGCGTCGAGCTGCACGCTGCCAACGGGTACCTGCTGCACGAATTCCTGGCACCGTCCGCCAACCAGCGCGACGACGTCTACGGCGGTTCGCCTGCGAACCGGGCGCGCTTCGTCATTGAAGTGACCCGGGCCGTGGTGGACGCGATTGGCGCGGACCGGGTCGGCATCCGCATCTCACCCGAGCACAACGTCCAGGGCGCCACCGAACTTGACGCGGCGGATGTCAACGAGACCTACAAGATTCTGGTGGATGCCTTGGCGCCCCTGAAGCTCGCCTACCTGAGTGTGCTGCACAAGGATCCGACCACGAGCGGGCTGGTCCAGGATCTGCGCACCCGTTTCGGCGGAGCCTTCCTGCTGAACTCGGGCTTCGGCGTCATCACCACCCGCGAGGAAGCCAAGGCGCTGGTCGCGGACGGCTACGCTGACGCCGTCGTCGTCGGACGCCCGGCCATCGCCAACCCGGACCTGGTCCGCCGCTGGCGTGAGGGACTTCCGGTCAACGAGGCGGACCCGTCCACCTTCTACACCGACGACGCCAAGGGCTACACGGACTACCCGGCGTACCAGAACTAGCACCGGCCGGCGGCACCCTCGCCGCCGCTGGACATGTCCCGCCGCGGCCACGGTCCCCAGTGGACATGTCCCCCCGTGGCCACGAGCAGGGGGCAGAATGCCATTCTGCCCACTGTTGGTGCTTAGCGATGGGCATGTCCCGCGGCGATGAGGGGTGAAGAGGGGACATGTCCCTCGGGCGCTGGCGCTGGGAATGGGCATGTTCCGTGTGGGGAGGCGTCTGGGAGGCGGTGCCCAGCCCTATAGGATCTGAGTATGCAACCAGCCTTATCCGGCCACGGGTCTGAGGCCCGCCCCGCAGGCCGTCCCGTCAGCCGCCAGGTCCTTGCTGACCACGTTTATGAGGAACTTCTGGCGTCGCTGATGGACGGCCGGCTAGAGCCCGGGGCCGTTGTGAGCATCGACGGGACCGCCAGGGAACTCGACGTGTCGCCAACGCCGGTCAGGGAAGCGCTTGCACGCCTGGAGCACACCGGTATGGTGCGCCGGGTGGCACTCAAGGGCTACCGGGTTGCCCCCGTCTTCACGCAAGAGGATTTCGCGGAGCTCATGGAAGCGCGACTCGCAATCGAACCGGTAAACGCGCGGCTCGCGTGCGCCCGGCTCACCCCGGCGCACCTTGCTGAGCTGGGGCAGGCAGTCGCCGATCTGAAGAAGGCGCCGAGAGGTCCGTCATTTGCCGAATATCGCGACTACCTCGAGGCTGACGAGCGGTTCCACCGGCTGATCGCAGAATTTACCGGCAATCAGTTTATGGTCGCCGCCTACGCTGCCCTCGGCGGGCAGGTCCAACGCTTCCGGCTTTTTGGGGGAGTGGGCATCACCGACGCCGAGCATGCTATCGCCGAGCATCAGTCAGTGCTGGACGCGTTCTCGTCCGGCGATCCGGAGAAAGCGGCCGACGCCATGGCCGACCATGTGACGAAGGTCCGCGGCCGGGCCATCGCCGACGCACCGGTGGTCTAGCTTTTCCTTGATTTGCGGCACTGTGCCACCGACTCTATAACGTTCTTGTGACCCCCTTCACAAAGAGATCGAATACCCTATAGGATCTTCGATTGTGACGGCTACAGTGCCGGCATGGGGAATCACGAGGGAGTGAACAGTGCAAACAGAAACTTTGGCCGTTGGGCCCAAGGAATCAGCAACACGCCGCACCATCAAGAATCTGAGGTGGTGGATCCTGGGTTGGGCATTGGCTGCCGGCATCATCAACTATATGGACCGCAGTGCGATCTCCATCGCCGCTCCGCAATTGATCAAAGAGTTCGGCATGACCAGGACGGACATCGGCCTGCTGGGAACGGTGTTTTCCTGGACGTACGCCTTTTGCCAGTTGCCCGCCGGCTGGCTCGTGGACAAACTCGGTGCCCGCCGCATGTACTTCCTCGCTATTGCCGGCTGGAGCATTGCCACCGCGCTAATGGCCGTGGGGGGCAAGATGTGGCACTTTGTCACCTTCCGCTTCCTGCTCGGCGTCACCGAAGCCCCGAACGGACCGGCATCCGCCAAACTCACTGCCGACTGGTTCCCCCGCACCGAGCGCGGACAGGCCACCGCCATCTGGGACAGCGGTTCCAAGTGGGGACCGGCGATTGCACCGCCTGTCCTGACGGCCATCATGCTGACGTTCGGCTGGCAGGCCATCTTCATCTTCCTCGGCGTCGCGGGCCTGGTGCTGGCGCTGGCCTTCTTCATGTACTACCGCGCTCCGGAAGAGCACAAGCGCATCAGCACGCAGGAACTGGACTACATCGAAAGCCAGCGCGCCACGCAGGTCTTGAGTGCCAAGAAGGTCTCCTGGTTGGGCCTCTTCAAGCACCGCCAGATCTGGGGAATGATGGCAGGCTTCTTCTGCGTCATCTGGATCTGGAACATCTTCATCGTCTTCCTTCCGCTCTACCTGCAGGAAGAGCGCGGCGTCAGCATCGCAAACTCCGGCTGGCTGGCTGCCGTCCCGTACTTGGGTGCGGCTATCCTGGGCATCACCGGCGGCTGGGTTATGACACGCTACGCCAAGAAGGCAGGCCGCGACCCGCTGCTGGCCAAGCGCCACGTGATGTCGGTTGCCGCCGTCATCGCCGGCATCCTGATCTGCCTCATCCCGTTCGTAGACTCCCTCCCGCTCGCCCTCGCCGTGATGACCGTGGCGCTGGGCTTCGTCGCCACCATGCAGGCAGCCGCCTGGGCCATGCCCGGTGACATCGTGGACAACTCCCAGGTGGCCTCCGTCGGCGCCATCCAGAACTTCGGCGGCTACTTCGGCGGCGCCTTCGCCCCGCTCCTGACCGGCGTGATCGCCGACGCAACAGGCTCCTACGCGCCGTCGTTCATCATCGGCGGCATCATCGCCGCCCTCGCCGCCGTGGCCTACACCGTGCTGGTCCGCGAACCCATCCGGGACAAGACCGCAGTAGCGCAGACAGAAAGCTGAACCGACGCATGAGCACAGCAACGAATGAACTGACGACGACGGCGGCCGCCACCACCACGGCGGCTGCCCCGGCGGCGGGCGCTGCCCGCCCGCCCTTCACCGTGGCGGTCACCGCCGACGCCGCCCGGCCCGACGGCAGCTCCATCCATGGAGACCTGGGACTGCAGCGGCTCAGCAAGAACGGCATCAACTGGGGCGTCCTGCCCAGCTACACCGACCCGGTTCCGCTGGCGGATCTCGCCGGTGTCCAGGCCGTCCTGTCGCTGGGGCACATCGCCTTCGACGCGCGCACCGTGGACCATGCCCCCGACCTGCGGCTAATCGCCCGGTTCGGGGCAGGGTACGAAACCATCGACCTGGACGCCTGCACCCGCGCCGGCGTCGTCGTCACCAACACCCCGGACGCCATCCGACGGCCGCTGGCCCTGGCGGGGCTGACGCTGCTCCTGGCGCTCTCCCACAAGCTCCTGGCCAAAGACCGGCTGACGCGGACCTCTGACTGGGCTCGGCGCGAGCACTACCGGGGCGCGCCGCTGGTGGGGCAGACGGTCGGCATCGTGGGCTTCGGCAGTGTGGGCGCCGAGCTCGCCCGCCTGCTGGCCCCGATCGGCGTGAAGGTGGTGGGCAACAACCGCCGCGGCCGCGACGCGGAGGCCGCGGAACTCGGGGTCGAGTTGCTGGGCCTGGACGAGCTGCTGGAGGCCTCCGACTACGTTGTGCTCTGCGCCGCGCTCACACCGGCGACCGAAAAGCTGATCGACGCCGCGGCGTTGGCCCGGATGAAGACAAGCGCCTACCTGATCAATATCGGACGCGGAAAGCTCGTGGACACGGATGCCCTCCGGGACGCCCTGCGGGACGGCCGGATCGCCGGAGCCGGGCTGGATGTCTTTGAGCCCGAACCACTGCTTCCCGATGACGAGCTGCTGACCTTGGACAACGTGGTGCTCTCGCCGCACTCGCTGTGCTGGACCGAGGATTTCACCCGGGACGTGGCGGCCAGCGCCATCGCCTCGATCCTGGCGGTGGCAGCGGGGGAGCGCCCCGCCAACGTCCTGAATCCGGACGTCTTTGCCACCGCCGCCTTCGCGGCGAAGCAGGCCTAATCCGGCATGTGACCTTGACAACATTGCCTCAAATAGTAAATCCTATAGGAAACAGGATTCCACGAAGGAGTGAACCCATGGCTTATACAGCCGAAAACTGGCCCATCACCGCGGCCCTGCTGCAGTTCCCGGGAACCGATGCGCAGGGCACCCACGTGAACGACGCCGAGGCCTCCGCCTGGGCCGAGGTCCTCACCGAGGTCAAGGACGCAGGCTTCACCAACGCGGACCTCACGGACAGCTGGGTCCGCCCCGGTGACCTGAGCTCCGCCCGCCTCACCGAGTTCAAGCAGACCGCGGACTACGTGGGCATCGGCATCCCCGTCATCTCCGCGATCCGCCGCAGCGTGATCGAGGAAGGCAACTGGGAGGCGAACCTTGCCTACAGCCACCGCACCATCGACGCCGCCGCCGAGCTGGGCTGCGAGGTTGTCTCCTTCGGGCTGCACCAGGCCATCACCGCCGAGCAGCAGAAGCAGCTCTGGTTCTGGACCGTCGAAGGCTACAAGGACCCGGTGGGCGACAAGGAAACCTGGGGCAAGGCCGTGAGCCGCCTGCGGGAACTCGGCCAGCACGCGGCCGAGGTCGGCGTCCTGCTCTCCCTGGAAATGTACGAGGACACCTACCTGGGCACCGCGGACCAGTCCGTGCAGCTGGTCCAGGACATCGGCCTGGCCAACGTCGGCCTCAACCCCGACATCGGCAACCTCATCCGGCTGCACCGCCCGATCGAGGACTGGCGCGAGATGGTCGCCAAGACCCTGCCGTACTCCAACTACTGGCACATGAAGAACTACATCCGCGACGAGGACGTGGCCCGCGACACCTACGTCGCGATGCCGGCCCCGATGGAGAGCGGCCTGATCAACTACCGCGAGGCGTTCAAGGTGGCACTTTCCGTGGGCTTCCAGGGCATCCTCTGCACCGAGCACTACGGCGGCGACGGCCTCAGCGTTACGGCCAGCAACCAGGACTACCTCCGCCGCCAGGTCCTGCCCAAGACCGACGGCTACACGCTCGGGCAGAGCCAGGTGGCCCAGGGCCGGCAGCAGCCCGCCGGTACGGCACTCGCCAGCGTCTGACCGGCTTGGTGCGGCCGTCAAGCCAATTGGGGGGCGGCCGCACCACAGGGGGATTCCCGTTCCTACTTCTCCAACACGGATTCAATGAGGAAACCATGACCCAGATCTTCGACAACCCCGCTGACTTTGCGGATGACGCGTTAGACGGCTTCGTGGCAGCCAATCGCGGCTACGTTGCCCGCGTGGACGGCGGTGTGGTCCGCTCCACCGAGGTACCGGCCGGGCAGGTCGCCCTCGTTGTCGGCGGCGGCTCCGGCCACTATCCGGCCTTCGCCGGACTCGTGGGACCCGGCCTCGCGGCCGGATCGGCGTGCGGGAACATGTTCGCCTCCCCCGCCGCCGGGCAGGTGTACCGGGTGGCCAAGGCCGCCAACGCCGGCGGCGGCGTGCTGCTGAGTTACGGGAATTACGCCGGCGACGTCCTGCACTTCGGCCAGGCCCAGCTCCGCCTCAACGCCGAAGGCATCCAGACCCGCACCGTGCTCGTCACGGACGACATCGCCAGCGCCCCGCTGGACCAGATCGGGAAGCGCCGCGGGATCGCCGGGGACCTGACGGTCTTCAAGATCGCCGGCGCCGCCGCCGAAGCCGGACTGGACCTGGACGACGTCGAACGGCTGGCCCTCCGGACGAACTACCGCACCCGCTCGCTCGGGGTGGCGTTCGGCGGCTGCACCCTGCCGGGAGCGGACGCGCCGCTGTTTACGGTCCCCGCGGGGCAGATGTCGCTGGGCCTGGGCATCCACGGCGAACCGGGGATCTCCGAGCACCCGATGCCGACCGCCTCTGAACTGGCCGAGCTGCTCGTCACGAAACTGCTCGCCGACAAGCCGCACGACGCCGGCACCCGCGTGGTGGCGATCGTCAACGGCCTCGGCACCGTCAAGTACGACGAACTGTTCCTGCTCTTCGGGAAAATCGAGAAGCTGCTCGACGCCGCGGGGCTGACCGTGGTGGAGCCCGAATGCGGGGAACTCGTGACCAGCCTGGACATGTCCGGGCTCTCCCTGACCCTGCTCTGGCTGGACGAGGAACTCGAGCAGTACTGGGCCGCCCCGGCCGACACCCCCGCGTTCCGCAAGGGAAACCTCGCACCGCGCGCCCGCCGCGAACTCGCCGGCCCGGAAGCCGCCGAGACCGAAGAACCCGAACACACCACCGCAGCAGCGGCGACTCTCGGCCGGTTGGCGGCCGACGTGCTCGGCCAGACGCAGCACGTGATCATTGAGCATGAGGAAGAACTCGGCCGCCTGGACGCGATCGCCGGCGATGGGGACCACGGTATCGGCATGCGCCGCGGTGTCGACGCGGCAGTCACCGCGGCCGAGCAGGCTGCGGCGAACGACGGCGGCGCCTCGCCGTCGCGCATCCTGACCGCAGCGGGGGAGGCCTGGAGCGAGCGCGCCGGCGGCACCTCCGGCGCGCTCTGGGGCTCGGCGGTCATCGCGGCCGGCCTCGCCCTGGGCAACCGGGAGAGCTACTCCGGTGCGGACGCCGCCGCGGCCGTCACCGCCTTCGTCGACGCCATCACCGAACTCGGCAAAGCCGAACCCGGGGACAAGACCATGGTCGACGCGCTCCTGCCGTTCCGCGATGCCTTCCTCGGCGCGCTCGACGGCGGCGCCTCGGTGCCCGCGTCGCTCGCCGCCGCCGCTGCCGCCGCGCAGACAGCCGCGGACCGGACCGCCGATCTCCGCCCGCTCAAGGGCCGCGCCCGTCCGCTGGCCGAAAAGAGCCTCGGACACCCCGACCCCGGCGCGGTGTCCTTCGCGCTGATCGCGGCCCGGATCTCCACTCACCTCGAAACCGCACACACCGACGCCAGGCTCGCTCAATCCGAGCCGGCGAAGCAAGGAGCAAAAGCATGAGCACAACAACAACAGGCTGGCGCATCGTCGTCGGCAACGACGAAGCCGGCGTCGAATACAAGAACGCGCTCAAGGCACTCCTCGAGGCTGACCCGCGCGTCGCCTCCGTGCAGGACATCGGAGTCGGCGCCAACGATTCCACCGCCTACCCCCACATCGCCGTTGACGCCGCACGCAAGGTGGCCGAGGGCGAAGCCGACCGGGCGCTGCTGATCTGCGGCACGGGCCTGGGCGTGGCCATCGCGGCCAACAAGGTCCCCGGCATCCGTGCCGTCACCGCGCACGACAGCTACTCGGTGGAACGATCCGTGCTCAGCAACAACGCCCAGGTCCTCACGCTGGGCCAGCGCGTCATCGGCCTGGAACTCGCCAAGAACCTCGTCACCCAGTGGCTGGGCCACCGCTTCGACGAAACCTCGTCCTCCGCCGCCAAGGTGGACGCCATCTGCTCCTACGAGCCCGACTACACGAAGGCAGTCTGACCATGACCGAATCAACGAACACCGCGGCCGCCATTAACGCCGCCCGCAAGATCGCCGTCGTCGGTTCCGGCTACATGGGCGGCGGGATCGCGCAGGTCCTGGCCCTCGGCGGTGCCCGGGTGGCGCTGGCCGATGTGTCCGCCGAAGTGGCGCAGAAGAACTACGAGCGGCTGCTGACCGAATCCGACGAGTTCGTCGCCGCCGGTCTCTTCCCCGAAGGCTCCACCGCCATCCTGAAGGCGAACCTCTGGGCCGCCAAGGACATCGAGGAAGCCGTGGCCGACGCCGACTTCATCGAGGAAGCCGTCCCCGAAGTCATCGCCATCAAGCACCAGACCCTCGCCCGCATCAGCGCCGCCGCCCGCCCGGACGCCATCATCGGGTCCAACACCTCCACCATCTCCATCGCGGAGCTGTCCGAACCCGTCGCCAACCCGGGCCGCTTCCTGGGCGTGCACTTCTCCAACCCCTCCCCGTTCATCCCCGGCGTGGAAATCATCCCCCACGCCGGCACCTCGCCGGCCACCATCGGTACCGTCCGCGACCTCGTGCACGCGGCGGGCAAGCAGACCGCCGTCGTCAAGGACGTCACCGGCTTCGTGCTCAACCGCCTCCAGTACGCCCTGTTCCACGAGGCCGCCCAGCTGGTGGAGCAGGAAATCGCGACCGCGGAGGACATCGACACCCTGGTCCGCACCACCTTCGGCTTCCGGCTGCCGTTCTTCGGACCGTTCGCCATCGCCGACATGGCGGGACTGGACGTCTACAACTTCTGCTACAAGTCGCTGCAGACGGAATTCCCGGAGCGCTTCGCGACGCCGAAAATCCTCACCGACCTGGTGGAGGCCGGCAAGCTGGGCACCAAAACCGGGGCGGGCTTCCTCAACGTCCCCGCCGAGCGCACCCCGGAACTCATCGCCTACCGGAACAAGGCGTACGTGGCCATGCAGAAGCTCATCGATGAGCTCGGCCCCGCCCCCATCAACTGAGCCCCTTCACTTTCACACCTTCAGGAGCACTCCCATGAGCACTTTCCCCGCAGCACGCACCGCCATCATCACCGGCGCCGTCTCCGAGCGCGGCATCGGCCGCGCGACCGCCAACTACCTGGCGGCAGAGGGCTGGAATGTCGGCATCATCGATCTCGACGACGCCCGGTGCAAGGCGGCGGCCAAGGAACTGGCCGCGGAGCACGGAGTCAAGGCGTTCGGTGCCGGCGCCAATGTCGGCGACGAAGCATCCGTCCGCGCCGCCATCGACGCGATCGAGGCCGAACTGCCGCAGATCGTCGCCCTGGCCAACGTGGCCGGCGTCAGCTCCCCGGTCCCGTACCTGGAACTCGACGCGGCCGAATGGGACCGGGTCCTCAACATCAACCTCAACGGCGTCCACTACGCCACGCGCCGGGTCGCCGAGTCCATGGTCAAGAACCGGATCGGCCGCATCGTCAACATCTCCTCCGTCTCCGCGCAGCGCGGCGGCGGCACCTTCTCCAAGACGCCGTACTCCGTGGCCAAGGCCGGTGTGATCGGGCTGACCCGCTCCACCGCCCGCGAACTCGGCGAATACGACATCACGGTCAACGCGATCTCTCCGGGCCCCATCGACACCGACATCATGGGCGGCACCCTCAGCGAGGAACGCAAGGACGAACTGACCAAAGACCTCGTGGTCAACCGCGTCGGCTCCACCCGGGACATCGCGGCCGCCATCGCCTTCCTCATCAGCGAGGACGCCGGCTACATCTCCGGCCAGACGCTGAATGTGGATGGCGGACTCTACATGCACTAGGGAAGAAGTACCGTGGCACCACACAACAACACCCCGACCTCAGGGTTCGCGTCCTGGAGCAGGGGACGGAAGCTCTACCTCGCCGTCGGAATCCTCGCCTGCCTGGCCGGAATCATGATCATCGCCTTTTCACGCTAGAAAAGCCCATCTGATCTACTCAACGAGGAGTTTCGATGTCCGTAGTAACAACGTCCACCCGGGACCTTCTGGAAACGCCGGTACTGAAATCGGCGATCTCCAAGGCATCCCGCCGGCTTATGCCCATGTTGGTCATTCTCTACGTGGTCGCGTTCCTGGACCGCACCAACGTGGGCTTCGCCGAAGCCGCCCTGGGCGTGGACAAGGGAATCACCGCCGGCGCCTACGCACTGGGTGCCGGGATCTTCTTCATCGGCTACGCGCTCTTCGAAATCCCCAGCAACCTGTTGCTGACGAAGTTCGGCGCCAAGGTCTGGCTCGCCCGGATCGCCATCACCTGGGGCATCGTGTCCGCCTGCTTCGCGTTCGTCCAGGGCGAGACCTCGTTCATCATTCTGCGGTTCCTGCTCGGTGTCACCGAGGCCGGCCTGTTCCCGGGCGTCATCATGTTCCTCGCCGCTTGGTTCCCCAACAAGGTCCGCGTCAAAATGTTCGCCATTTTCTACCTCGCGCAGCCCTTCTCGCAGATGATGGGCGCACCGCTGTCCGGCTGGCTCATCAACATCGGCGACCAGGTGCCCGGCGTCCAGGGCTGGCAGGTCATGTTCTTCGTTGAAGGCATGCTGGCGGTTGTCGCCGGTATTGCTGCGTTCTTCTTCCTCATCAACAGCCCGCAGGACGCCAAATTCCTCACGAAGGACGAGAAGAAGGCACTCCTTGACGTCATGGCGCTGGAGGACAGCGTCAAGGAGGAGAGCGGTCCGCGCGGCGTCCTCGCCGCCATGAAGAACGGCAAGGTCTGGTACTTCACGGTGATCTACTTCTGCCTCCAGATCGCCGTGTACGGCGTGACGTTCTACCTGCCGCAGCAGGTGGCCCAGTTGACCGGACAGAAGGTCGGCTTTGCGGTGGGCATGATGGCCGCCATCCCCTGGTTCTTCGGCATCTTCGCCTGCTACTTCATCGGGCGGGCCGCCAACACGGTAATCCGCCGCCGCAATTGGGGTACCGGGCTGTTCATCTCCACCGGCCTGTGCATCTTCGGCTCCGCGTGGGCGGGCGCCAACCAGCTTCCGGTGCTGGGCATCGTCTTCATCACGCTGGCCGTCTGCAGCTTCCTCTCCATCGGTCCCATCGCCTGGTCCTTCCCGACGGCGTTCCTCACCGGCACGGCCGCGGCGGCGGGCATCGGCCTCATCAACTCGCTGGGTAACCTGGGCGGCTTTGTGGCTCCGATCCTGCGGACCTCGGTGAACCAGATAACCGCCTCGGACACCGGAACCATGGGCGTCTACGCCCTGGGTGTGCTCCCGTTCCTGGCCGCGGCCATGATGTTCGCGACCAGGCGGTTCAAGAACAAGGCCGACGACCTGCTGGAACAGTAACCGTCTGTCCAGACCAGCTCACGTGGTCCCAGTAGAAAGCACCAACTATGCAGCAGTTGAACCCCAGCCAGATTACCAGCGGCAGCATCCTGGTGGGCGTCAGCACCAAGATGTACCTGGGCTACCAGGACAGCCTGGCGTGGCTGGAGCAGCTGCGCCACGAAGTGGACACCCGCCCGGCCCTCGCGGACGGGCGGGTTGTCCCGTTCGTGATTCCGTCGTTTCCGCTCCTGCCGGCGGCCGGCGAGCTTCTGCGCGGTTCGCTGCTGCTGCTTGGTGCGCAGAACTGCGGCTGGGCGGACGGGCCGTGGACCGGGGAAGTCGCCCCGTCCATGCTCGCCGAGCTTGGAGTCAGTCTCGTTGAAATAGGGCACGCGGAACGCCGCCGGCATTTAGGCGAAGACGATGCCATGATTGCCCGCAAAGTGAGGGCCGCGGCTGAAGCCGGGCTCACGCCGTTGCTCTGTGTGGGCGAGCCGGACAAGGGCGGGGCTGCTGCCGCCGCTGAATTTGTGTACCGCCAGATCCGGTCAGCCGTCGAGGATGACTGGGAGCTCGCGGCCGGGCTCGTCATTGCCTACGAACCGGTCTGGGCCATCGGCGCGGCGGAGCCCGCGGGCGCCGGTTACGTGTCCGACGTCGTCCGGCGGCTCAGGGGCCACCTCGCCGCCTCCGGACTGGAGGGTCTGCCGGTTATCTACGGCGGCTCGGCCAAGCCAGGGCTCCTGCCAAGGCTCGACGGCGTCTCCGGTCTGTTCCTTGGCCGGTTCGCGCACAACCCCGCGAACTTCGGCGCCGTGCTGGATGAGGCACTCCTGTTGAAGTGAGGCACGCCGGTTGGGTGATGGACGCCGGCCGGCCGAAGGCAGCCCCGCGACGGACGCCGCTGCCAACTCCGCCACCCGCCCGAACTACGTCCCGCCGCTAGGACCGGCGCCGCTGAACATGTCCAGCCGTAGCCGCGGTTCCCGTTGAACATGTCCAGCCGCAGCCTCGGTTCCCGTCGAACATGTCCAGCCGCAGCGGCGAACAGTGGGCAGAATGCCATTCTGTCCCCTGTTCGTGTCTAAAAATGAGCATGTCCCGCGGGTTCGGGCGCGAAGAATGGGCATGTCCCGTCTAGCTGGCCGCCACCGACCGCTGGCACAGCCCGATGAAGCCGCCCAGCTGCTCCAGGCCCTCGGGATGGGCGGGCAGGTAGTTCGTCAGCTCGGGTGCGCGGACCACGACGGCGCGCCACTGGCCGCGGGACACGGCCACGTTGATCCGGTTGCGGGAGAGCAGGAACTCCATGCCGCGCGGCGCTTCGGTCACCGCGGAACAGGCCATGGACACGATTACCACGGCAGCTTCCTGGCCCTGGAACTTGTCGACGGTTCCCACCCGGACACCGGCCAGGGAAACGGCATCGAGCGCCTCGCGGATCACGTTGACCTGGGCGTTGTAGGCGGCCACCACCAGGATGTCCACCACGTCTAGCGGTCGGGTGCCCTGTTCCGAGTGCCAGCTCAGCCCCAGGTGGCGCCGCACCTGGCGGACCACCTCGGCGGCCTCCTCTGTCGAGAACGTGGCGTTGCCGCTGTGCTCGACGAGCACGGTTTCGATCCCGGCGGGAACTCCCTCCAGCCTCCGGAGGTCCGCCGCCGGAGCGGAGCGCAGTTTGCCCTCATAGGAGAGCTCGGAGACGGCGCGGCACAGCTCGGAAGTCATCCGCCACGAGTCGGCCAAGAAATAGCCCAGGTCCGGCGGAAGCGTGGCATGACCGGCGGAAACCCAGCCCAGCGCTGACTCGTCCACGGGTTCGGGGTGCGCGCCCTGGCTGACCTGGGGCAACTGCTGGGGATCACCCAGCAGCAGCAGACGGCTGCTGGCCTGCGCCACGGCCAGGGTATTGGCCAGCGAGAACTGCCCGGCCTCGTCGATCACCAGCAGATCCAGCGATCCGGCCGGGACATTGGCCCCCGTCATGGTCCAGGCCGTCCCGCCGATGAGCGCCCCGCCCGGCGAGCCCAGCAGGCGCGCCACATCCTTCGCCGAACGCTGCTCCCAAGGGAGCCGTTCTCCGTGTTTCACGTCCTTGGCCACGCGCTCCGGATCGACGCCGGCCTTGGCCACGGCGGTTTGGAGTAGGTTCTCCACCACCGCATGCGACTGGCCGACCACCCCGACTTTCCACCCCCGCTCCACCAGCCGGGCGATGACATGCGATCCCACATGGGTCTTGCCGGTCCCGGGCGGACCCTGGACGGCGACATAGGAATGATCCAGGGCGAGCACCGCCGCGGTGATCGCGTCGATGAACCGGTCCGGGCCCTCGCCCGGCGCGGGCAGCGCCGCCCCGGAGGCCAGCCTCGGCGGAACCCGGCGGATGAGATCCAGGGCCGGGTGGCGCGGGAACACTGGCGGGTTGGACCGCACTCCCGCTGCGGCGTCGGAGGCCAGGGCCGCCAGGGCGTCCTCGAGGCTCTTGGTCTGGATGGGCTGGTCTTCAGTCAGCGCGACCGGGACCTGGAAATACGGGTCGATGCTTTTGCGGAGCTTGTCCCGGATGATCACAGTGTCCTTGCCGTCGTCGTGGCCCAGCTCCAGGACCTCGGTGCCAAACCACCCGTTGCGTCCGGTCCCGTTGATCCCGGTGCCCACCAGCCCGGCAGGCAGCGGCGGCTCATACATCCGGAACCACGTGCTGCCCTCGCGCAGGTCCGAGCCCGGACTGACCGTGCCGATCAGCTTCACCCTCCGCTCCGGAAGTTTGGCGCCGTCCTTCCACCAGTCCTCCAGCACTTCCGCCTCCTCGACGAGGAAGACGTTGCGGTCCTGCTGGTGATGCGTGTCGGGCCCGTTCTCGCAGCGGTCGAAGTGCGCCCACCAGAACGCCTTGCGCTCCCGGCGGTGATAGCTGACCGCCGCCGCCAGCATGGCAACCGCCTTCCGGTCGTCTTGGGACAGCCCGACGCCGGCACCCGCCAGCGCCACTTCCAGCGGGTCCAGATCAGCGTCCGGCGCAGTGTCCGCGCCGGCCTCGACGGCCGTGGCGGTGGACGCGATGCCGTCGCCGGCCGGTTTGATCCCGCGCTCCCGAGCCAGCCCGAGGAGCCAGTTCCGGAGCTCGAGCGTGGAGAGGCAGTCGTATTCGTTGTAGTCGGAGATCCCCGCGAGGATCCCGGCCGCTTCCTCAGCCCGGCCGTCGTCGCGCGCATCGCAATAGTGGGCGTAGGCCACCACCGAGGCGCCGGCGTCCTTCACGTCCCCGGAGCGCAGATTCGTCCCCATGTAGAGCGGTTCGAGCTTCTTGATGCTGTAGGAATTCTCGGAGATCCGGATGCTGTTGCGGACCGTCTGGTAGAGGTCCACCAGGAGCCCCTCCCGCAGCCACTGGTCGACGATCTCTTCGCCCGCCACGTGCAGCACGGAGAGCTTCCGGAGCGCCGTTTTCTCATAGGCGGCGTAGTGGTAGACGTGCATGTCCGGGTAGTCCTGCCGGCGCTTCTCCACATAGTCGAGGAAGTCGAGGAAGGCCTGCTTCTCCGCCTCGCGGGTATGCGCCCAGAACGGCCGGAACACCCCGGGGACGCCGGGCCCTGTCGGCGCCTCAAAGACGCCGAATAAGTACTCCAGTCCCCAGACTCCGGTGGCGCTTTCCTGCCACAGCGGGTCGCCCTCGAAGTCGAAGAAGATGTCGCCCGCGCTCGGCGGGGGCAGCTCAGCCAGCGTGTTCTCCGAAACCACGCCAAAACGAATGGCATGCTCTTCGCCGTCCTTGACGTAGCGGACTTCCCCATCCGCCGGGCCGACGCCGGTCTGCATCCGGGCCTGGGCCTGAAGCCGCAGCAGGGAGGCGTTCGGGTTGACGAGAGCGGCTTCCGCGAACGCCCGAACGGTACGGATGCCATCGTTGTGGAGTGCTTTGCGCCGCGCGGAATTCATCCGCGCCACGAGCAGCAGATCGTCGGTGGCCACGACCTGCTCCCGGCAGTAGTCGCAGCGGCCACAGGCGCTCAGCCCGGGCGCGCCCCACAAGACCGTTCCGGGCTGTTCCCGATGCGATGCGGTCAAAGCCAGGAAGCGGTCCCGCCGTTCGCGGAAGACGGGCAGGATGTCCGAGAGTTTGTGGTGGCTGCGGACGTAGTCGAAGCCGCCGCCCGGGAGCGGGACGGTGGCGCCGAGGACCAGGGTCACAGCCGCGGCAGGCGTGATCCCGGCCTGGAGCAACTGATCGCCGTAGGCGGCTAGCTGGAGCAGCGCGGTCACCTTCGCGTGGCGGGCCAGTTTGGTGTCGAACACGGCGTAGCTGCCGTCGGCTTGGCGGACCAGGAAATCGGAGCGGCCATGGAACTGGCCGTCAAAGAAGGCTGCCTGGAACACCACGTCGGCGCCGGAGCGCAGGGCGTCGAGGGATTCCCGGTGCTTGGCCAGCAGGGTGGCGCGGTCCATGGTCGGTGCCGGGACGACGTCATACACGCCGTGTCCGGTCGCCGGATCCCAGTGGCCGAACTCGTCTACGAAACGGTCGAGGACCCTGTGCTCGTGGCGGTCACCCAACACGGCCGCGTGCCGGAGCATCTCGTCCTCGTCGAAGACAGCCTTGGGGGAGCGGCCCAGCTTCTCGTCGAGTTTCCGGAGCAGCTGGTACTCACAGCTGGCCGCAATCACGAGGTCGCTTGCGGAGAAGACCAGATCCTGTGCGGAACCCGGCACTTCCGGTTCAAGAAAAAACACTGTGCCCCCGATGTTGATGTTGCGCGGTACAGACGGTCTTTTGGTACAGACGGTTCTGCCGCGTCACACATGCCGTCAGCGCAGCTGTCCGTCTGATATTCAAGCTATCAAAGCCCTCTGACAATCCGGCGCCCACGCCGGGTGGAACGGGGTGGTACTTGTCGGAGGCCCCGCGTATCGTCTGAGGACCATGACTGAACAGCAACCCTATGAGCTGGTCCAGCAATTCGCGCACTTCGAGCTGCGCCGCTATCCCGCGCACGTGGTGGCCGAAATCGAGGTCAACACGACATTTGACCGGGCCGGGAATGCTGCCTTCCGGCACCTGTTCAACTACATTAGCGGCAGCAACAACGCCCGTCAGAAGCTGGCGATGACGGCCCCGGTGATCCAGGAGCCCGGTCCGTCCCAGAAGCTGGCGATGACCGCCCCGGTGCTCCAGAGCGGCCCGCTGCCGGGCAGCAATAAGACCGCTGGTTTTGTGGTCGCCTTTGTCCTCCCCGCAGGCTTGACGGCGGAGACGGCCCCGGTCCCGGTCAACCCCCAGGTCAGAATCCGGAGCATCCCCGGGTCCCTGACGGCTGCCCTTCGGTTCTCGGGCAGCGGGTCGGAAGCTGCCTTTGAACGGCGCAACAATGGCCTCCAGGCGGCCCTGGTGCTCGCCGGGCTGGCAGCCGTGGGGCCGCCGCGGTTCGCCCGTTTTGATCCGCCGTTCAAACCGTGGTTCCTGCGGCGAAACGAGGTGGTCCAGGACGTGCAGGAGCCTCATCCACCGTCGGGCGAGCCCGGCCCCTGACCCCGGTAAGGCAAAATGGCAGGGTGACCCAACTCCCGCAGCGCCCCGCCAGTTCAGCCTCCGCACCGCAGCCCCGGACTCCGTCCGCCAGGCCCCCGGCCGCGCAAACGCAGGTCCCGCACACCCAGGCCCCGCAGACCCAGGAGTCCGGCATCGCCGCCCAGATCGCCGCCGAGCTCGGCGTCCAGGCCTGGCAGGTGAAGGCGGCCGTGGACCTGCTCGACGCCGGCTCCACGGTGCCGTTCATCGCCCGGTACCGCAAGGAAGCCACCGGGGCGCTTGACGACACCCAGCTCCGTGAGCTGGACGAGCGGCTGCGCTATCTCCGTGAGCTAGAAGACCGCCGCCGGACCGTTCTGGAGGCGATTGCCGCGCAGGGTGCCCTGACGCCGGAGCTGCAGGCCGCCGTCGTCGGCGCCGATACGAAGTCGCGGCTGGAGGACATCTACCTGCCGTTCAAGACCAAACGGCGGACCAAGGCGCAGATCGCCCGCGAAGCCGGGCTCGAGCCGCTCGCCGACGCCCTGCTGAAGCGGCCGGAGCTGGATCCGGAACGCGAAGCCGCCCGGTATCTCAACGCCGAACATTCGATCGTCGACGCCGCCGCGGCGCTCGCCGGCGCCCGCTCCATCCTCGTGGAGCGCGTCGCCCAGGACCCCGACCTGGCCGCCACGCTGCGGGAGCGGCTCTGGACGCAGGGCCGGATGGTCTCCCGCGTAAAGAAGGGCAAAGACGCCGAGGGACAGAAGTTCAAGGACTATTTCGAGTTCTCCCAGCAGCCGTCCGGGATGCCCTCGCACCGCGTGCTGGCGCTGCTGCGCGGCGAGAAGGACGGAGTGCTGGAGCTGGATCTCGCCGAGGCTGAACCGAACGACGACGCCGCCCTCACCGCCGCGCGCGGCCGTTACGAAGCCGCCGTGGCCCGGTTCCTCGGTGTCGCCGATCGCGGCCGGCCCGCCGACGCGTGGCTGCTGCAGACCGCGCAGCTCGCCTGGCGCTCGCGGGTGCTGGCCCGGTTGACCGCAGACCTGCGGAGCCGGATGTTCGCAGCCGCCGAGGACGAGGCCGTCCGGGTGTTCGCCGCCAACCTCCGGGACGTGCTCCTCGCCGCGCCGGCCGGAAACCGCGCCACCCTGGGCCTGGACCCGGGACTGCGCACCGGCGTGAAGGTCGCGGTGGTGGACGGCACCGGGAAGGTGGTGGCGACGGACACGATCTACCCGCACGCCCCGGCCCGGAAGTGGGACGAGGCTCTGCGGACGCTCGTGGACCTGGCGCGGAAGCACCACGTGGAGCTTGTGGCGATCGGCAACGGCACCGCGTCGCGGGAGACCGACAAGCTCGCTGCGGAACTGCTCAAGCAGCTCACGGCGCCGCGCGCCGCCGCTTCGACAGATACAGCCAAACCGCAGAAGATTGTGGTCTCCGAGGCGGGAGCCTCGGTGTATTCCGCGTCGGCGCTGGCCTCCGCCGAGCTGCCCGGCATGGATGTGTCCCTGCGGGGTGCCGTGTCCATCGCGCGGCGCCTGCAGGATCCGCTCGCTGAGCTCGTGAAGATCGAGCCGAAGTCGATCGGCGTCGGGCAGTACCAGCACGACGTCACGGCCGCCAAGCTCGACCGCAGCCTGGATGCCGTCGTCGAGGACTGCGTGAACGCGGTGGGCGTGGACGTGAACACCGCCTCCCCGGCGCTGCTGAGCCGGGTGGCCGGCGTCGGGCCGCTGCTGAGCGAGAACATCGTGGCATACCGGAATGAACACGGCCCGTTCAATAAACGCAGCGAGCTGAAGAAGGTGCCCCGGCTCGGCGCCAAGGCGTTCGAGCAGTGCGCCGGCTTCCTGCGGATCACCGGGGGAGCGGAGCCGCTGGACGCCTCCAGTGTGCACCCGGAGGCGTACCCGGTGGCGCGCCGGATCAAAGCCGCCGGCGGGACGGGCCCGGCCGCGGGGAGCTACGCCGCCCTGAATCCGCAGGACTTCGTCGACGGGTCCTTCGGCCTGCCCACGGTGCAGGACATCATCGCCGAACTCGAGAAGCCCGGCCGTGACCCGCGTCCGGCGTTTGCCGCGGCGACGTTCTCGGAGGGCATCGAAAAGATTTCGGACCTCAGGCCCGGGATGGTGCTGGAGGGGACGGTAACCAATGTGGCTGCGTTCGGCGCGTTTGTCGACGTCGGGGTGCACCAGGACGGCCTGGTGCACGTCTCCGCGCTGGCCAACCGTTTCGTGTCCGATCCGCGGGAAGTGGTGAAGTCCGGCCAGGTGGTGCGGGTCAAGGTGCTGGAGGCCGATCCGGAGCGGAAGCGCATCTCGCTGACGCTGCGGCTCGACGACGAACCTGCTTCCGGCGGATCCGGCGCCGGTGGATCCCGTGCCGGGGGACGTGCGGCTGACCGGGCGGACCGCCCGCGTCAGACTCCGTCGCGCCAGACGCCGTCGAGCCAGGCGGCCCGACAGCCGTCACTGCAGCCCCCCGGCAAGCCGACCGGTCAGCAGTCCGGCAAGCCGACCGGCCAGCAGTCCGGCAAGCCGACCGGTCAACAGTCGGGCAAACCGGCGCCCGACCGGCGGACTCCCGCCAGGCCGCCGCAGAAAACGGCGCCCGTCCCGGCACCGGCCAACACAGCGATGGCCGAAGCGCTGAGGAAGGCCGGACTCGGCAAGTAAGCCGACCGTTCGTCGCGGATCTCCTACCGCTCGTCGCATAAATAGTACGTTTGCTTTCGATTTGCACCATGATTGCCGGAGGCAACGGCCGAATTCGGGCCGTTCGCCTCTACGCCGTTGGGACACCGACGTCTTCGACAAGTAATGGGAGCACTTATGGGCTGGCTGGACCGAGAACGAACGATCGCCCCACCCGGATTCAACCGCTGGCTGGTGCCGCCCGCAGCGCTCGCCGTGCACCTGTGTATCGGCCAGGCGTACGCGACGAGTGTCTACAAAACTGCGCTGGTGAAGCACTTCGGCGCCAGCCTGACCGAGATCGGCGTGATCTTCTCGATCGCCATCGTGATGCTGGGCCTCTCCGCCGCCATCATGGGCACGTGGGTGGATAAGAACGGCCCGCGCAAGGCGATGTTCACCTCGGCGATGTTCTGGGCCAGCGGCTTCCTGATCGGCTCGCTCGGCATTTTCAGCAGCCAGCTCTGGCTCGTCTACCTGGGCTACGGCTTCATCGGCGGCATCGGCCTGGGCATCGGCTACATCTCGCCGGTCTCCACCCTGATCAAGTGGTTCCCCGACCGGCCGGGCCTCGCGACCGGCATGGCCATCATGGGCTTCGGCGGCGGTGCCCTGATCGCCAGCCCGGTCTCCACCGCGCTGCTGAGAATGTACGACCCCAATTCCGGCGCCAAGGGCTGGGTGGCCAGCGGCGACTCCGTCGGCAAGCTGTTCCTGACCCTCGCCGTCGTGTACCTCGCCTACATGCTGTTCGGTGCCTTCACCATCAAGGTCCCGGCCGAGGGTTGGAAGCCGGCCGGCTTCGACCCCTCCAAGGTCAAGGCCGCCACGCTCGTCACCACCGACAACGTCTCCGCCAAGAACGCCGTCAAGACCAAGCAGTTCTGGCTCGTCTGGATCGCCCTCTTCTGCAACGTCACCGCCGGCATCGGCATCCTGGAGCAGGCCGCCCCGATGATCCAGGACTTCTTCCGCCAGTCCGACGGCGTGTCCCTGGTCAGTGCCGCCGTCGCCTCCGGCTTCGTCGGGCTGCTCTCGATCGGCAACATGTCCGGCCGCTTCGCCTGGTCCGCCACCTCTGATGTGACCGGACGCAAGCGCATCTACATGATGTACCTCGGGGTCGGCGCCGTGCTCTACACAGTGCTGGCACTGGCCGGCTCCTCCAGCACCTTCCTCTACGTGGCGCTCGCGTTCGTCATCATCTCCTTCTACGGTGGCGGCTTCGCAACCGTCCCGGCCTACCTGCGCGATCTCTTCGGCACGTTCCAGGTCGGGGCGATCCACGGCAGGCTCCTCACCGCGTGGTCCGCGGCCGGCATCGCCGGACCGCTCATCGTCAACGCCTTCCTGGATGCCCAGGGCAAGCCGGGTCAGCTGACCGCCGCGTCCTACCAGCCCGCATTGCTGACCATGGTGGGGCTGCTGGTCATCGGCTTTGTGGCCAACCTTCTGGTCAAACCGGTCGATGCCCGGTTCCACGAACCACGCCCGGACCGCGTCCGGGCCGAAGAACCCGCCATGGAGGCCTGAGATGAGCACTGCCCAGACATCGGTGAAACCGTCCACCACCGGGAAACTGGTCGTAGCCTGGGCGCTGGTCGGCGTGCCGCTGGGGTACGGCGTGTACGAAACCCTGACACGAGTTGCGGCCCTGTTTGGCTGACACCGCTGCAGGATCCGTGGCAACCGCACACGCCGTTTCCGCGGCGTTCACGCGCCCGGAGACGTTCACCACCCGGCCCACGCTGCAGGGCACGTTCGGGATGAGCGCCTCCACGCACTGGCTGGCGACGGCGGCGGCCCAGGCCGTGCTGGAACGCGGCGGCAACGCGTTCGACGCCGCGGCGGCGGGAGCGTTCGTGCTGCATGTCGTTGAGCCGCACCTGAACGGGCCCGGCGGGGACATGACCGGCGTCTTCGTCACCGCCGAGGCGCCGGGCACGCCGGTCGTCCTGATGGGCCAGGGCCCGGCCCCGGCCGGGGCTACCGTGGAGCACTATCTCGCCGAGGGCCTGGAACTGGTGCCGGGCTCGGGGGCGCTGGCCGCCGCGGTGCCCGCTGCCGTCGACGCCTGGCTCCTACTGCTGCGCGACCACGGGACCTGGGAACTGGCCGAGGTGCTGGACTTCGCGATCGGCTATGCCCGCGACGGGCACCCCATGCTGGGCAGAGTCGGGACGACCATCGCGGCCGTGGCAGAGCTGTTCCAGACGCACTGGCCCACCTCGGCCGAGCTCTGGATGCCCGGCGGGCGGATCCCAGCCCAGGGGGAGCTGGTCCGGAACCCGGCCTACGCCCGGACCTTGCAGCGGCTCGTCCTCGCCGGGACGGCCGGTCCGCCGGCGTCTCCGGTTGTCTCTCCGGCCGGTCCTGCTGGGCAGTCCCGCGAGGGCAGGATCGACGCCGCCCGCCGCGAATGGCGCGAGGGCTTCGTGGCCAAGGCCATGGCGGACTCCGTCCAAACCCCGCACCGGCATTCCTCCGGCACGGACCACCGGGGTGTCCTCACGCTGCAGGATCTCGCGGGGTTCGAGGCCGGCTACGAGCCGGCCGCCACCGTCGAGTTCCGCGGGCATACCATTGCCAAGACCGGCCCGTGGGGCCAGGGCCCAGCGCTGCTGCAGACCCTCGCCCTGCTCGAGGGGTTCGACGACGAGTATCTCGATCCATCCACCGAGCTCGGGGCGCACACCATCCTGGAGGCCCAGAAGCTGGCGCTCGCGGACCGCGAAGCGTACTACGGCGACACGGACGTGCCGCTGGAGTATCTCCTGTCCGAGGAGTATTGTGCCTCCCGCCGGGAACTGATCGGCGAGCGGGCCTCGCACGAATTCCGGCCTGGTTCGGTACCCGGGAGGGCGCCGTACGTGCCGCCGCTGCGCACCCACTACACGCCACCGGCGCTCGGGGCCGAGGGTTCCGCCGGGCTCGGGGTGGGGGAGCCCACCGTGGCGCCGAGCGGGGAGACCCGCGGCGATACCTGCCATATCGACGTCGTGGACCGCTGGGGCAACATGGTCTCGGCCACCCCCTCCGGCGGCTGGCTGCAGTCCTCTCCCGCCATTCCGGAGCTGGGCTTCTGCCTCGGTACCCGGCTGCAGATGACCTGGCTGGAACCGGGCACACCGTCCACCCTGACGCCGGGCAAACGGCCGCGTACCACGCTGACGCCGACCCTTGTGCTGCGGGACGGCCAGGCCGTCACCGCGCTCGGTTCGCCCGGCGGTGACCAGCAGGACCAATGGCAATTGCCGTACCTGTTGCGCACCATCGTCGGCGGATACTCGCCGCAGCAGGCCATCGACGCCCCTACCTTCCATACGACGTCGGTGCCCGGGTCGTTCTGGCCGCGCACCTGGGAGCCCGGCGGCGCCGTCGTCGAGGACCGGCTAGGGGAGGACGTCATCGAAGGCCTTGAGCGGCGGGGGCACATCGTCACCCGCACCGGCGATTGGGCGCTCGGGCGGCTGTCCGCCGTCGTGCGGGATCCCGAGACCGGGGTGCTGCAGGCCGCGGCCAATCCGCGCGGGGCGCAGGGTTACGCCGCGGGGCGTTAGCGCAGGAGTTGTGGGGCCTGCGGGACTCGCCCGGAGCCACCCGACGTGTCGGCCCGGGGGAGCCGGACGTTCTGGAACCTCAGCCGGTGAATTCGTTGAGCGCGATCAGGTTGCCTTCGGAGTCTTCCAGGAACGCGGATTTCGCCGGCCCGAAGTCCATGACGTCCCCGCTGGCCTTGCCTACGACGCCGGCGAAGCTGGCGGGTGCGGGAGGCTGGAACGTGGCGCCCCGGGCTTTCAGCCCTGCGACGATCTCCTCGATGCCGGTGACCATGAAACTGATCACGGGGTAGCGCGGTGGAACGCGGTCCGGCATTTCGCTCAGCGCAATGCTCGAGCCGTTTGCCGCCCCGAACACCATGGGGTCATCCGTTGGGCCGGTAAGCAGGTCGAGGCCGAGCACGTCACGGTAGAACCTGCGGGCGCGGTTCCCGTCTTGGGCGGGCAGGATTGGATTGACATAGAAACGGTTGAGCATGCTCTGCCTCCTCGTTCACAGTGAGACTACGGATGCTTCCATCGTGGCAGAGTGCGGCTGTCGGCAACCGGGGCTGAGGCAACTAATGTCAGCGGGGTGCCACAAGCCGGTCCATGAAGCGGACCGACGCCGCGGCGATCTCCTGCTGGGCCTGTTCGCGGGAGATGCCCGGCTCGCCGTCCCCGGGCTGCTCACCGTAGTTTCCGAAGAAGGCGTGCACGCCGCCCTCCACTGTTGCGTAGATGGCGGTCGGGGGGAGCAGGGGCTTCGACGCTGCGATCTTGTCCGGAGTGGTGAGGCCGTCGTTCGAGCCGGAGATCGACAGCACCGCGAGGTCACCGGACTCCGCCATGCTGTCCGCGGGATACGAGGCAAACAGCAGAAGCCCGGACACCTCGGGGTTCGACGTCGCGAAGGCGGACGCGCTCACTCCTCCCAGCGAGTGGCCGCCGACCGCCCAGGAGGTGACCTCAGGGTGCCGATCCATGGCTCCGCGTGCCTGGCCTGGGTGCAGCAGGGAGATGCCCAGCTGTACCTTCAAGATGACGACCAGATAGCCGGCGTTCGCGAGCGGGCGGAGGATGTCTTGATAGGCGCGGGCATCAACCCGCGCCCCCGGGTAGAAGACGAGGCCCGCCCTGGCCTTGCCTCGCGGGGCGAGGGTAATGGTGGCGGCGTCTTCGGTGATGCTCGTCCTGGTAGTCCCGGATGACCCCAGGCCCTGGCCGGCCGGACCGCCGGGTTGGTACGTAAACGGGTTGAGCCACGCCAGAGCCGCAACGATGCCCACAACAACAATCCGGACCCCGAGGCCGCGTATCAGCTGCCGGCCCGAGGCCTTGCGCTGTGGCCGTTGGTGTCTTGGCATGTTCAGGTGGTTGTCCCGGCTCCAGCGCTCGAGCAGAGGCGAGCGTAGGACCAGTCTGTACATCCAGAGGAGGCCCAGTGCGGCAGCGGCCGAGAGAAGGATGGGCAGCGCGGGGTGGCCGCCGAGGACGGCGCTGTTGCCCAACAACATCCAGAGCGGGACCACAATCAGCGCCAAAGCAGCGAAGACGCCGGTCCAGTCCAGGACTGCCGAGCCGCGGCGCATGGATTCGGGCCCCACGGACGGGAGATGCGCGGATTTGGAGTCCGCGGTAGTCAGCGCCGGGCATGGGGCTCCAAGCTCGCGGGCTCCATGCCCGGGGGCTTCCACCGGGGCATCCTTCGGGGCGGCAACACTGGAGTGCCCGGGGGCTTCCACCGGGCCATCCTCCGGGGCGGCAAAACTGGAGTGGCCGGGGTCGTCCGGACTGGCATCCTTCACAGTTCGATGTTATCTCCATGATCGAGATATCTGGATCGTGGTATGTCCGCACGCCACCCTTGACCTTTTTCGCCCGCTGCCTGCTCGCTTCCCGCCTGCGACCCTTTTCGGCCGCAGGTCAGGCTGCGGTGGCGAGGTCTGCGGGGCGGAAGTAGTGGTTGCGTCGGGGTTTTTGGCGTGGGTCGAGGTGGGGTGGCGGGATGAACCAGGGGATGCCGGTGCGGATCTGGATGGTCCAGTGTTCTTTGTGGATCACGTGGTGGTGGTGGGAGCAGAGAAGTGCCGTGTTCTCTGTGCCGGTCGTTCCGCCGCGGGACCAGTAGTCGATGTGGTGTGCTTCGCACCAGGGCGCGGGGATGGTGCTGCCGGGGAACGCGCAGCCCTGGTCGCGGGCGGTGAGGGCTTTGCGGATGTGCGGCGGGAAGACCCGTGAGGCCCGGCCGATGTCCAGGATCCGGCCTTCGCTGCCGAGGAGGACGGGGATGATGTCCGCGTCGCAGGCGATCTTCCGGACCGTGGACGGGGCCGGTGAAGAGCAGGTTTCCGGTGTGCTCCGTCGCGGCTCCCGGGCGGAACGGACCGCCGGCGGTGCCCTGCGGGTCCCCGTCGGTGTGTCCGAGCCGGGCGAGCAGGTCGCGGTAGTCGATGGTGACCATGACCTGGGGCCGGAGTCCTCCGGC
This sequence comes from Pseudarthrobacter ribosi, assembly GCF_055412865.1. Lineage (NCBI taxonomy): Bacteria > Bacillati > Actinomycetota > Actinomycetes > Micrococcales > Micrococcaceae > Pseudarthrobacter > Pseudarthrobacter ribosi. Next base: position 134,793 of record NZ_JBVAYZ010000004.1, on the reverse strand, counting down.
GGCGGGCAGGGTGCCGGCGGCGAGGGCGACCTTGCAGGCGCCGGTGAGGCCGTCGAGGAGTTTCTGCGGGCGTGAGCGCAGGTCAAGCGGGACGTCCCCGCCGTCATCACCGCTGTCCGGTGCCCCGCCGGCGGCCGCGGTTCCCGTTGTCTCCGCGGCCGTGGTGCGGGGGTTGGTGGCGGTGTTCATGACGGTGAGGAGGTGTTCGAACTGTTCGGCGGTCGCGAAGATCTCCAGGTGCTGGAGTCCGTGGCGGGGTTTGCGGAGGAAGGCGCCCTGGAGCTGGCGCAGGAGCTCCTCGGAGGGCTCGACGCCGTCCTGGTCCAGCGCATCGGTCCAGCTCCGGGCCACCCGGGCCAGGAAGTCCGGGTCGTTCTCGACGGCGGTGCGGGTCAGGGCGTGTTCCATCCCGGCCGCGGCGTCGGCGTCGCAGACGTGCCGGACACGGTCCAGGGCCAGGGTGATGATGGTCGCGGCCCGGGAGGCGACCTCACCGGCGGCGACGGCGGAGCCGAGTTCCCCGTGCACGGGCGGGAGTGGTTCGCCGGTGAATCCCTGCCGCGGCAACAGACTCTCCGCGAGGCAGAGCCGGCGGCGGGCCTCGGCGGCGCTGATCCGCAGCCGCGCCCGCAGGAACTCCGTGGTGTTCCGGTACCCGTCATCCCCGGCAGCACCAACAGCAACGACAACAGCCGGGTTGGCAGCGCCAGCAGGGGAGTCCACAGCAACAGCCGGGGCGTTCGCGGCTCCCGCCGCGGCCTCGGCCACGCTGTCCGGACCGGCAATCCCCGTCCCGGCCTCCGGGGAAGCGCCGGGGCCGGAGCTCTCGCGCCAGCCGGTGGTCCACGAGGTGGCCGCCTTCGTGGCGGCGGCCGCGGCCTGTTTCCGGGTCCGGTCCACGGCCCCGGCCGCCACGAGCTGATAATACTCCGCGATCCGCGCGAGCTCCTCCACGGTGCCGGCGAAATCCGCGGCGTCCTGGAACCCAAGGAGCGCCGCGTCCTCGACCGCCGTCGAACCCGCCTCCCGGAGTATGGCGAGGGCCTCAGCCACACCGTCCACAGCGGGCTGTCCGGCCCGGGAGGTACCGCGGCCGGTGCTGTGTTCAGCGTCCCGGTCCGTGTCCTCGAAAGCAATGAAATCCCTGACGGTTTCCATGACACAAAATCTACCGCCGAGCTATGACATTCTTTGCGACCCGTTACCCCGGCGTCAGAATCCCGTCGCAGGAGGATTCAGGAAGACTCAGGACCCCTCATCCAGAAACCGTGGCCGGCCAAACTGGGTGCGAACCCCGGGCGAGAAGAGCACCGATTCGGGCGGTCCCGCGACGTTGATACCGGCCGAAGCGACCAGCTGATCCTCGACGTGGGTCAGTTGCGCCCGGTACAGCGGCCACGCAGTGTGCGTGTTGGGAACATACAGGGTCCTGCCCCTGAACCGGGTATGCAGACCGAACCGGGCTGTGACGTGCAGGGACAGCGGATCGGTGGCTTCGACGTCGAACTCCGGGGCAACCGCAAAGTCGCTCCGGGCGCCGCCCCGAAACCGCCGCACCCAGTACCCGGCCCGGGGTCCGACCGCGCCCGCCGGGACGACCGGTCCCGTCTGCCCGGCCGGCCGGGCCAAAGGATCCAAAGCCCCCACACCGCGGAACCCCGCCCGCGACCACACATAAGGAATCCCGGCCGCCCGCGCAGCCAGCACGACCGCCAGCCGCGTCGCTTCCAGGCTGAGGAAAACCACACCCCGGGTCCCGTCGGGCTCCCGGGAGTAGAGGCGCACGTTAATCTCGTTGAAGCTCCCGAAATAGGGGATCCCGGGCCCGCGGCCCACGCCGGCGCCTTGCATGCGGAACCCGATCAGCCCCACCCAGGCGGATCCGTCGAACTCGTCCGGCACCACACCCGCCGGCATGAACGGCGCTGCAACAGCATGAGGGATCCGCCAGTGGAGAAAGACCGCATCCGTCCACCGCTGATCCATGATGATCGGGGTCGGAAGTTCAGGGGCATCCGGCCAGGGATCGGGACGCAGTAAGGCGGGCATGCTAGTTCAGGGGCCGCGTGGTGTCCGGAAGTGCCCCGCCGGCAAGGAGTTTTCCGGTCGCGTCGGCCAGGGCAAGGGAGACGGCGGATTCAGTCATGTCCCGAGCCTAACTGCAGCCTCTGACGGCCGGAAGCGATTCAGCCCGAAGGTGACGCGGCGGAGGAGCCTTCGGATTCCTTCTGCCAGGGCCAGCGGCCGGTGATTTCAAGCTCGAGCGAGAAGCTCAGGAAGGTCCGGATCAGCACGATTATGGCGAGCACACCCACACTTTCATAGGTGGGTGCGACGGCAACGGTTCGAATGATGTCGGCCGCCACGAGCAGCTCCAGCCCGAGCAGGATGGAGCGGCCCAGAAGTTGCCGGTAGGAGCGGTAGACGGAGAGCGGTTCGGAGCCCGCAGGCCGGCCCCGTGGCCGGAACCCACGGAGCGCCAACGGGATGGACACAACGGCGCCAATCACCATGACGGCCACGCCGGCCACGTCCATGCAGCGGCCGGCGGCTTCGATCATCTCCGGAAGTTCCATTGTTTCCCTCACTGGAATGCTGGCGGCTTGAACGGGGAAGCCTTAGGCGTACCGTACGCCCACTCCGGCGAGGATGTCCCGGTAGCCTTCGCGGAAGGTCGGGTACCGGAACTCGAATCCAGTGCTCCGCAACAGCGCATTGCTGCAGCGTTTGTTGCCGCCCCGCGACGGCTCGCCGCCGCCGGGCGCGTTGCCGCTCTGTGAGCCGCCGCCCTGCCTGCCGCCGTCAGCGGTGTCCGACGGCGGCCGCGGAAGTCCCAGCTCGGCGGCCAGGAAGCTCAGCACGTCGCCGAGCTCTGCCGGCTCGTTGTCCACGCCCAGGTACACCGGTCCCGGGACGGACTCCATGGTGCACAGGTGGACAATCGCGGCCGCGGCGTCGTCGCGATGGATGCGGTTGGTAAAGCGTGACTCCGCCGGAATTACCGCGGACCCGCCGCGGACCTGGTCAATGAGCCGGGTCCGCCCGGGACCATAGATACCGCCGAGCCGCAGCACCACCGGGCTGATTCCGGTGCCGCTCAGCCGGCTGGCGAGGAGATCCTCCGCCTCACGGATGATCCGGCCCGAGAACCCGCCCGGTGCCGGCGTCGTGCCTTCATCAATCCAGTCCCCGCCGGCATCGCCGTAAACGGCGGTGGAGGAGACGAACAGCACCCGCCGGACCGGGGCGCCGGAGTCCAGCACGGCGTCCAGAACGTTCGACAACCCGTCCACATACGCCGCGCGGTAGGCAGCCTCGGTGGGGGAGTCCGCCGCAATCGCGACGACGACGGCGGTGGTTTCCGCCGGGAGGGGCGGCAGCTTCCCGGCGCTTAGGTCAGCCGCTGCACCTTCGATGGCGAGCGGAAGTTTCTCCGGCGACCGCCGCCAGCCGACCACCCGGTGGCCGGCTGCGGCGAACCGCAGCCCCGCCTCCGTGCCCAGATCGCCGCAACCGGCCATAAGTACAGTCATGCTGGCCAGTCTGCCAGTTTTCGGCGGTCACGGCCGCCGAATCCGGGTTAGCGCGCCGGGATCGGGAAGAAGACCCGCGGATCCTGCAGCAGCGCCGGGTAGTCGAAGTCCGAGCGGTTCAGGATCTCGTCGACCTTGAAGTTGCGCGCGAAGCGGCCCTCCACGGTGATCGGACGGCCCAGGACCTTGCCCACGGCGAAGGACGCACCGCCGTCGAACGGGACGGCGACGGTCGAGTTGCCGGGAAGCGTGTTGAAGGCTTCCTCCTGCTGCTGGCGCTTGCGGGTGGGCTTCTTCACGAGCTGCTTCGGCGGGAGCTTGCGCTGCTTCGGGGGGCGGCGGGCACCGGAATCGGCGTAGACGAACTGGTACTCGTCGTCGCCCGCGGCGGCGGCCTTCGCCTTGCCCACGAGCGGCAGGCTGACGGTGTCCAGCTTTTCCGGCTCGGTATCATCGAGCGGCAGGCGGAGAACCCACATGCGGTCGCCCGCAGGATCCTCCGGCACCAGCTCAAGCCGGGGCTCGGGCCAGACGTATTCCAGGTCAGGATCGGTATCCGGGAACAGCCCGGTGTAGAACTTCGGGTCCTTGGCGATCAGCCGGGAGCGGTGGCTCAGGTGCAGTTCGGGGGCTCCGAGCCACGGCGGCATGGGGATCTTCGCTGCGTAGTCGGGGTGCGCGGCCTGCGGGGCGAATTCCATGATCTTCTCGCGGGTGGTGTCTTCGCCGCCGCGGGCCGTCCACTCGTCGACCACGGTCAGGCCGTAGAGGGTCAGCGCGGGAACGTACCCCATCCACATCCGGATGGCCGGGTGCGACTGCCAGCCGTATTCCGGAATCACCAGCGCACGCAGGGTTTGCAGCGCTTCAACGCGCTGCTTGCCGAGCCGTGCGCGGTCCAAAGCCGCGGCGCTCTGCTGGAAATCGGGGAACGGGAGAAAAGTCTGCATCTCTCCAGTTTGAGGCCAAGAAGCCAATGCACCAATTGCGGGCCGTCGCGGGTGAGCGTGTTCACATTTTGGAATGGGACTGACAGCCACACTGTCGGCGCGTAAACTAACACAAAACAGCCCCGCCCCACGGAAGACACGCGCCCATGTCGACGAATCCAGTACTTGTATCTGCGGCGCCGCCTGCGCCTGTCCCGCTGCCTAAGTATGGACAATTGTTGAGTCCCGATGCGCACGGCATCCTGGTCTTGGAGGAGTTCACCATCGATCCGGCGGCTGCCCGCAAGGAGCAGAACGGTTTCCGGACAGCACTGGCCTCTGTGGCGCTTACCATGCGGCGGCTGCTCGCGCTCCGGCTGTTCATTGCGTTCGTGGCGATCGGCAACCTTCCCCTGTTCCTGCTCTCTAGCGGCTGGGAGATCTACGTCATCTCGCTGACCCTGGTGGTGGCCGTCCACGCCGGGGTGTCCTGGCTGAACCGCCACGAGCCCAAGATCCGCCAGCAGCGGATGCTGGAACTCCACCTCAACCGCGAAAAAAGCGACAACTACCGAAAAGTCCGCGACGCCGTGAAGTATGTCATCGACGCTCCGGCCCGCATGAACGAGAACCTCTACCTCGAACTGCTCGCCGCCAAGCGGGTGGCGCTCCACCTCGCCATGGGCACCGTGGCCCTGCTGGACACCAGCGACGACACCGCGTGGAAAGTGCGGATCGTCCGCGAGATTCCGCAGGCCGCCTGAGTCAGGCCGCCTGAGTCGGGCTGGTTGCCGCCTCTGGCAGCCGCGGCCCTCGCGGAACGGACAAAAGAAGACAGGACGACGCCGGAGAGTCCCCCTGGGGGAACGCTCCGGCGTCGTGGGTTTAAGCGTTGCCGCTAGAGCCTGCCAAAAACCGGCTGAGCTCAGGTCAGGCGGGGAGCTGCAGTACCTGGCCCGGGAACACGACATCAGGATCGCTGATGGTGGCCGCGTTGGCATCGGCCAGCAGCTGCCAGCCACCGGCAATGTTGAGCTTCTTGGCGATCTTGCTCAAGGTGTCGCCGCTCTGGATCGTGTAGCTCTTGCCGCTCACGGGGACTACCGCCGCGTGGCGCGCTGCCGGGGCGGCTGCCTTGGGAGCGGCGGCCTTCGGGGAAACGGCCTTGGGAGCCGCGGCCTTAGGTGCCACAGCCTTGGGTGCCACAGCCTTGGGTGCTGCAGCCTTGGGTGCTGCGGCCTTAGCGGGCGCCTTGGCCGCCGGGGCAGGAACGGAAGCGGGCGCCACTGACGTGCTCTGCGGAGCGACTGCACCGCCGGTCAGGCCCAGTTTCGCGGCGCAGGACGGCCACGCTCCCCAGCCCTGGCCGGCCTGGACGCGTTCGGCGACGGCGATCTGCTGCTCGCGGCTGGCGCTGGCCGCAGACCCGGTGCCGCCGTAGGCCGCCCAGGTGCTCGGGCTGAACTGCAGCCCGCCCGCGTAGCCGTTACCGGTGTTGATGCCCCAGTTGCCGCTGCTTTCGCACTGGGCCAGGGAATCCCAGACGGACCCGGACGTGGCGGTGGGGACAGCTGCGTTCGCAGCCGAGGCGGACAGTGCAATGCCGGCGATCGAAACGGCGGCAAGAGTGGCGCCGCGGCGCGCGGCAGTGCTGTAAAAGGACTTTTTCATGGGGGTGATGCTCCTGAGGGCCACCGGTGCTCGGTCCGTCCCCGGACGTTATCGCACTACTGCCCGCCCCTGACAAATAGAGGTCGTAGCGGTGTCTACCGGTCGGGCAGTATCTGGTGGTGGCAGCACCGGGCATTCATGCCCGGCGTCCGGGCATGACAACTAGGGTAATTCAGAGTTCCGCCGTTATCAAGCCGTTACTTCAGCGACCTCGGGGTGCGCGGGGATACGGGCGGGGCGATCTCCCGGCACCCGGCGTGCCGTCAGCCGCCGAGCACCGCGGCCAGATACGGCGCCGTCCGGCTCTTTTTGGACCGGGCAACGACGGCGGGCGTCCCCACCGCGATGATCTTGCCGCCGGCGTCACCACCGGCCGGGCCAAGGTCGATTACCCAGTCGGCGGCGGCCACCACGTCCATCTCGTGCTCCACCACGATCACGGTGTTGCCGGCGTCGACCAGCCGGTGCAGCTGCGCCATGAGGAGTTCGACGTCGGCCGGGTGCAGCCCGGTGGTGGGCTCGTCCAGCAGGTAGAGCGAGTGCCCGCGCTGGGCGCGCTGCAGTTCCGTGGCGAGCTTGATGCGCTGGGCTTCGCCGCCGGAGAGTTCGGTGGCGGGCTGGCCGAGCCGGAGGTAGCCCAGTCCCACCTCGCGGAGCGTCTGCAGGCTGCGGGCGGCGGCGGGGACAGCGTCCAGGAACTCCGCTGCGGCGTTGACTGTCATGCCCAGGACCTCTGCCACGTTCTTGCCGCGGTAGGTGACCTCGAGGGTTTCCGGATTGTAGCGGGAGCCGTGGCATTCCGGGCAGGGGCCGTAGCTGCCGGGCAGGAACAGCAGTTCGACGGCAACGAAGCCCTCGCCCTGGCACGTCTCGCAACGGCCGCCGGCGACGTTGAAGGAGAAGCGGCCGGCGCCGAAACCGCGGGCCCGGGCCTCCTCGGTGACCGCGAACTCCTTGCGGACGGCGTCGAAGAGTCCCGTGTACGTGGCGAGGTTGGAGCGCGGCGTGCGGCCGATCGGCTTCTGGTCCACCTTGACCAGGCGGTCTAGCTGGTCCAGTCCGGAGACCGGGCCGACGCTGAGCGTCCCGGCGGACTCGGTATCCGCGGACTCGAGGTCCTCGGTGGCCTTTGCGGCGGCGTCCGCCTCCGGATGCAGCCGGGCGCCGACCACTTCGGCGAGGACCTGGCTGACCAGCGTCGACTTGCCGGAGCCCGAGACGCCGGTGACCGCGGTCAGCACCCCGAGCGGGAAGTCGGCGTCGAGTGCGCGCAGGTTGTGGCGGGTGATGTCGCGCAGCTCCAGCCAGCCGGCAGCGTCCCGGCGGGCTGCTTCCCGCCGTGCGCCGGCGGCGGGGGAACCGCCGTCGTCCGCTGTTTTCGACCCGTCCGCTGTCCCGGTGCCGTCGACCGACCCTGCCCCGTTGGGGAACAGGAACGGCCGGGTCACGGACGACTCCACCTCGGCGAGCCCGGCGACCGGACCGCTGTAGAGCACTTCGCCGCCGCCCTCGCCGGCGCGCGGGCCGACGTCGACCAGCCAGTCCGCGCGGCGGACGATGTCCATGTTGTGTTCCACCACGAACACCGAGTTGCCGGAAGACTTGAGCTGGTCCAGGACCGCGAGGAGGGGCTCGGCGTCGGCCGGGTGCAGGCCGGCGGAAGGCTCGTCGAGCACGTAAATCACGCCGAAGAGGCCGGAACGCAGTTGGGTGGCGATCCGCAGCCGCTGCATCTCGCCGGGGGAGAGCGTCGGGGTGGACCGGCCCAGCGCGAGGTAGCCCAGGCCGAGGTCCAGCAGCACCGTGACGCGTTGCAGCAGGTCCCGGGTGATCGCGACCGCCACCTCATTGGATTCGCCGGAGCTCTGCTTGCGGGAGGCGGTCCCGGCCTCCGTGAGTTCGGTGGTGGGGCGGATGATCCCGGCCAGCTCGCTCATGGGTAAGGCGTTGAGCTCGGCGATGGTGCGGCCGGCGAACGTCACGGCCAGGGCGGCCGGCGTCAGGCCGGCGCCGCCGCAGACCGGGCAGGGGCCGGTTTCCATAAAGCGCAGCACCTTCTCGCGCATCGTGGTGCTCTTGGAATCGGCGAGGGTGTGCAGCACGTAGCTCCTGGCGCTCCAGAAGCGGCCCTTGTAGGGCTTCGCGACCCGGTCGCGCTGGGGCGTCACCTCCACCACGGGTTGTTCCTCGGTGAAGAGGATCCAGTCGCGGTCCTTCCGGGGCAGCTTCCGCCAGGGGGTATCGACGTCGTAGCCCAGATGCGTGAGGATGTCGCGCAGGTTCTTGCCCTGCCAGGCGCCGGGCCAGGCGGCGATCGCGCCGTCGCGGATGCTCAGTGCGGTGTCCGGGACCAGCGAGGACTCGGTGACGGTGTGCGCGATGCCGAGGCCATGGCACTCCGGGCACGCGCCCGCGGCGGTGTTGGGGGAGAAGGCGTCCGAATCGAGCTGGCTGGCCCCTTCCGGGTACGTGCCGGCGCGGGAGAAGAGCATCCGCAGCGAGTTGGAGAGGGTGGTGACCGTGCCGACCGTGGACCGGGAACTGGGCGTCCCGCGGCGCTGTTGGAGGGCGACGGCGGGCGGCAGCCCCGAGATCATTTCGACCTTGGGGTTGTGGCCCTGCTGGATCAGCCGCCGGGCGTAGGGTGCCACGGACTCGAAGTAGCGGCGCTGGGCCTCGGCGTAGATGGTCCCGAAGGCCAGTGAGGACTTGCCGGAGCCGGACACCCCGGTGAACGCGACGATCGCGTCGCGGGGCACGTCCACGTCCACGTTCCGCAGGTTGTTCTCCCGGGCACCGCGCACCCGGACAAAGCCGTCCATGGGACGGTCGGCGCCCAGCCCCGGAAGGGCCGGGCCGGAAGGATGGGAAGCATGCTGAGCACTGTGCATCCGATCGACTCTATCGGTGTCTGCTGCCCGCGGGCATATCCTTACCGAATGGAAACTAACGACGGCGTCGCTGCCACCGGGGACGCTGCACCGGACAGCCCCGTACCTCCCACCCCCGAGAGTCCCGCCTTCGCCGAGGTTCCGGAGGAGGTGCACGGTCCGCTGCCGGTCGCTGAGCTCCATCTGCACATCGAGGGAACCCTCGAGCCCGGGCTGATCTTCGCCCTGGCGGAACGCAACGGCATCCAGCTGCCGTACGCGGACCTGGACGAGCTGCGTTCGCGCTATGAGTTCACGGACCTGCAGTCGTTCCTGGACCTCTACTACGCCAACATGGCGGTGCTGCGGACCGAGCAGGACTTCGCGGACATGACCCGGGCGTACCTGGCCCGGGCTGCGCTCGCCGGCGTCCGGCATGCCGAGATCATGCTGGATCCGCAGGCACACCTTTCCCGCGGGGTGGCCCTGGAGACCTGCGTGAACGGCGTGGCATCCGTGCTGGCCGATTCGGAGCAGGAGTTCGGGATCTCCACCCTGCTCATCGCCGCGTTCCTGCGCGACCTCTCCGAGGACGCCGCCCTGGAGGTGCTGGAGCAGCTGCTCGCCATGAACGCACCGATCGCGGGCATCGGCCTCGACTCGGCCGAGGTGGGCAACCCGCCGGCAAAATTCGAACGGCTCTTCGCCCGGGCCAAGGACGCCGGGCTGCGCCGGACCGCGCACGCTGGCGAGGAGGGCCCGCCGTCGTACATCATGGATGCGCTGGACATCCTGGACGTCGAACGGATCGACCACGGGATCCGCTGCATGGAGGACCCGGACCTGGTGGAACGGCTGGTGAACGAGCTCAAGCCGCTGACCGTGTGCCCGCTGTCCAACGTCCGGCTCCGCGCGGTGGACACCCTGAAGGAGCACCCGCTGCCGGCAATGCTCGCCGCGGGGCTGAACGTAAGCGTGAATTCGGATGACCCGGCGTATTTCGGCGGGTACGTGGACGACAACTTTGCCCAGCTGAAATCGGTGATTGGCCTGTCCGAGTTCGACTGTGTGCGGATGGCGGCCAACTCGATCCGTTCGTCGTTCGCGAGCGAGGAACGCAAGACGGAACTGCTGGCCGAACTGGCCGCGTCCGGGCACTAACCCTCCCGTTGCCCTATCACTCCTGGTTGCCAAAACCGGCGGATGGGGGCCAAAACTGATAGGGCAACGCAGCTGACGGCGGTCCTGGCACCGCACGCACGGACGTCGGCGCGTCCGCTGCCCCGGATCACCCCCGGCGGAGGATGCACCGGGCGCCAGTGCCCGGCAGAGTGCTCCTATGACGACGACCGGACAACGGCGGAGCGGCTGGCTGCGCCAGGTGATGCCAGGGCTCGACGTCGCCGCGACGTACCAGAAGAGCTGGTTCGGCAAGGACATCGTCGCCGGAATTGTCCTGGCGACGCTGCTCGTTCCGCAGGGCATGGCCTACGCGGAGCTGGCCGGGTTGCCACCGATCACCGGGCTGTACACCACCGTGCTCTGCCTGTTCGCCTATGCGGTGTTCGGCCCGTCCCGCATTCTGGTGCTGGGGCCGGACTCCTCGCTCGGCCCGATGATCGCGGCGACCGTCCTGCCGCTGGTCGCATCCGACGGGGACCCGCAGAAAGCGGTGGCCCTCGCGTCCATGCTCGCGCTGATGGTCGGTGTCATCATGGTCCTCGCGTCCGTCGCGAAACTCGGCTTCATCGCGGACCTCATCTCCAAGCCCACGATGATCGGCTACATGAACGGCCTCGCGATCACCATCCTGGTGGGCCAACTCCCGAAGCTCTTCGGATTCAAGGTGGACAGCGAGGGCTTCATCGGAGACCTCACCGGCTTCGTCCAGGGCGTCGCCACCGGCCAGACGGTGGTGGCCGCGGCGGCCGTCGGTATTGCCGGAATTGTGCTGATCCTGGCGCTGCAGCGCTGGCTGCCCAAGGTCCCGTCGGTGCTCGTCATGGTGGTGCTCGCGATCGGGGCGACGACGCTCTTCGGCCTCGCCGACCGGGGCGTCTCGCTCGTCGGGGAACTCCCGCAGGGCTTCCCGCCGTTCACCATCCCCTATGTGGAGTTCTCGGATATCGCCCTGATGTTCGCCGGCGCGCTGGGGATTGCGCTGGTGTCGTTGACTGACACGATCTCGACGGCGTCGGCGTTCGCCGCGCGCTCCGGTGATGAGGTCCGTGGCAACCAGGAAATGATCGGCATCGGGGCGGCGAACCTCGCTGCCGGCCTGTTCCAGGGTTTCCCGGTGAGCACCAGTGGGTCCCGGACCGCGGTCGCGGAACGATCCGGCTCGAAGACCCAGCTCACCGGCCTGACCGGTGCCGTGCTGATTCTCCTCATGCTCGTGCTGCTGCCGGGGCTGTTCCGGAACCTGCCCCAGCCGGCATTGGCGGCCATCGTGATCACCGCATCAATATCCCTCGCCGACATCCCGGGCACAATTCGTCTCTGGCACCAGCGCAAAACCGAATTCAATCTCTCGCTCGCGGCCTTCCTCGGGGTGACGTTGTGGGGGGTTCTGCCCGGCATCGGCATCGCCGTGGGCCTGTCCATCCTCAACATCTTCCGCCGGGCCTGGTGGCCCTACGAGACGGTGATCGGACGCGTGCCGGGAGTCGAGGGATTCCACGATGTGCATTTCCACCCGGACGCGCAGCACCTGCCCGGGCTGGTGATCTACCGCTTCGACGCGCCGTTGTTCTTCGCCAACGTCCGGCCGTTCCGCGAGAACATCCGGCGGCTGGCCCGCACCGAACCCAAACCGCGGTGGATCATCATCGCGGCCGAACCCATTACCGACGTCGACACGACCGCCGCGGATGTGCTGCTCGAACTGGACGTGGAGCTGAATGCGCAGGGCACCTCGCTGGTGTTCGCGGAGCTCAAGCACGGAGTCCGGGAGAAGATCGAACGCTACGAACTGACCCGCACCATCGATCCGCGCCACTTCTACCGCACCGTCGACGCCGCCGTGGCAGCCTACATGGCCGAGACCGGCGCCCAATGGAGTACTGGGGAGTAGCCGGGTCGGCGTCGAGTTCGTCAGGGGCGGGGCACCTGTTGCCCTGCCGGAGGGCGCGGGGAACGGGTGATCCACCAGCCCAGCGCCGCCATGGCCAGGCCGATCGGAATCCCGTACGGCGGCAGGCCCGCGTTGTAGCCCAGGAACCCGGCCACAACGAACGCCGCAGCAGCCCAGGCCGGGAGCATGCCCGCCCGCCAGCCTGCGATGCCAAAGATGATCCAGCCCAACGCGAACAGGACGTAGCTGGACAGCCCGCCGACTGCCAGCATCCCTGACCCTCCCGCCAGGATGGCCTGAGGCGCCGTGTCGGCGATCCAGGGCCCGGCGAATCCGTCGAACCACATGTTCCCTGCCATGTCCATGGTGCCGACCAGGGCGGCGCAGAAGGCGAAGACACCCAGCCCACCGGCGCCCTCCGCACTCCTGAAATAGACGGCCACGAGCGCCAGGACCAGCCCGACAAACGCAACAAAGTAGAGCGCGTTGGTGACGATAAACGGGATCTGGCGCATCATGGCAATCCGGTCGAGGCTCCTGTCGGCCGCGAGCAGGCGGGCCAAGTCCACGGCGGCAAAGCTGAGACCGGCAACCAAGGCGATGGGCCCGGCTGCGTTGGTGAGCGGTGATGACACGATTCCTCCTAGGCCGCGGGGCGGGGGACAGCGGTGCCGGAATGTCCGGGCCCGGCGTCGACGGCGGACGCGGGAGCCGCACGCCAGGCGTTCCGGTCGATGAGAACTGTGGCCAGGGCCGCGATGACAAGCACCACAAAATAGATGAACTCGGCGCGGCTGGCATCGGCGCCCGAGAATCCGAAGGACCCCACCGTGAACGTGCCCTGACTGTTGTGGAAGAGAAGAGTCAGCAGCACGCTGCCGCCGCTGCGGTTGAACAGCCACACATAGAGAAAGGTGATCACGAAGGTCGAGGGCAGCCCGATCAAGCTGAGGCTCCCGAAGAGGACCAGCGGCAGATGCCACAGGGACACGATGACACCAAGGACCGCAGCGGCCCGCAGCGGCGTGCGCTGTGCCTGGAGCAGCGGGAGGGCGTACCCCCGGAAGCCGGGCTCCTCACCCAGCGGGCCGTCCAGCGGATTGACCAGGCGCACGGCGAAGACCGCCAGGAGGCCGGACCACGTCACTTCCGCCAGACCAGGCGCCGCGGCGCCGAGCGCCATGTTGGTGAGGCCGGTAAGAAGTGCCATCAACGCCGGGAGGAAAAGCGCCACGGCGTACCAGACCCAGCCCACCTGCCAGCGGATCAGCCGCCGGCCCCACACCCTGAAGCCGGGCCCGCCTTCTGCCAACGCAATGACGATGACTGCCGCCACGAGCGGACCAATGGACAGGAACTCCATCTGAGGGATCAGTCCCGCGGCGTAGAGCGGCCACGAGGACCACGATATGGCGAAGGCCAGGACGACAAATGCCGAAAGACGATGGCGCTGCAGCCAGACCGTGAAACGGGGCATGACGGCTCCCGGGAATCAGGACGTAATACAAGCTCAGTGTGCGCCTGCGGGCGTCCCCAACGCCAGCGTCTTGTCCGTACGGAGGCGGTCAGGAGCCCACACGCCGGAAATACTACCCGCGAGTACGCCTGCCCTGACCCCTCGCGTCCGCCGCCATGGGGTGTAATAGTGGGTCACGACACACAGAGTTAACCGATCCGACTCGCGGAAACTCGACGATCCTTGGCAAAATGCAGGTGGATCAATTGCTTCTAAAGGAGACCCATGGGCGAGAACACTGCCGAAAACACCACCCGTCGACTGAAGGCCGTACTGGACGTGCTGGCAGAGGGGGTGTGGACGGGCGAGAAGCTGAACGCGGGAGCGGTGCTGGGCGAGGCAATCGCGCGCGTTCCGCTCAACGAATTCGAGCGTGAGCTGCTCAGCGGCGGAATTCCCCGCGGCCACAAGACCCTGACCACCGCCACCGCGAAGCTGGTCAAGGCAGGCTGGCTCGTCAAGGGCCGTGCAGGCTGGACCATCACCGAGGACGGCCAGCGCGCCACCGTCGCGTTCGCGGACCCCGACGCGTTCGCCGCAGCGCTCGACGCCGGAACTCCCGTTCCCGCCGACACGCCGCTTCCGTCGGCGCCCCCCGCCGGAACGCCGGTTCGGAGGGCGGCGGCTCCCACGACGGCTCCGAAGGCTGCCGCTCCGAAGGCCGCCAAGGTGGCCGAAAAGGTAGCCGGCAAGGCTGCCAAGCTGGTGGAAGAGGCTGTGGCCCCGGTGGCCAAGGCGGTCCGCAAGCGCAAGACAGCCGACCAGCCCGCTGAGGCACCCGCCTCGACCCAGGCTGCTGCGGCCCCGGCTGCTGCGGCCCCCGCCGCCGTCGGTAGTGCAGCCAGTGCGGCATCTCCCGCGGCCTCGGCACTCGCCACCAGCGTGCAGACCATCGAGCAGCCGGAGGCAGTCGCCGTCGCGGGTGACTTCAACATCCTGCTCGGCGCCCCCGCCAACTGGGCCCCGCAGTACGACGAGTCCCAAATGGAACTGGATCTCGTCGATCAGCTCTGGAAGCTCGCGGCCGATCTCCCGGCCGGCACGTACACCTTCAAGATCGCGCTCAACCGCTCCTGGGACGAGAATTTCGGTGCATTTGGTGCCTTCGACGGCGCCAACCACGAGGTGCACCATTCCGGCGGCCAGCTGGTCATCCACTACGACCACCGGACCCGCGACATCATCCTGCCGTAGCCAGCGACACGCAGTCTTCCTGCCGCGGCGCAAAAACCCTTCGATGCCTGAATGTAGGCGTCGAAGGGTTTTTTGCGTAGCGCGGGCGGCTTTGCGCGTCGTCGACCGCCGCTGCGGGCCGTCGTCGGGCGCCCGGAACCGCCGCCGTCCGGACCCTGCCCGGCAACCGCCGACCGGCCTAGCATTGGACTATGGAAACCGTCGAGGTTGATGGGCTGCGGATCGCGTACCAGCGCGCCGGCCAGGGACCGCCGCTGGTCCTGTTCCACGGCGTCGGGGAGGACAGCCGGATCTGGCGCCCGCAGCTGGAGGGACTCTCGGACGAGTTCACGGTGTTCGCCTGGGACGCTCCCGGGTGTGGCCAGTCGGACGACCCCGCACCGGATCTGTCCGCCGCGGAGCTCGGGGCCATTACCGCTGGCTTCCTGCGCGCGGCCGTCCCCGCGAAGCCACACGTCCTGGGGCTGTCCTGGGGTTCCATGGTGCTCTTGGAGCTGTACCGCGGAGATCCTGGGCTGCCCGCGTCCCTGGTGCTGGCCTCCGCCTCCGCCGGCTGGGCGGGATCGTTGCCGCCCGAGGAAGTGGAGCGGCGCTACGCCCAGGTGGAGGCCGAGATCGATCAGCCGCCGGAGAAGTTCATCGACGAATGGCTGCCCACACTGTTCAACGGCAAGGCCGATCCCGCCGTGGTGGCCGAAGCCAGCAGGATCATGGCAGACGTGCGACCGGCCGGGCTGCGGGCACTGCTCTCCGCCAGCGGCCGCGCGGACTACCGGCCCGTGCTGCCCACCATCAGCATTCCCACGCTCCTGATCTACGGGGCTGAAGACCAGCGGTCCCCGCTGCACGTCGCGCACGAACTGCACCGCCAGATTCCGGGTTCAAAACTTGCGGTGATTCCCGACGTCGGGCACGTGGCTCAGCTGGAAGCGCCCGGCGCCTTCAACACCGAAGTGCGGGCCTTCCTGAGAGGCATAGCCGGTTGAGCCGGCCCGCAGGGCCTGCCTAGAACCGCGTCGGATCCGGCCGTGGTGGCGGGAACGGGCCGGGGTCGGGAATCGGCAGCGGCCCCGGCGTGGGGAACGGCCCGGGGGTCGGTGCGGGACCCGGCTCCGGAATCGGCGCCGGCGGCGGGACCGGGCCGGGCTCCGGCGGAAACGGGTCTCCGGGCTGAGGCTCGGGCGTGGTCGGCCCCGGTTCCGGCGGAAACGGCTCAGGTTCGTGCGGCGGTGGAATGGTCATGCCAGGCTCCCTCACTCGTGGTGGATGATGTGTGCTGCCCCGGCGCGGAAGACCTTCAGCTCCCACGGCCGGAGATGCAGGCGGGGCACTGCCGCGGCGGCGGGGTAGTTGCCCAGGACCAGCTCCGCGCTGTCCCACACGACCGGAACGCCGGCGTCGTCGAGCGCCACCTCCTGGTCCTGGCCGGAAAAGTTGCCAAGCACCAGCAGCTTGGTCTCCGGCAGTGAACGGACGAAGGCGTAGACGTGTTCGTCCCGCGGGAGCAGCATGGTGAAGTCCCCGTGCGACACCACGGGCTCGCTGTGCCGCAACGCGATCACCGCCCGGTAGAAGCTGTACACCGAGTCCGGGTCGTCGACCTGCGCGGCGGCGTTGATGTGGTTGGCGTTCGGATTCACCGCAATCCAGGGGGAGCCGGTGGTGAAGCCGGCGTGCCGCGAGGCGTCCCACTGGACCGGGGTGCGCGCGTTGTCGCGGTTCAAGGGCGCCAACGCGGCGAGGACGTCGGCGTCGGTGTGGCCCAGGTGCGTGGTGGCCTCGCGGTGGTGGTTGAGGACCTCGATGTCCCGATAGTCGCTGATCGCCCCGAAGGTCATGTTGGTCATGCCGAGTTCTTCGCCCTGGTAGACGTAGGGTGTGCCGCGGTGCAGGTGCAGGACGCCGGCGAGCATCTTGGCGGAGACTTCGCGGTACTTGCCGTCGTCGCCGAAGCGCGACACCGCCCGGGCCTGGTCGTGGTTGCCCCAGTAGAGGCTGTTCCAGCCACGCTGCGCCAGGCCGGTCTGCCAGTGGCCCAGGGTCTTCTTGAGGTCCGTGAGCCTGAGTTTCTTGGGCCGCCACTTGTTGCCGTCCTCCTGGTCCAGGGCGACATGTTCGAACTGGAAGACCATGTCCACCTCGGCACGCTCCGGGTCGGTGAACAGGATGGCCTCGTCCACGGTGACGCCGGGCATCTCGCCGACGGTCAGCAGCGGGCCGGGGCGGCCGGCGAAGACCGCCCGGTGCATCTCTTGCAGGAATTCGTGGATCCGGGGCCCGCCGATGTAGAACGGGGTGCCGTCGCCGTAGAGCATTCCGGCGGCGATCGGCCCGTCCGGCAGGGCGGTGTCCTTGGAGATGAAGTTGATGACGTCCATCCGGAAGCCGTCCACACCCCGGTCCAGCCACCAGTTCATCATTTCGTAGACGGCCGCCCGGACCTCCGGGTTTTCCCAGTCCAGGTCCGGCTGCTTCCTGGAGAAGATGTGGAGGTAGTACTCGCCGGTGGCCTGGTCGAACTCCCAGGCCGGTCCGGAGAACGCCGAGCCCCAGTTGTTCGGCGCCGCGCCCGCGCTGCCGGCGGACCCGTCCGTGGACGTCTCCCGCGGCGGCCGCCACCAGTACCAGTCCCGCTTGGGATTGTCCTTCGAGGAGCGGGACTCCACGAACCAGGGGTGTTCGTCCGAGGTGTGGTTGACCACCAGGTCCATGACCAGCTTCATGCCCCGGGCGTGCAGCCCGTCCGTGAGTTCCCGCAGTTCCTCGAGCGTGCCGAAGATCGGGTCCACATTGCGGTAGTCGCTGATGTCATAGCCGTTGTCGTCCTGCGGGGAGGTGTAGATCGGGGACAGCCAGACGACGTCGACGCCGAGCCGGTGCAGGTAGTCCAGCTTGCTGATGATGCCCCGCAGGTCCCCGATGCCGTCCCCGTTGGAGTCGGCGAAGCTGCGCGGATAGATCTGATAGACGACGGCGCCCTGGAACCAGTCGCGGGCAGGAACCGCCACGGATTCTTCAGTCGGCTGTTCTACCGTCATGGGAACTCCTCAGCTGCTCCGGCAGCCAGCACCGACGCTGACTCACCAACGTCTGATTATTGAACAGTTCCCGCGGGCAGGGAAGAGCCCGCCGGTGCCATGTGGACGGCGCCGTCCCGGGCCGCCTTAGTTCTGCGAGGCGATGCTCTTGTCCCGGTCCTCGAACACTTCCTCCCCGGGTCCCGTGAAGGCGCGGGAGCGCTGGATGGCCTCGATGGAACCGGTGAACAGCTGGGAGTCGTGCGGATCGGCCGGGTGACGGCCGGGCTCGTCCGCGGCGGAAACTTTTCCCGGCTGCTTCACGGAAGTGCCGGACTCAGCGGAGGGACCGGGGGTGCCCGCCCCGAGCGAAGCGGCACCGAGCGATTCGAGCCGGACGTGGGGGAGCGCCGTCGGGTGTTCCTGCTGCAGGAACAGCACCAGCTCCTCGCGGATCAGGCAGCGCAGGTCAAAGAGCGTGGCGCTGTCCGCGGCGCTGACCAGGATGCGGACCCGGACGAAGCCGGCGGTGGCGTCGGTGATCTGCAGGATGCCCACGCGTTCGTCCCAGAGGTCGGTGCCGGCCAGGACCCGCTTGAGTTCGGCGCGCATTTCCTCGACCGGGGCACGCCAGTCGAGGTCGAACTCCACGGTGCCCATGACCTCGGACTGCCGCCGGGTCCAGTTCTCGAACGGGGTGGTGGTGAAGTAGGTGGAGGGAAGGATCATCCGCCGGTCGTCCCAGATGTGGACCACCACGTAGGTCAGGGTGATCTCCTCGATCCGGCCCCATTCCCTCTGCACCACCACAACGTCGTCCACCCGGATCGCGTCCGTGAAGGCGAGCTGGATGCCGGCGAAGACATTGACCAGGGAGGTCTGCGCCGCGAGTCCGGCGACGATCGAGATCACGCCGGCGGAGGCCAGCAGCCCGGCGCCGAGGGCCTGGATGGCCGGGAACGTCAGCATCGCGATGCCCAGCGCCACGATGACGATCAGGGCGACGCCGATCCGGCGGGCGAGGATGACCTGGGTGCGGAGCCGCCGGGCGCGGCGGTTGTCCGCGACGTCCACCCGGTAGCGGGTGAGCACCATGGTCTCGATGATGAGGAACACCGCGATGGCCAGCCACGCGAGCGACCCGATGAGCGCGATCTGCAGCGCGTGGTCCAGGTTGCGGCGCCATTCGGCGTCCGCTGTGGTGACGTTCACGGCGATCCGGACGCCGATCAGGCAGAGCGCGAGCCGCAACGGCAGGCGCGCCACCCGGGAGGTCTCGCGGAGCGCGGGCTGGTTGCGGTTGAGCCGGAGCACAATCCGGCGGACCAGCCAGGAAGCGAGGAGACCGCCGGCCACGGCGACGGCCACTGCGAGGATGGGGGCCAGAAACGGCATGGCGGGATCGAGGACGTCTTGCATTACTTAAGCTCTAGCAAGCTGCCGCGGGCATTTGAAATCTGCAGGGGGCAACGTGGGAAGCATCACGGCCGGGCTCCAGGGACCGATTTCCTGTGAAGGTCTGGCGCCAAGGGTCCTAAGGCCCTTGCTTCCTCGCGGAAAGACCAGAGAATTGTCCAACCACTTTGTTTTCCCAGGGGGAGGGTGCCATGCGCCGCGTCGCGTCGCTCGCCACAGCTTTGTCCGCTTTCTGCGCCGCTGCCGTCCTGGCAGGATGCGCGTCACCCGCCGCAGCCCCGGCCACCGATTCCCCGCAGGCAGAGACGAGCCCGGCCACGGCAAGTGCCACGCCGGCCACGGCCAGTGCCACGCCGGGTACGGCCAGCTCGCCCGCCGTCACGGTGCCGGCGGGCTGGAAGACATTCACGACGTCGGACGGCTCGCTCGCGTTCGACTACCCGGAGTCGTGGACCATCAAGGATCCGGCCGGCCAGCCCGCCGAGAGTGGCGTCTTTTTGGAGCTCGTGAGTGACTACGGCAAGACGATGGCGACCCTGCGGACCAACATGGTCACGGGCTCTGAGTGCACGGAGAAGTTCCCCTTCATGATGTACGACTCCGAGCCGGTCCCGGCGCTGGCCCAGGACGGGGTGGCGCCGCGGTTTATCTACGAGGGGCGGACCAACCCCGCGTCGAGTGATCCGGCGGAATCCCTGACCCTGGCCTACGGCATCACGTCCGGGCCGGAGCCCACCGGGGACACGGCCTGCCCGATCTTCCACTTCTTCACCTGGCCGCCCGGCGGCGCCATGTTTGGCGGAGTCTACGACCCGTTCGACACCACCCCGGGAAGTCCCACGCACGTGGATACCCCCGAGGTGTACATGGACACCGGCGAGTACAAGTACGTCAAGCAGGCAATCACGTCGCTGCGGCCGGCCGGAAAGCAATGACGTGAAGACGCCGGCGGTTTCACCCATCCTTGTCCCCGGCAGCACCGCAGGCACCACCGCTGCCGCCACGCTGTGCACCAGCCTGGCACTGGTCCTGCTGCTGACGTCCTGCGGCCTGTTTCCGGTCGAGGCCGAGGGTCCCGCCGTGTCGGCGAGCCAGTCCCAGGGCAGCAGCCCGGCTCCGTCCGCCGAGGCGCCGTCCGCCCCGGCGTCGGGGCCGCCGGCGTCGGAGGGGCCGACGTCGGGCTGGCAGACCTTCACCACGTCGGACGGGGGGCTGTCGTTCGACTACCCCGCGGGCTGGACGGTGAAGGACCCGGGCGGGGCGCTCGCCGGTGACTTCGTGGACGTGCTGAACGCCGGGGGGAAGCCGATGGCCGGCCTGCGCACCAACATCGTTACCGGGGCGGAATGCGTCGGCAAGACCCCGTACGAGGTCTACGATTCCGAGCCGATGGTCGCCCTCGCCGAGGGCGGCGGCGCGGACGGCGGTGTGCCCCGGTACGTGTTCGAGTCCCGGGGCGAGGACACTGATCCGGTGGCCACCCGGTCCACCATCGCTGCCTACGGCATCACCATGATCCCCGAAGAGCCCGGGGTCATGGCGTGCCCGATGTTCCACTTGTTCCTGTGGCCGCCGAGCGGCGCCTTCTTCGGCGGGACGTACAACCCGGAGCACAACGTGACGCCCGGGGACCCGGCGCTGCCGTACCTGGAGAAGGCCAGGCTGTACTCAACCACCCCGGAGTACCGGGACGTCCGGACAATGATTACGTCGCTGCGGCCCGGGGAAATGCCGGCGGGTTAACTGCCATTGAAAGGCGCGCCATGAGGATCAATCCTCGTCGCAAGGACGCTTCTCCGCCCACGCCCGCTGCCGCCAAGGATGCCGATTCCCTTCCCGGCCGGCGCCGGACGAGGCGCCGAAAAGGGCTGCGCATCCTCGCCATAGCGGCCCTGATCGCCGTCGGGCTGGGTCTGGTCTCGACCGGCGCCAACCTGCTGCTGGAGCGGCAGGAACGGGCCAGCATCACCCCCTATGGCGAACGGATTGAGATCGCCGGCGGAGCCGTCAATGTGTATCGGAGCGGCCAGGCCGGCCAGTCGATCGTGCTCCTCAGCGGCCTGGGGACGCCCGCACCGGCGCTCGACTTCGCGCCGCTGATCCGGGAGCTGAGTGATTACGACGTCACCGTCGTGGAGGGATTCGGCTACGGCTACAGCGACATGAGCGCCAGCGAACGGAGCAACAAGAACATCAGCACCGAACTCCACGAAGTGCTGGGAAAGCTCAACATCCCTCAGCCCTACGTCCTGGCCGGGCACTCAATCGCAGGCTTCTACATGCTGGACTACGCCAACCGCTACCCTGCGGAAGTCTCGGCCGTGATCGGGATCGACGTCACGGTGCCGAAGGCCACGAGCGGGCCGGTGGAGGTGCAGTCAGGAGGCGTCAATGTGTTGCGCCTGCTCGCCGTCACCGGAGTCGTCCGCGCCGCCCTCGTGGTGGCCCCGGTGCTTGGTGAACCGGACGGCGACGCCTACACACCGGAGGAACGTGAACGCATACGCCTGATGACGATCTGGAATTTTGGCAACCCGGCTGTTGCCGATGAGACGGCCCGGATCGGGAACAACGCCGCGGACCTGCGCGGACTCAGCTATCCCGACGGTCTGCCCGTGCTGGCTTTCGTCGCTGAGGACGGATCCCCGGAGGCAGCAGGCAAGGCTGAATCGCTGGAGAATGTCCAACGCCACAAAATTGTCCCGCTGGCCGGGGGCCACTACCTGCATTGGACCCAGTCCAAGGCGATGGCGGAGGAGATCAGGACCTTCCTCGCCACCCAGTAGCCGGAGCCCGCCTCAGCGGGCCGTCGTCGTCGGGGGCCTGTCAGCGGCGGGGCGCCGCGACCCGGCACGCAGCGCGGTCCGGACGTTCACCTTCGAGGTGTACGAGATCGAGCCGTACTGGAAGAGCCGCACGGCGAGGCGGAGCATCACCGCCGCGCCGGCGAACAGGATGGCGATCACAAGGCCGGCCTCGAGCAGGCCCAGGGAGCCGAAGGCGTTGCGCAGCAGAGCGGTCACCGGGGCGGAGAAGGGGAAGTAGGTGAAGACCTGCACAATCATGGACTGCGGATCGGAGACCACCAGGGACACAGCGTAGAACGGCACAAAGATCAGCGCCATCATGACGCCCATGAAGTTTCCGGCCTCCTTGGCGGTGGGCATCACGGCGCCGATGGCCACGAGGGTGGTGGTGAACAGGGCGAAACCGCCGACGAGGATCAGCAGGCCAACGGTCATCCGGACCGGGTCCAGCATCAGCGGGGGCAGATCCGGGGCCGTGAGGCTAAGCTCCTCGGGGAAGAACAGCCGGCCGATCAGGACGGGGGAGAGGAACACGAGCATCTGCACGAGGCCGATCGCGAACAGCGCGATGACCTTGCCCGTGATGAGCGTCGTCGGTTTGAGCGTGGTCAGGATCATTTCGGTGACGCGGTTTTCCTTCTCCTCGAGCGTGGAGTTGAGCATCTGCCCGGCCAGCAGCACGATCAGCCCGTAGAAGATGACCAGGAACACCATCGGCGGGATCACCGAGCCCAGGCCGCCGGATTCCTCGGTGCCGTCATACGTGACGGTCTCGATCTGCACCCGCCCCGCCGCAAGCGCGGACAGTTGCGGCGAACCGATCCGCTGTTCGACGGCGTGCGTCAGCATGGCCTGCGCGACGGCGGCATACTTGCCGTTCTCGAAGAGGCCCAGGTCCGCGCCGTAGACGCGTACGGGAGCCGACTCGGGCTGCGCCGGGTAGTCGAAGAACGCGTCGACGGCGCCGGACTGCACGGCGGTGATCCCGGCGTCGGGGGAGTCCGCGGCGGTGGCACCGAAGAACGCGGCGTCCTCGGCGGTGATCAGGCCCGAGGCGTCCGTGTAGGAGATGCTGAACTGGGCGCTTTTCTGCGCCGCGGCCGCGGTGTCCGTGGTGGTGTTGCTGAGGAAGATCAGCCCGAAGACCACGGCAATGATGAGCGGGACGGACAGGGTGCCGATCCAGAACCGGCCTTTGGTCACGGTCCGGATGAACTCGAAACTCAGTACCGTACCTAGATTGTGCTGCGCCACGGCACTACGCCCCGTCCCGGGCGGGGCCCGGTGCGGTGCCGGAGGTCCCTGCCGTGGCAGGGCTGTTCTGGTCGCCGTAGACCCGGATGAAGATGTCCTCCAGGGAGATCTTGGTGGTGGTGAAGCTCCTGACGGTCACGCCGGCGTCGATCAGGTCCTTGAGGATGACGGCTTCGTCGGTGGCATCGGTGATGGAGAGCTCGGAGTAGTTCGTTTCCTGCAGCACCGCGTCGTAGTGCGCCGAGGGCGGGATGGCGCCGGTGTGCCGGATCCGGATGATGCGGCCGCCGTATTTGTTCTGCACCTCGTCGATGGTCCCGTAGGCTTCCGCGGTGCCGTCCTTGAGCAGGATGACCCGGTCGCACAGCCGTTCGACTTCTTCCATCTGGTGGGTCACCATGACCACGGTGGCGCCGCCCTGCCTCTGCTCGGCGATGATGTCCATCAGCAGGCGCCGGTTGACGGGGTCGAAACCCTTCGTGGGTTCGTCCAGGATCAGCAGCTCGGGATTGTTCATGATGGTGACACCGAGCTGGACCTTTTGCTGCTGTCCGCTGGAGAGCTTGTCCAGCACGAAGTTCGCCCGGTCCGCCAGGGCCACCCGGGCCAGGTACTCGAGCGACCATTGCCTGGCGGTGCGCCGTCCCATCCCCTTGAGCCGGCCGAAGTAGGTCATGATGTCGATGACCTTTTCCTTCTTGTAGAGCCCGCGCTCTTCGGGAAGGTAGCCGAGCCGGTCGCCGTGCTCCGGTTTGAAGTCCCGGCCGTTGATGTGCAGGATCCCGGCGGTGGGCTCGTAGATGCCGAGCAGGGCCCGGATGGTGGTGGTCTTGCCGGAGCCGTTGCTGCCGAGGAAGCCGAAGGTCTCGCCGGCGTGCACGTCAAAGGACAGGTCGCGGACCACGGTGGTGTCGCCGAAGTCCATTCGGAAGCCGCTGATGTGGACCCGTGCTTCGTCCATTGCGGCTCCCGATGGTGCCGGGCTTGCCCGCCCGGGGTGTTGCCGATTCGCCGCCTAGACGGCGGGGATATGCCGGTGCCGGCGGTGGGCCGGTGTGGGCAGGCCGGCCCTGGTCTTGCCGGTGCCGCCCCAGGCGTTGGAGCGGACTTCCTTGATGAGTCCTGTGCCCGCGCATTCGCGGACCGCCATGATGCCGTCCGCGGCCGATTGCTTGTCCTCAAAAGCCTTGGAAATCGCCAGGACCGTTCCGTCGGCGCCGAGGAGCCGGAATCGGACGTTGGCCTCAGCGTCCGTGAAGATCTCGAATTGTCCTGCCATCTTGTGTGTCCTTTCGGGCAACGCAGCACGGCGGGAGGGTGGGGCACTTCCATGTGCCAAGCCGTTTTCTCGACTAGTCCCCGCAGCGCATCTGACCATCCTTCCGGCTCAGGACTGCGGAAGGTAAGGGGCAAAGGTCCCTATGTGGAAAGTGCACGATTCCCCTGGCGGTGGCCGCGGGGATGGGCGCTAGATTGGGTGCATGGCTGAGTTTCCGAGGGGCGATTCCGGTGAGTGGGTCCGGCTGACGGCGCGGGTGGACGGCGTGGTGCAGGCTGTTGGCTTCCGCTACTGGACGGTGCGCCAGGCGGACGAGCTGGGGCTGACCGGCACGGTCCGGAACAACACCGACGGTTCGGTGGGCATCGTGGCGGAGGGACCCCAGTCAGTGGTGCTGGAGTTCCGGCGCTGGCTGCGCTCGCCGGAAGCGCCGGGGCGGGTGGAGAACGTGGAGGAATGGGTCTCCCGGGCCACGGGGGCGTTCAGTAATTTCCGGGTGGTGTACTAGGCCCGGTGAAGCGGGCCAGAAACTCGAGCACTGCGGGGTGGGCCGGGTTGATGAGGTGACCGCCGGGGACCAAGACACTCTCGGCCGCGGTGAGCGGCCAGCTAGGCGGCCGGTTCCTCCCACGGCACCGCGGAGCTGGGCGTCCCGTGAGAACCGAGGACGGGCAGCCCTGCGCCGCGCTCTTCGGAGTACAGCTCGACGCCGTTGACGCTCACCCGGGGCATGGATTAAGCGTAGGACGGTCGCCGCGTGGGGTCGAGGCCGTGCCCCATGACCAGGCCGGGGCCCAGAGGAAAGGCGGGTCCAGGCGTGACCGGGGCTAAGGTCCCTCGGCAGCGGGCCCGTTTCTGAGTAGGGTGGCCCCATGCAGAAGATATCGCTCGATGCCCTCGCCCGTCAGCAGATGGCGGCTGCGGTGGCGGCACCCAGCGGGCGGGCTGCAGATACAGCGTTTGGCGGCCATGAGAAAACGCTCCGCCAGACAGTGATGGCGTTTCGGGCCGGGACGCAGTTGAGCGAGCACCAGAACCCCGGCGAAGCGACGGTGTTTGTGCTCCGCGGCTGCGTGCGGCTCCGCGCGGGCAATGAATCCTGGCAGGGCAAGACCGGGGACCTGCTGATCGTGCCGGACGGGCTGCACAGCCTGGAAGCGGAAGAGGACTCGGCGATCCTGATGACCGTCGCGAAAATCAAGACCTGACGGATGGGCCGCCGGCCGGGAGACCGGTCGAGCCGATCGGACGGGGCCGGAGTACCGCAAGGAGCTACAGATGGCTGGCGTTCCCTTCGAAGAGGTTCCACAGACCCGGCGGTGGTGGGCGCGGGCGGCCTATGTCGCGGTCTTCTGCGCGGCGCTGGTCCCGCTGGTGGCCGCTGGCCTGGCGGGCACTGTTGCCCTGCTGGTAACCGCTGCCGGCGGCCTCGTGGTGATGGTGGCTGGGATCTACTGGTTCCTCGTCAGCCGCGGTGCCCTGCGCTGGTGTGCGCTGGCGCTGGCGGTGCTCGCCCCGCTGGTGGTTCTCTTCCTCTACATTCAAGCGGGCCTGCTGTTGGAGGTCATGATCACCGTGGGGCTGGTGTTTGTGGCGCTGGTCTGCGCCCGCGCGGCCCTCCGCGAGCGCCGGGCAGGGTCAAAGATGACCGAGTACCCTGCCCCCACCACGCGGCATCCCTTCGTGGTGATGAACCCGCGGTCTGGCGGCGGCAAGGTGGTGAAGTTCGAGCTGCAGCGGAAGGCGGAGGAGCTCGGGGCCGAGGTGGCGCTGCTGGAGGGTCCGGGCAAGGTGGATGTCGCGGCCCTGGCCCGGGATGCCGTGGCGCGGGGAGCCGACCTGCTCGGCGTCGCGGGCGGTGACGGAACCCAGGCGCTGGTGGCCGGCATCGCGGCCGAGCACAACCTTCCGTTCCTGGTGATCAGCGCCGGCACCCGCAACCATTTCGCCCTGGATCTCGGCCTGGACCGAGAGGACCCCACAGGCTGCCTGGATGCCCTCCGTGACGGGGTGGAGCTGCACGTCGACCTGGGCAAGATCAACGGCCGCACCTTCGTCAACAATTCCTCCTTCGGTGTCTACGCCGAGGTGGTGCAGAGCCCGGAGTACCGCGATGACAAGGCCGGCACCGTGCTGCAGATGCTCCCGGACCTGATCAAGGGCGCCAAGGGCGCGCGGCTGCACGCCGATATTGGCGGCACCTCCGTGGACGGGCCGCAGGCGGTGCTGGTGAGCAATGGCCCGTACGGCAGCCACGACCTCGCCGGCCTGGGCCGCCGCACCCGGCTTGACCGGGGCGTGCTGGGGGCGGTGGCGCTCTCCGCCTCGACCACCCGTGAGGCTGTCGGCCTGCTGCGGCGGGCCACCAAGCGCGGCCTGATCCAGCGCACCGCGGTGGAGGTGGTGGTCGACGCCGATGTGCCCGAGATTCCGGTCGGTGTGGACGGCGAGGCGCTGCTGATTCCCACGCCGGTGCGGTGCACCATCGAACCTGGCGCCCTGCGGGTCGTGGTTCCGCGGAAGCGTCCGGGTGTCCCGCCTGCCCAGCCGGCTTTGGACCTGGTCCGGCTCCGGGAGCTGGCGTGGGGGCATCCGGCGGCGGAGCACGTCGCGGCTTAGGGGCCACACAGCCGGCGGATCACGCGGAAGGCCTAGTTGCGCCTCGCCCAGAGTTGCAGCCAGATCAGCAGGCGCGTCTCGGGATCGTCCAGGTCAATGCCGAAGAGGGGCTCCACACGGGACAAGCGGTAGCGGACCGTGTTGACGTGCACGTCCAGGGATTTGGCGGCTTCCACGGCGTTACCGCTGCAGCTCAGGTAGGCGTAGATGGTTTCTTCGAACGACTTCTTCTGGTGTTCGTCATACTCGGCGATCCGGAGGGCGTGGGCGCCGGGCAGCTGTCCGGACGCCGTCAACGACGTCACCATCTGGCGCAAATGGAGGCTGGCGCCGAGGGATTCGTCGTCGGCGACGACGTCATCGGAATCGGCCGCTATGCGTCCCTCGGCAACGCTCCGCACCAGCTCGGACAGGACCAGTTCGGCGTTGACCCGGGATTCCTCGAGCCGGTCGATCGTGGCCGCCACACCCAGTGCGGCCAGCACCGGCCGGGAGAGCAGACGCCGCGCATTCTGCACAATCTTCAGAATCGCGCCGCGCTGAAACTGCCGGGACGATCCCGCGGTCTGCGGCAGGACGATGTAGACGACGTCGTCCGAGAACCCACAGACGGCCGATGGCAGCCGGATGGCGCAGGCGGTCCGGATGGCATCAAAGAGCCGCAGGCGGGATTGCAGGGTTTCGGACGCCATGGCATCCGACGGCCAGATGCCCAGGGCCGCAACGCGGATCGAGGACGCCGATATTCCGAGCCGGATGGCGGCGAGTTCGGCGCGCTGCGGCTCGAACAGCAACGGCTGGACCAGATCGATCTGGCGGGTGAGGTTCGAGACGTAGGTGGTGCGCTTGTGCAGGATGTGGAGTGCCGCAACATTGGCGGCGTCCCGGAGGATCCGGTTCGTGTCCTCGTTGTGGTGTTCCGCCCGTTCGAGCAGCCAGAGCGAGCCGAGGACGGCGTCACCGGCCCGGATGGATACGGCCGTGCGCCGGAGCAGGGGATCCGCCGTCGCCACCTGCAGCACACCGGTGGCGGCATGGACGCGGCGGTAGTCCTTGTCCGTTTCCACCGAAGGCGGTACTTGCAGCCGCAGAATGGAGCTCCTGCGTGTCTCGTCGATGGGCTGGTCCGGGAGCGTTGAATACGCCAGGACCGTCTGGTCGGGAGCGGCGATCGCAACGGCGCCGCCGGCCTGGGCGGCCACGGTGTTGGCGAGATCGAACAGATCCCCCGGACGGATGTCCACCAGCGTGCGGCCCGATTGCCGGTGCGGGACGACGGCGGCGTCCATGATCTCCGCGATCTGGTTCCACGGGACCGAGTCTGAGGCCCGGAAGAGGGCGATCCCCGCTTCCCGGGCTGCCGCCCGCAACGCCTTGTCCGGGCTGCCGTTGGACTTGTAGACAACGGCCACGTATCCGGCATCGCCGAGCTCCCGGACCTTGGCGCCGAGACGCTTCCCCGACAGAGACAAGCCGATGGCCAACGCAACGGCACCGGGGAACCTGGCCGGCAGGGCCGTCGAATCATAAAGCACAGCGCCCGCGACGATCTGCTGGTCATCTGCCGGCATCTGGATCAGGCTGACAATTTCCGACCCTGCCGAGCGGGCGACGTCGGCGAGGGTAGGCAGCGGGTGCCTCGCCGCCGGGGGAGCCGCCGTCGCCGATTTACCAATGTCCGCTGTCTGGTAGTTGCTGCTAATGACAAGCCCCTTAATTTGTCGCTATCTCCATAGTTGCGCGGCACTCCACTTCCTACGCTGAACCCTAACGCAGGACAGCAAAAGGAAAGGCCCTCATTGAAAATCAGCGATGCCCGTCAGCTCATCCAGGTGAAGGCCCCCGTCTTCTCACGCCGACGCCGGGTCCTGGCCAACGCCTTCAACGTCGAGGAATACCGGAAATCGGCACAGCGGGTCCTGCCGGCCGGGATCTTCGATTACCTCGACGGCGGCTCCGAAGACGAAGTGACGCTGCGGCGCAACCGCGCCGTCTTTGACTCCTGGGCGCTGATGCCCAGCTGGGGTCCGGTCTCCGGACCCGATACCAGCACCGCCCTGCTCGGAAGAAGCAGCGCCCTGCCCCTGACCTTGACGCCCACCGGCGCAACCCGGCTGTTCCATCCCGAGGGCGAGCTGGCCGTCGCGGCCGCCGCCGACCGGGCACACATCCCCTACGGACTGGCCGGGCTGAGCACCGTGGCCATGGAAGCAATTGCGGAGAACCACCCGGGACTCGACCGCTGGTTCAACTTCGGGCTCACCTCCGACGCCCAGGCCTTGAAGGACAAACTGGCGCGCTGCGAAGCCGCCGGATTCAACACACTGATTGTCGGCGTCGACACGCGGGCCCTCGGCGCCAGGGAACGGGACCTGCAGAACGGCTTCACCGCACCTCCCGCACTGACCCTGTCCACCATCGCGGACATCGCCCGCCGCCCCTCCTGGTGGATC
This sequence comes from Pseudarthrobacter ribosi, assembly GCF_055412865.1. Classification (NCBI taxonomy): domain Bacteria; kingdom Bacillati; phylum Actinomycetota; class Actinomycetes; order Micrococcales; family Micrococcaceae; genus Pseudarthrobacter; species Pseudarthrobacter ribosi. The sequence continues at coordinate 105,162 of NZ_JBVAYZ010000004.1, read as the reverse complement.
AACTTCCTGAAGTCGGAGGGCATCAGTTTCCCGAACCTGGATCCGCGCAGTGCGGCTGCCACCTCCGTCGTCACCCCGTCCATGTGGCAGCACATCCTTGGCCACTCGGATGCGACCAGCGGCTGGAAAGAACTCGTTGCATTGCGGCAGGCCTGGCACGGCAAGATCGTGCTCAAGGGCTGCGTCAACCCGGCCGACGTCGCACAGGCCGCCCGGATCGGCCTGGACGCCGTCCAGCTGAGCAACCACGGCGGCCGCCAGCTCGACCACATGCTGAGCCCCATGGATGTGCTGCAGGAATCCCGGCAGCGGGTGGGGGATTCGATCGAGATCTACGTGGACTCGGGGATCCGCCGGGGCAGCGACGTGCTCAAGGCGCTGGCGCTGGGCGCAGATGCCTGCTCGATCGGGAGGGCCTACCTGTACGGATTGGTGGCGGCGGGCTCGCCCGGCGTCGGGCGCGTCATTGAGATTTTCGCGGACGAGCTGCGGCGTACGATGACGTTAGTGGGCGTTTCCAGCATTTCGGAGTTGAAAGCTCGAGGCGGGGAAATTCTGCGGGACATCCGTCATTCCGGAGAAACCCTTGAAACAACAGCGTCAGGCAACACGCACTAAAGAGTTCTGAACTTGCAGGCACCCGGCGCCCTCCTCCCGCAGACTTGCGGGAACAAGGGCCACTCTGAACAGCTAAGGAAACCATGCGCACCCGATACGTACTTCCCGTTCTCACCATAGCCACGGCACTCGCGCTCTCCGGCTGCGTCGACAACAGCCAACCGGCCGCCACCGGCGCGGCATCCGGAAGCGCCGACGCCGTCGAGGTGAAAAAGAATGATTCCATCGCCGCGATGCTCCCGGAGAAGATGAAGACCGCGGGCGTGCTCAACGTCGGCATGGCCAACAACTACCCGCCGAACGAGTTCAAGGACGACAACGGTGCGCCGGCCGGCTGGGCCGTGGACCTCACCAACGCCCTGGGGCAGGTCATGGGCCTGAAGGTCAACTTCGACATCGGCACGTTCGACAACATCCTTCCGGCGGTGAAGGCAGGAAAGGACGACATCGGCGTCTCCTCGTTCACCGACACCCTGGAACGCGAACAGCAGGTCGACTTCGTCAACTACTACTCCGCCGGAATCCAGTGGGCCGCCCCGAAGGGCAAGACCGTGGACCCAGAGAACGCCTGCGGACTCAAGGTCGCCGTCCAGGCCACCACCTACGAGGACACGCACGAGGTGCCGGCGAAGTCGAAGGCCTGCACCGACGCCGGCAAGCCCGCCATCACCATCTTCAAGTACGACGCCCAGGACCAGGCCACCAACGCCCTGGTGGTGGGACAGGTGGACGCTATGAGCGCCGATTCCCCGGTGACCCTGTACGCGATCTCCCAGACCAAGGACAAGCTGCAGACCGCCGGCGACGCCTTTGAAGTGGCACCCTACGGGATGCCGGTAGCCAAGGGCAGCGAATTCACGCCCGTCCTGCAGAAGGCCCTCCAGACGCTGATCGACGACGGCACCTACAACAAGATCCTGGCCAAGTGGGGCGTGGAAGCCGGCGGCATCAAGACGGCGGACCTCAATGTCGCAGCCAAAGGGTGATAGCCGATGAGCGAGCCGGAATCCGACCGGATGATTGAGGCGGAACCCGGCAGGGGCGGGGAGTCCGGCAGGACGCCGCGGGCCGGCCGGGGACGGCACGACGGCGACGCGCCGCCGGAAGCGATCGTCGCCATCCCGCTGCGCCACCCCTGGCGGAACGTGGTAGCGGTACTCCTCGTCCTCGGGCTGGCGGTCTTTGTGCTGGACGCCGCCCAGCGCGCTGACTATGGCTGGCCGGACGTGGGCAAGTACATCTTCGACCGGCGGATCAGCCAGGCCGCCTGGGTGACGTTGTGGCTGACCATCTACTCGATGATCGGCGCAATCGTGATCGGCCTGCTGCTGGCCATCATGCGGCTTTCGCCGAACCCGGTGCTGAAGAGCATTGCCTGGCTGTATATCTGGATCTTCCGGGGAACCCCGGTCTACGTGCAGCTGGTCTTCTGGGGCATCGTGTCCCTGATCTATCCGGTGTTCACCCTGGGCATTCCGTTTACGGAGCCCTGGGTCACCGTCCCGAATGAGGTCTTCACCAACCTCTTCATCACCGCCGTGATCGGGCTGGCCCTGAACGAGGCGGCGTACATGTCCGAAATCGTGCGCGCCGGGCTGCTGTCCGTGGACCAGGGCCAGGAGGAAGCCTCGACGGCACTGGCCATGTCCTGGGGCCAGACAATGCGGTACGTCGTGGTTCCGCAGGCAATGAAGATCATCATTCCGCCCACCGGGAACGAGGTGATCTCGATGCTCAAGACCACCTCGCTGGTGGCCGCGATTCCGTTGAGCATCGACCTCTACGGCGTGTCCCGCGGTATTTCCGCGGTCACGTTCACTCCGGTGCCGCTGCTGATTGTGGCTTCCCTCTGGTACCTGCTGTTCACCTCCATCCTGATGGTGGGACAGCACTTCATTGAGAAGCGGTTCTCCCGCGGAACCGGTCGGGTCAAGACGGGCAAGGAACCGGCGACGCCGGGACCGGCACCAACGGCGGTTCCCGGCGAGCCCGCCCCGCCGATCAGCACTGATTTTGGAGGAAAAGGATGACGGACGCGCCGATGGTGCTCGCGGAGCGGGTCTCCAAGAATTTCGGCACCAACAAGGTGCTGCGCGGGATCAGCCTCGAGGTCGACCCGGGCGAGGTGCTCTGCATTGTGGGCCCCAGCGGTTCGGGAAAATCGACGTTCCTGCGGTGCATCAATCACCTGGAACGGGTTGACGGCGGTCGGCTTTCGGTCGACGGACAGTTGGTTGGCTACCGTCAAAAGGGGGACAAGCTCTACGAGTTGAAGCTCAAGGAAGCAGCCTTCCAGCGCCAGGAAATCGGGATGGTGTTCCAGCGGTTCAACCTGTTTCCGCACCTGACCGCGGTGGAGAACATCATCCTCGCGCCCATGCGGGTGAAGGGTACTTCCAAGGCCAAAGCCACCGCCCGGGCCGTGGAACTGCTGGAGCGTGTGGGCCTTGGCGACAAAGGGGACGCCTATCCGGCGCACCTGTCCGGCGGGCAGCAGCAGCGGGTGGCCATCGCCCGTGCGCTGGCCATGGACCCGAAGCTGATGCTCTTCGACGAGCCGACCAGCGCCCTGGACCCGGAACTGGTCGGCGAGGTGCTCGACGTTATGAAGGAACTGGCCAAAAGCGGCATGACCATGATTGTGGTGACCCATGAGATGGGGTTCGCCCGCGAAGTGGCGGACACGCTGGTGTTCATGGACGAAGGCGTGGTGGTGGAGGCCGGACCTCCCCGCCAGGTCCTCAGCGATCCGCAGCACGACCGGACCAGGGCGTTCCTTTCCAAGGTCCTCTGACACCGGGGAGTGGAGCGCGCGTGGCGGGCCCGGCCTGGTCTTAAGCCGGGCCCCCGACGACGGGCAGTCGTCCCGCCGCCCCCAAACACTGGCACATCTACGACGTGATCGCCCGCAAACGGTGATGCCAGCGTCACAGGCAGCAGTCTCTTACCGTCCCGGCGCGGGGACTTCCGCTTTAGTTCGCGGGTTCCCGGCCGCCGCTGGGCCAAAAGCCTGCCCTGCGTGACGCGTCAGCAGGTCCGCCGCCGCGGAATTTGACGTCCGGTTCGATTTTGGCCGGCACCGTGGGACAGACTGTTGCCGTGAGCAACTCTCCCCGGACGGGTTTCGCCGTCGCCGGACTCAGCCTGGGCACGGCCCTGAACCCGCTGAACTCCTCGATGATCGCCGTCGCCCTGGTGGTACTGCGCGCCGACTTCGGGCTCGACGTCGCCACCGTCACCTGGGTGATCACCTCCTTCTACCTCACCTCCGCGGCGGGCCAGCCACTCATGGGCCGGCTCGCGGACCGCTTCGGCCCGCGGCGGCTCTTTATGATTGGCATGGCCCTGGTGGCCGTGACCTGCGCCCTGGCCCCGTTCGCACCGAACTTCGCCGTGCTCTGCGTGGCCCGCGCCGTGATGGCCCTCGGCACGGCCGCCGCGTACCCGAGCGCGGTCGTGATGGTCGGGGCCCTGGCGAAGCAGGCGAACGTGAAATCCACCCGGCCGCTGGGCCGGATCCAGATGGCCAACACCTCCGCGGCCGCCGTCGGGCCGGTGGTGGGCGGGCTGCTGGTGGGCTTCGTCGGCTGGGAAGCCCTGTTCCTCATCAACGTCCCGCTGGCGCTGGCAGCGATCCTCCTGGTCCGCCGCTTCGCCTCGGCGGACGAGGACCGGGAACGCGGCCGGGCCTCGGAGCTGCTGCGGGACTCGGACATCCCCGGCATCCTGGCCTTCGTCGGCTCCATGGTCCTGGTGATGATGGCGCTGCTCAACGTGCTGCCGGACTACCGCTGGTGGCTGCTGGGCGGAGGCACCCTGCTGGCCGTGCTGTTCGTGTGGCGCGAACTGCGTTTCGCCCCGCCGTTCCTGGACCTGCGGCTGCTGGGCAGGAACCGGCCGCTGCTGCTGGTCTATCTGGGGTTCGCCCTATTCAGCGGCGTCTACTACTTCGCGTTCTTCGGCCTGCCGCAGCTGCTGCAGGAAGCCGGCGGCTACGAGCCCGCCGTGGTGGGGCTCCTGGTGCTGCCGCTGGCCGCGGTCTCGGTGATCTCGACGCCGGTGGCCGTCCGAGGAATCGACCGGTTCGGGGTGAAACGGGTGCTGATCGCCGGCGTCATCATGCTCATGGCCGCCTCCGGGGCATTGTGGCTGCTGACCGCCTCGTTCGCCATCCCGCTGGTGCTGGCCCTGACCGCGTTCCTGGGGGTGCCCTACGGGGTGGCCAGCATCGCCTATAACCAGGGGATGTACCTCTCCACCCGGCCGGAGGAGCGGGGTGTGGCCGCCGGGATCTTCCAGACCTGCCGGTATCTCGGGGCGATCACGGCCACGGTGCTGATCGGCATCTTCTACGGCCCGGGGGTGACCCAGGCCAACTGGGGGCTGATGGTGTTTGTCATGCTGGGACTCGGCTCGGTGGTGTTGGTGGTGTCGCTGCTGTGGCGGGAGCGGCGGGGCTAGGGGGCGCCGGCGCGGACTCCGGCGGCGCAGCCTCCCCGCCCGGTGGGCCCTCGCCGTCACAGTGATACGGCCGCAGAAGATCGGACCGGGCGGGGTCCCTAAGCTTCCTCATCGCTCCGATCTCGATCTGGCGGATGCGTTCGCGGGTCGTGCCGAAAGCGTTCGCCACGGCCTCCAGGGTCATCGCTCCGCCGCTGGTCAGGCCAAAGCGCATCGCAATGACCCGGGCCTCCCGGTTCTCGAGCGTGCCGAGTACGGCATGGAGCCGCGCCTTCATCTGTTCATGGAAGAGCGCATCTGTCGCGTCGGGGTAATAGGAATTCCGCAGCTGGTCGATGACGTTAGTCGGCAGCCGGATGAGTCTGGACTGATCAGCCAGCGCCTGGGTGATGCCGCTCCGGATCTGCCACGTGGCGTGGACGGAGAACCTGAAACCCCTGGTGAAGTCGAACGTGCGCACGGCCCTGTGCAGTCCCAGGTTTCCTTCCTGGGTCAGGTCCTCAAAATCGAGGCCCCGGCGGGTGTAGTGCTTGGCGATCGACACGACGAGCCGGAGGTTGGCGTGGAGCAGCGCGTCTGCGGCACGCTTGCCCATCAAGACGATGGTCCTCAACTCCCCGCTGTCCTGGCCGGCCCGCGAGGTACCGTCGGCCAGGAGCTGTTCCGCGAAAAGCCCGGCCTCGATCTCCTGCGCCAGTTCCAGTTCCTGCCCGGCGGTGAGCAAGTCGTAGCGGCGCAGCCGGCGCAGGTAGTCCCCGACGGCGTCGTCGGTGACCCCGCCGGTGGCCGCCAGTAATTCCGGCCAGCCAGGGTCATTCGGCTCGAATGAATCGGGAACCGGGGCAGCTGCTGCAGGCGAGAATGGTGTCCTGCCGATTGCTTTGTGGATCAGGTCAGCCACGTCATCCCCTGCCGGACGGTTCAAGCTTGTGAACGCAGACTACGGGGCCGGTGTGACAAAAATCGGAGGGGCCCTGGGCGGTAGCCCAGGCCTCTTGACAGGCTCGGAACGCCGGAATATCTTCTGCCTTAACAGGGCGATTCGCCCATTCCACACAACTTTTTTTACAGTTTTTTCTCGGCGCTCCGCGCGGCCCCTTTCCCGGAATGGCAGCCTGCGGCGTGGGCTCGTACGGCATGCCCGAGTAACGCGCTGGGGGATCCCATTTCGGTCTCTCGCCTACAAGGAGTCGAAAATGCCTGAAAATATTGAACTGATCGAGCGGTTTTACAGGGAGGTACTGGAGAGCGGAAATCTCGACCTCGTTGATGAGCTGGCGGCGGAGAGCTACGTGGATCACGAGGAGGGCCTCCCCGGGCAGCCGCCGGGCAGGGAGGGCGCTAAGTTCTTCGTAACCACGATGCGCTCGGCTTTCCCGGACATCAAGGTCAAAGAGATCACGCCCTCGCTGAGCGCCGGGAACCTGGAGGCATGCCACGTGGTGCTGACGGGCACCCATCGTGGCGAGCTGGCCGGCATCCCGGCAACGGGCAAGAGTGTGGAATTCGACTGCACCGACATCATCCGCGTCGAGGACGGCAAGGTAGCCGAGCATTGGGGCACCACCGACAACATGAGCATCATGCGGCAGATCGGCGCCATGGCCATGGCCTGAGTAAAACCGAAGCCCGACGGCAGCCGGAACGACCGCCGTCGGGCACAACGAAGGCTGTCCACGTTCCGAAAGGGAACGCAGACAGCCTTTCTGCGTGCGGCTTGTCCGCAGAGCTCAGCCCTGCGGCGCACAGACCGCGATAAGCGGAGTCAGCCACCCGCCGTCGCCGTTTAGGCCTTCGGTGCGTAGGCCTTGGGCAGCTTCAGTCCGCGCTCTTCCATGACGGTGCGCAGGCGGGTGGGGTAGTCGGTGATGATGCCGTCCACGCCGAGGTCCATCAGGCGGTGCATGTCCGCCGTGGTGTTCACGGTCCAGGGGACGACCGGCAGGCCGAGTTCGTGGGCCTCCGCGATCATGCCGGGGGTGACGGAGCGGAAGGCGGGGGAGATGGCGTCGTAGCCCTGGGCCGCCGCCGCCTTGGCGAGGGATCCGCCGTAAGTGTCGATGTCGATGCCGCCGAGGTTGGGGCTGGCGCCGGACTTGCCGACCGCGAGCCAGGCGTCGCCGCTGGACAAGGCAACGAGCGGCAGTTCCGGGGCGATTTCTTTGGTCAGGTTCAGCGATGACCAGTCGAAGGACTGCACCGTGATGCGGTCCGCCATGCCGGAGGCCCGGATCTCCGCGACCACGGCCTTGGTCAGCGACACCATGCCCTCGCCGCCGATCTGGCTGCTTTCCACTTTGGTCTCGATATTGAAGCGGACTTTCTCGGCGCTGGCGTCGCGCACCAGCTGGAACACGTCCTTGAGCTCGGCGATCCGGTTGCCCTCGATCACGTCCTGCCCCGGGTACCCCTTCAACGGCGTAAACCCGCAGTCCAGCGTCCTGATCTGGGCCAGCGAGAGTTCGGCAACCCGGCTGCCGACATAGGGGAAGGCGGCGTCGCCCGGGGTGGCCGGCGCCGTGTCCAGGCACTTGTCCGCCTGGATGGTGTCGTCGTGCCAGACGATGACCTTGCCGTCAGAGGTCAGGTGGGTGTCCAGCTCCAGGGTGGTCACGCCCAGCTTCAGCGAGTTGGCGAACGCGGCCAGGGACTCCTCGGTCCACTCGCCGCGGCCTCCCCGGTGTGACTGCAGGTCAAAGGACCCGTTGCGCTCGTTGGTCTTGATGCTGGCTTTCGCTTTTACGGCAGCCGTTCCGGCAGCGTTCGACGACGGCGCGGCGCCAGCTTCGGCGGGTGAAGCGGCGACGGCGGGGCCCGCCAGGGCGGCGACGAGCGCGGCGGTGGCCGCGGCAGTCAGGGGTGTGCGCATGGTGATGGTTCCTCCTGGGTGACGGGTGCCGGCGCTGCGCCGGCGACCCGACCACCCTAGGAAGGCGAGATGGACTGCCGCGATCGGGGAACTGGACCTCCGGTGAACACTTCATCGCCGTGCCGTTCTCCTAGTCCTCGCCCCCACAAATGCGTAGAATCCACAGTGTCTGGATCAACCCGCGCGGGGCGTTGCTGGGACGCGATGGCCAGGACGACACAGCGGTCAGCGAAAGCACCGATGGGCCTGATCGCAGAATCAGGAGCACGTGATGAAAACAGTTCGAAACGTCGCAGCGGGTGCAGCATTAACCGCCGCTCTCGCCGGCGGCGGCATGTATCTCGCCATGGCCGCTCCGGACGGCGCAGCGACCTCTACAACACTGTCTGTTTCCCAGAGCAAGGGTGGACACCAAGCCAACGGCATGACCGAGGAGCTTCTGACAGGCGACACTGCCGCCCGGGTGGAAGCGGCAGTGAAGGCCGCTAACCCTGGGGCGACCATAGTCCGCGTGGAAACCGATGCGGAGGGGGCGGCCTATGAGGCACATATCCGGAAAGCCGACGGGACAAAAGCGACGGTAAAGCTGGACGCCTCGTTCAACATCACGGGCACCGAAACGCGCAAGCGACGCTAAGGCAGGCCCGTATCGTTCCATAATGGCCACATAAGCTTCGGGGACCCCTCGCGCTGGTGATGGGTGGCGCGGCGTTGAAGAGTCCCAGGTGGCTGCCCCGGCTCGGCGCAAGGGGCGGTCACGGTCCCCGGTCAAGGAAGTTCCGGGGACCCAAACCGGGGGGTGCAATCGCTGCGATACATCAGTGCACAGAAGGGAATCATCATGCTCAAGGATTCAAGCATCATTGCTGTCCTCGCCGCGAAGGACATCAACAGGGCGAAGGAGTTCTACCGGGACAAGCTGGGAATTGAACCCTCCGATTCCATGGAGGAGGACAGCGTGATGTATCGCTGCGGCAACGGCACGGGCTTCCTCATTTACCAGACAGAGAATGCAGGGACAGCCAAGAATACCCAGATGGGCTGGGAAACCGACAACCTCGTAGGCGAGATGGAGGAACTGCGAGGCCGCGGCGTCGTCTTTGAAGAGTACGATTTTCCCGGCCTGAAGACGGAGAACGGCGTCGCCACCGCTGACTGGGGGAAGGCCGCCTGGTTCCTGGACAGCGAGGGCAACATTCTCAACATCTCCCAGCGCGCGTAGGCCGGAGTCTGGCGCCGGTCCACGACGCCAAGCTTCGCTGCCGCCAGCAGCGAAGCCGAAGGCAACCGGCTCCCGCCTTCAAGGCGGGAGCCGGTTCCCACCCCAGGAAGGCGAGATGGACTGCCGACGCCAGCCTTAGGGATCGAGCCCCGCCCCGATCGCCTCGAGGTCGCGGACGGCGTAGCGGTGGTGTTCCCACTCCTCGTTGAGGATAGTGTGCAGGCACGAGAGGACAGTTACCGGTTGTTCGGGGGCCCACGGATTGCGGCGTGCCGAGGACAGTTCAGTAGGGGTGACAGCGGCGATGTAGTCGCGCACCATGGCTGCCCTGCCGGCCCGGACCTCGAGCACTTCGGCATACGACGGTTCGACGGTCGAGAAGACCGACAGATCGTAACCGTCGGTCTCGTACTCTGCATTGGGTTGACCAATGGGGTGATAAGGCTGCTCGATCTCCAGGATTCCCCGGCCCAGCCACGTGTCGGTGGCCATCACCAGGTGACGCAGGGTCTGCGCGAAGGACCACTCGCCATCCACCGAGACATCCACCGTTCCCGCCGGCATCGCCGCGACCCGCTCGAGCGTCGCCGACCAGGTCCGCTCCAGCACGGCCCAGGCGGCACGAAGACCATCGGGATCGCCCGCGCGTCGTTCGGCGCGGCCCGGAAAGCGGCGGTTGAGTTCGGCCTCGACGAAAGGGACCACATCGACGCCGTTGACGCGCAGGAAGTTCCCGCCATCGAACAGCCACGGGGCATCGATGTCGGCCCCGGCCGCGTCTACCGCGCGCATCACCGCGCCGGACAGGTCAGACCGGATGAACCGGGCTCCCCGCAGATTCACGTCGACGAACTGGGCTCCGTGGAGGTCATCGGACTGACTGAAAGCTGCCATGGCAGCAACATTCCCACGTTCTCATCCTGGACGCACGTGCCGGGACGATTGACGCGGCCGGTTTTCAGGTGCGGCCACCTAGTACTGCCTGCAATTTCTCGAACGACTCGGTCCACCCGTCGCGGTGCAGGGCCAGCCGCTCCTCCGTCAGGAACGGTCCCTGCGAGAGCACCAGGCGCGTGTCCTCGCCGGTAATCCCGAGGGAGAGGTCGACGACGGTTTCCCGGTCGTCGGGTGTCGGTTCCTCCCAGCGGAAGGTGTACACCAGGCGCCAGGGCGGATCGATCTCCAGGAACTCGCCTGAGAGGTGGAACGGTTCGCCGTCCGGTGGCGTCATGCGGAATCCGTAGCCGCCGCCTTCCGTGAGGTTCAGTTCGGCTGCGGGGATAGTGAAGCCGTGCGGACCCCACCACTTCACCAGTTCGGTCGATTCCGTCAGCATCCGGAAGACTTCTTCCGGGGGAGCATCGAGCGTGCATTCGAGGTTCAGGACCAGTCCGCCAGTTTCCTCATTCATCGTTCCACTGTGTCATCCTGCGGACGCTGACGGAAGCATGCCGGCGTAGGCGGCTTATCGCCCCTTCATACGGTCTGCCCTGGTTAGGACGTGCCGGCGCCCGTTATGCCGCCAGCCCGCTCCGGACCTCCGCTGCGGGCTGCGGAGCCCGGGTGGCGGCGAGCCGTTTCGCCAGGTATTTGGCGTCCCGGCCCACACCCGGGAGGGTTTCCGATGCTTCTGCGAAGATGAGCTCTTTCCCCAGCAGGTACAGGCCCGGAAGGGCGTCCACGATCCCGCGGTGCTGCTGCTCCCGCCAGTCCGCGCGCAGCGCCGGGATGTCCAGCCAGGGGTAGGCCTCGGTGAAGCCCGTGCACCAGATGACATTTGCAACCGGAAGGCGCTGACCGCCGTCGAGCATTACTTCACCATCCTCAACTCCGGTGACCCGCGGCACCAGGTGGACGCCGGCGGCGCCGAGGTCCGCGACTTTGGTGCGGATCAGCGGCCTGGCCATGGTAGCAATCTTGGGCAGCATCCTGCGCCCCACCGGCGTGCTGGTGGTCAGCATGTGCAGCCCGGCGAAGCGGATCACCGGGAACACGAAGCGGGCCGCGGTCCGGCCGTGCCGGAACGGGAGCTCGCCACTGGGCTTGCCGGCCAGCCAGGTTTCGTGCGTGCGGCTGGTCTCCAGGGCGATCTCCGCCCCGGAGTTGCCCACCCCCACCACCAGGACAGGACCGGGATTGAGCTGAACCGGGTTCTTGTAGTTGTGGGAGTGGAGCTGCACGACGTCGGACGGCAGTTCCGCCGCGAAGCCCGGCGTCCTGGGCAGCTGGCAGGCGCCGGTGGCGAGGATGACGTTCGCCGCCGTCCAGCGCTGTGTCCCGGCCGTGACGTGGAACCGCTGCCCGTCGTGGCTCAGCCGGGTGACGGCCGTGTTGGGCCGGACCGGCAGGTGGAACCGGGAGGCGTAGTCCTCCAGATAGTCCGCCTGCTCGTCCTTGGTGGGGAAGGCGAGGGGGTCGCCCGGGAAGGGCCGGCCGGGCAGGCCGTCGTACTTGGCGGGGGTGAACAGGCGCAGCGAGTCCCAGCGGCTCCGCCACGCGTCGCCAACCCGTGTGCCGGCGTCCAGAATGACAAAGTCCCGGTGCTGCTGCGCCAGATAGTAGCCCAGCGCCAGTCCGGACTGTCCGGCGCCGATGATGACGGTGTCGACGGCGGCAGTGCCGACGGCGCCGCCGGTGTCGGTTGCTCGGGTGGTGTTCATGGTGGTTCCTCCTGGGTGTTGCAGGTGCGGTGGGGTTGCTTATGAACGCTGTGCCCGCTGCGGCGCGGGGCGGCCGGCGGGTCCGGACCGGAAGCGCAGTTCGAGGCTGTAGGAGTCAAGATCCCTCGTGTGGAGGGCCTTGAGCAGCATGGGCAGGTAGCTCACCGCGAAGAGGCCGGTGGAAACCATTCCTGCGAGCACGTAAACGTTCATGCCATTAACGCTATTTTTCTGCGCGCGGCGGCGAATCGGGCGAATCACCCATTTGCCGGGGGAAATCCCGCGGGCGGGGAATGGGTACTTTGATGCAGGGAGGCGGGTCAGGCGAGTCCGTGCTGGTAGGCGTAAGCCGTGACCGCGGACCGGGAGGTCAGGCCCAACTTGGTGAAGATATTGCTCAGGTGCCGGGCCACCGTTTTTTCGCTGATGAACAGCTCGGCGGCGATGGTCCGGTTGCTCAGTCCGGCGGAGACGAGCCGGACCACCTCGGTTTCGCGGGCGGTGAGCGGCCCGGCGTCGGCGGCGTGTTGGGCGTCGTTCCCGGCGGGTGGCGCCGGGACTGTCCCCGTCGCGGCTGACCGGGCGTCCGGCGCTGCGAGCACCGATTGCTCAAGCCCCGCCAGCGCGGGCGCGGCGCCCAGCTCGGCAAATACGGCCCGGGCCGCCTCACGTTCCAGCCGGGCGGATTCCTCATCGCCGAGCGCGGCGCACAGCCTGGCCAGCAGGGCGCGGCAGCGGGCTGCTTCGAACGGTGCGTCCAGGCCGAGCCAGCGGGACCAGGCGCGGCGCAGCGGGACCTGGGCGGCCGCGGGGTCGCCTTCGTGGAAGAGGACAGCGGCTTCGGACTGCTCGGCGAGGGCGTGCAGCAGGGGCATGTCGATCGAGGCGCACAGCGAGACCAGCTCTTCCACGGCGGCCCGGGCCGCCGGTGTGTCGCCTGCTGCCAGTTCGATCTCCACCCGGGCGGCGAGCATCCGGCGCCGGTACGCGGGGTCGGCGCCGTCCATGGCCTGCCGGAGCAGTGACTGGGCCTGCTCCGGTTTGCCCTGGGCTAGGCGGAGGAGCGCCAGCCCGGGCTGCGGCGGGAAACCGGTCTCCTGGGCGTGCAGGTAGCAGGCCTCGGCGGTGTCGAAGTCGCCCCGGAGCCGGTGGATTTCGCCCTGTTCGTAGAAGCCGCCGTAGATGGCCATTCGGTCGCCGCGGAAGGCGAAGTCCTGCGCCGTTTTGGCCGCGTCGATCGCCTCGGTCCAGGCGCCGTGCAGCCGGTACAGCTCGGCCCGGTGCATCTGGCACTGGCCGCTGAAGGCCACCAGCTTCTGTTGCGCGTCGCACCACCGGTCCAGCGCCCGTGTCCACTCGTGGGCGCGGTGCAGGTCGAAGGCCAGATGGCAGGTTTCGATCACCGCGCAGTAGATGATCCCGGCGGGGACCGGGGAGATCTCCCCGACGGTGACGGCGACCATGGCTTCGTCGAGCAGGGCCAGGCCGGCGTCGAACTCGCCCAGCATGACCTTGGTCTGCCCCAGGCCCAGCGTACCGAGGGCAGCCGAGTCGACGTCGCCACGTGCCCGTCCGAGGTCGGCGGCCCGGGTGAAAGCTTCCGCGGCGGTGGCGCCGTCGCCCTGGTAGAGGGCGCCCAGCCCGGCAGGGACGGACAGCAGACCCTCGAAGCGGCAGGGCTCGGGCAGGTCCTCGACGATCCGGCGGGCGCGGGCGAGCCAGCCGGCGCTGCGGGCCGGTTCGCCCAGCAGAATGAGGTTCAACCCGGTCCAGACGGCGCAGCGGGCGGCAGCGGGGTAGTCGTCGTCGGCGAGGTACTTCAGGTGCGCCCGGGCCAAGATGTCCACCCCTTCGGAGCCCCGGCCGGTGAGGATGACGGAGGTGGCCAGCTGTTCCAGATCGCGGGCCGGAAGTTCGGCGTCGTGGTCGGCGGCCGTGTACTGCCCGACGGCGTCCGGCCAGCGCCGTTCGGCGTAGGCTTCCCGGCCGTCTGCGAGCGTAGACATCGCGCCTCCCCGTTCCCGGTGGCGGGTCTGAGCCTGTGGGCGCTGCGCGGCCCGTCATCTGCTTTTCAGGCTACCGCCGCGGTTATGGGGCGGCAAGGTGCGGGCCGACGCGCCGACAGGCCTGCCCGTTTTCACCACGGCGGCGGCACCCGGCGTGCGCTCGCCGGCCGCCTCAGGTGTACATGAGGGAGCCGGGAGTGGTGAGGAGCTCGCCGGTTTCCAGCCAGGTCTTCAGGCCGGAGAGGATCATCGGCCAGCCGCCGTAGAGCTGGTCGTTGGCGCCTTCGCGGAGCTGGTCGTGGGTGACGGTCAGGCGGCAGGAATCGCCCACCGGTTCGATCTCCCAGGTGACCCGGGACGTGCCCTCGGCCTTGACGTCCTCGCCCCAGAGCGCGCGCATGCTCTGGACGAGCCGGCGGGGCGGGTCCACTTCCAGGTTCTCGCCCTCGCCCAGGGGTTCCCCGCCCTTGGGTGCCATCTCGAACCGGGATCCCGGCGTCCAGTCCGAGGTGATGACGGACCCGAACTGGTACTTGCTGCGGATCTCGCCGTCCGTGATCGCCTCCCAGAGCCGCTCCGGGGTGGTCTTGATATAGATTTCGAAGATCTTTTCCATGGGACTTTCCAATCTGGTTTTGAGGTCGCTGAGGCCAGCGGCCCATGGTTCGGCATATTTGCTCACCCAGCGGTCGTGGACCAGCCGGATGGGCACCGGATTCAGGAAGTGGAGTTTCTCCCGCCCCCGACGGCGGGTCACCACCAGGCCGGCGTCCTCCAGGACCCTGAGGTGCTTCATCACGCCGTAGCGGGTCATCGCGAAGCGGGCCTCAAGGGCGTGTAGGGTCTGCCCGTCGTTCCGGAAGAGCTCATCCAGGAGATCGCGGCGGGTGGCGTCGGCCAGGGCCTTGAATACGGCGTCCACAGCTCCAGAATAGGTGACTAATTAGTCACATGTCTAGGGGGTTCAGGCTTTTCGCTTTGGATCGCCGAGCCAGTAGCGCGCGACGTCGACATCCCTCGCGGTCGATGTTTGCCCGTGCGAGTTCGCCGTTGTCCGCATATCCTCTACCGGCTCCGGAGCAAACCGGAGCGCCTGGTCATGACGCCCACCGCGGCCGTCCTCACGGCCCTCTCTATCTGGTCCTGGCGATCGGATGATTCCCGGGACGTGCTGCCTGGGACGTTGAGCGTCTTTCTAAGGGCTGTCCTCCCGAGTGCCCAAGTTGTTCGCGGTTCGCCGGTAACTGGTGGGGCTGATGCCGTAGACCCTGGAGAAAGCGGCGCTGAACGCGAAGGCGTTGCTGTAGCCGACCTCTTCGGCGATGACAGCGGTGGTAGCGGTGCTGGAGGACAGTCTGTCTGCGGCCAGAGCCAGGCGCCAGGTCGTTAGATAGGCCATCGGTGGCTGGCCGACGGCGGAGTGGAACCGGGCGGCCATGGTTGCCCGGGAAACATGGGTCCGCCGGGCCAACTCGGCGACGGTCCACGGGGCGGCCGGGTCCTCGTGCAGGGAGGCCAGAGCCCGGGCAACGATGGGGTCGCGCGTGCCTGCTGCCCAGCTGGGCAGCATGTTATCGGCACGTTCCACACAGACGCGCACCAGGTGCAGAAGCAGTAGGTCAAGGACCCGGTCCAGGGCGCTCTCCTGCCCCAGCCCGGGGTGGGTAAGTTCGCGTTCGAGCATGCTAAGTAGTGCCGGATCGATCTCCTGTTTGTCGAAAAGGGCCAAGGCAGGCAGGGCTGAGGTAATCAGTTGGCCGGCCGCTGCCGCCGTCTGGTAGGTGCCGATCAACAGGACGGTGTCCCCGCGGGGGCTGTTGCCCCAGGTGCGTATGCCGTGTGACATCGACAGTTCCAGGTGGTCCCCGGCGGGCGAACGGCAGGACTGACCGGCGTCGATCACGACTGTCGGTGCCCGGCCCGGCGTGTCCGTCACCATGTACGGAGCCGGGCCCCGGACAGTGGCCGCCTGTCCCGGACTCAGGGAACGGGGGTCGCTTCCTTCGACGGAGATCCAGGCGTCACCGCTCACCGCGACGATCACCGTCAGCGCAGCCCCATCCCGGACGTCAATGCAGAAGGGCGGGTCCATGACGACCCGCAGGGTGAACGCGGCTTGGGCCCGGGGCCCGGTGAGGAACTGTGTCAACGGATCCATGCACTCAGGCTAGACGCTGACGGATGAATTAGCGATCCCTGCGCATTCATGGTCCAAGTCGGGTGGGGCAGTCTGGTAGATATGACGATGAAATTTACTCCCGCTCCTGTTCTTGTCACCGGAGGAACCGGCCGTACTGGCGCCCGGCTCGTCCGTCGCCTCCTGGACCGCCACGTGGCGGTGAGGATTGGTACCCGGCACGGGCCGGTTCCCTTTGACTGGGACGACACCGGCACCTGGCCTCGCGCTCTCGACGGAGTCAGGGCAGCGTATCTCTGTTACAGCCCGGATCTGGCCTTTCCCGGGGCGTCTGAGCTGATCGCCCGTTTCGCCGACGCTGCAGCTGACGCGGGGGTCCAGCGGCTGGTGCTGTTGTCCGGCCGCGGCGAGGCCGGTGCCCGGGCGGCCGAGGAGTCCGTGCAGCGGTCTGGGCTGGAGTGGACGGTGCTGCGCTGCTCCTGGTTTGCCCAGAATTTCAGTGAGCACTTTCTGCTCGGTCCGGTCCGAAGGGGCAGGCTCCTGCTGCCGGCCAATGGGGGCATAGCCGAGCCCTTCCTGGACCTGGACGACCTCGCTGAGGTTGCCGCCGACACCTTCACCGGCGACCGCCATGTTGGACGGCTGCTGGAGCTGACCGGCCCCCGTCTGCTTACCCTCCGGGATGTCGCGTCTGAACTGTCCGCCGCCACAGGCCGTCCGATCGCGTTCGCGCCCTGCACGGCGGAGGAATTTGCGGACGATCTCGCCCACGACGGGGTCCCTGTCGAAGAAGCGCTGCCATTGGCCGGGCTGTTCACTGAGATCCTCGACGGGCGGAACGCCTCCTTGTCCCCAGACCTCGCCCGTGCCCTGGACCGGAACCCCACCGATTTCAGCACGTATGCGAGGCGCACCGTTGAAACCGGCGTGTGGGACGCGCCGGCCAGTGCGGAACTGCGGTGAACGGGTGGCTGCCCGTGATCGCGGGTACCGGCTCCGCGGTCGCTGGAGGTTTCTACCTCGCCTTCTCCACCGTGGTCATGCCCGCCCTCCGACGGCGGCCGGCGCAGGACGCCATCGCAGCCATGGTGTCCATTAACGAGAAGGCTGTGAGGCCGCCGTTCATGATCCTGTTCTTCGGCACCGCTGCGGCCTGCGGAGCCGTCCTCGCCGTCCAGGCCACGGAACCACTGACCCATTCACCCGTCAGAGTCGCCGGGGCGGCAGCCTACCTGGCAGGGTGGGCATCCACCATGGTCATAAACGTGCCTCTGAACAACCGTCTGTCCAGGACCGGCGGCCGGTCGGACCGGGAGTGGCACGGCTACCAGCAATCCTGGAATCCGGCCAACCACCTCCGCGCTGCCCTCTCCATCGCCGGCGCGATCGGGCTGCTGATCCCCTTCCACCACCCCTGACAGGAGAATGAGACACTCCGGGCGTAGCGCATGCGGGGTACGGAATCCACTGTTGACCCCTCGGCAAGCAGGCCCGCCGAGACTGTATTGCCGGGCCGAGCGGCATGGACGAAATAGGTGCGCGGCTCAGCGCCCACCATCGGTTCGGTTCGGGCCGGTGCCATGCGCGGCTCGGTCCAGGGGCTGACGGGGTTGAACGTTCATCGGCTGAACCCTACGGTGCTGTCATAAACGTTCAATGAACACGTTGGGTGCGACGCGGGGAATGGCCCGAGCTGCGGGCGTCAGGTCCCGGCATCCGGAGCGGCGGATGTCGCCGGGCCGGGAAGGACTCCGCCTTCGAAGTGAAAGCTGAGCAGCTCGGCCCGGAATTTGACCGCGTCGAGGAACCCGGTCAGGGCAAGGTCGGTTCCGGGCGTCTTCCCGGCCAAGCCCCTGAGTGGGCCGCCGGCCGTATCCGTAGCCCGCAGAAGGGTCATCCCGGTGTAGTCCGTAAGCGTGAACGTGCGCACGACTTTGAGCAGTCCCGCCGGCAGGCCGTACGACAAACTTATGCCTCTGCCGGGAACCAGGGAGACCCGAAGGCGGAAGGTCCGCTTACCGCCGGCCGGCGTCCTGTGAGACAACAGCGGCAGGTGCGTTGCACCTGCCACTGTTGTCCGGACTCGATCTGGCTGCTACGCGTTTACGCGTACGAAGGTGGATCCTCCGAGCCAGGAGGCCGGGTGCACGATGGTTTCGTTGACGCCGTTCATGCCACTGCTGATGGCCTGCCCGTCACCGATGTAGATTCCCACGTGTCCCGAGCTGATCATAAGGTCACCGGCCTGAGGGCTTGCTACAGGAGTTCCGTACTGGTGGAACTTTGCGGGGCCGATATCGCCTACCGGCTTACCGATGGACCGAAGGGCTTTTTCCACCAGGATGGTGCAGTCCTGGGTGGCTCCGAGCTGCGCCTGGGCTGAGGCAACGAGGGCGGCACCGACTGCGCTGCCCTGGACTGCGGGTGCTGCCGCCGGAGCAGGTGATGCCTTCGGCGTGATCGATGCGGACGCGGCATTGATGCCCATGCCCGACGGCGGGGTCGCCTGCGGGACAGTCTGGGGAGCCGCCGGGCTGGCCTGGGCCGTTGCCGGGCTCTGTCCCGCCGCAGGGATCAGGATCTGATTCCCGGGGTAAATCACGGAGGAGAGTGAGAGCGCGTTGGCGGATATGACCGCGTTCAGTCCCACTCCGTATCGAGCGGCAATGGCACCGAGAGTGTCACCGGGCGCAATGGTGTGATGGCTGCCCTTAGCGGAAGGTGCGGTGGCTGCCTGTGCCTGGACATTGGGGCTGGCGGAACCGTCCGGGGCGTACGCGCCAGCTTGTGCAGGTGCTCCGATTCCGAAAGCGAGGCCTGATGCGACGGCGACGACGGCGGCCGGTCTGGCCAGGGATGATGCGTGGGCTTTCAGGGAAAACGACAGTCCCTGTAGAGCGGGGGACTGTGTCGGGGTGGCGCGGTGGCGCGCCGGAATGGACATGCGTGACATGGTGAGTGCCTCTCCCATGCCTGCGGGGTGAGCTGTCGGGTTCGGATGGGAGTCACCCGGTCCTGCCCCGTAATGATCGGGAGCCGCAGGACTTAACCCCTAGGTCTTGAAGCCAAGACCGGTAAAAAGTGGGTCCCCCGTCCCTGCCATTTGGATTCTAGAACGGATCCCGATGAGCGGCAGGGCTCGGCATTCTGCACGGGAATGCCCTGACTAAACCAGGGCACCCGTAGAGACTACCCCGGCCACCCGGGCTAAGTCACATTAGGATAACGCCGTTGCCGGCCGTCCCATGATCGATTCACTCCAACCGAGATAGCATCGTGGATCAATGCTGGCTTGGCCAGTGATGCCTGGCCGAGGTTCCGGCGCGCCAGTCGTCCTGTTAGACTTCCTCGACTCTGGGGCGGTGCCTGAAGGGAGACCCGGATGACGCTTACGGACGGGCCGTGGACGCCCGATGATCCGTGGTGGGTGAGGGATAACCTGCGTGAGGCCATCGACCATCTAGTGGAGCAGGGCTACACGGTCAGCGGCGGCCACGGCGAGGACCCGGAGCTCATCGACCCCGGGGGCTCAGCGATCCAGACCTGGCGGGAAGACTATCCCTACGGGGAGCGGATGTCTCGGGAAGAGTACGAGCTGGAAAAATACCGTCTGCAGATCGAACTGCTGAAGTTCCAGTACTGGGGTCAGGACCGCGGCCTGAAAGTCGTTATCGTCTTCGAGGGCCGGGATGCCGCAGGTAAGGGCGGGACAATCCAGCGATTCACCGAGCACCTCGATCCCCGCTACGCCCGGACGGTGGCGCTGAGCAAACCATCGGAGCGGGAACAAGGCCAGTGGTATTTCCAGCGCTATGTCCAGCACCTCCCAACCGCAGGCGAAATCGTGATGTTCGACCGGTCCTGGTACAACCGTGCCAACGTGGAACGGGTCATGGGCTTCTGCACCAACGAGGAGTACGAGACATTTATGGGGCAGGCGCCGCTCTTCGAGAGGATGCTCGCGGACTCCGGAATCCACCTGACCAAGTTCTGGTTCTCCGTCACCCGGCACGAGCAGCGTACCCGCTTCGCGATCCGACAGATCGATCCTGTCCGGCGCTGGAAGCTCTCACCCGTGGATCTTGCTTCCCTGGACCGATGGGAGGACTACACGGAGGCAAAGGAAAAGACTTTCCTGCGCACCGACAGCGACCACGCACCGTGGATCACCATCAAATCGAACGACAAAAAACGAGGGCGGATCAACGCCCTGCGCTTCTTCCTCAACCAGTTCGACTACGACGACAAAGACACAGCGGTCGTGTATAGCCCGGACCCGCTCATCGTACGCCGCGGCCGCGAAGCTGTCGGTGACTGAACGGGCCGCTCCTGGCGGACACGCTCAAGCACGCAGGCGCCGAACCGTCCCGCCGCTGAGGCAGTGACTGTCCTGAGTCCATCGGGTTGGTTCATGAGCCTTCTGACGCCGCGAAGGATGCAGCTCATCTACTTTCGAGCCTCATGAAAGTTGCCGAAGGGTTACGCAGTCCGCAGTCCGGCGGTCCCCCGGTAACGCAGCGCCCGTTCTGTTTCCAACCACAGTTCTCCGGCGGCGTCGGACTTTCGGGAGAGTTGGTCCGGAGGCGCTGAAACTGCTAGGACCGATGCGAGGATTAGTGCCGATGCCGGGGCAACCGGGTGAACTACCGACAACAACGGTTTCTTAGGGAGGCATGCGTCGTCAGCCGAGGAACTGGAAGAACGCCGCCGCGTCCTCGGGACCCGCCCCGGGCGCGCAGGAACAAAAAGAGAACCCCGCAGCGCGGGCGCTGCGGGGTTCCCCTGTGGCTGGATGCCGGTTACTCGGAACCGGGTTTCTGTTCCCGGTCCCGGAGGTTCTTCTTGATCTCGTCGAACTTCTCCTTGATGACCCGTTCCGCCTCCGAGAGGGTTTTTCCCGCGCTGCTCAGGGGATCCTTCTGGAGATAGACGTTCTGACTGACGGGCAGGTCGTACTCGTCCTTGAGGTGCGTGCCGCCGCCCACTCCCTGAAGGGACAGGTACACCATGGCGTCCGTCCGGGCAACGCCGGAGAGTGTTCCGAAGACAACTGTGAAGTCGTTAGATTCAA
Source organism: Pseudarthrobacter ribosi (assembly GCF_055412865.1). Lineage (NCBI taxonomy): Bacteria > Bacillati > Actinomycetota > Actinomycetes > Micrococcales > Micrococcaceae > Pseudarthrobacter > Pseudarthrobacter ribosi. The sequence goes on along the minus strand of NZ_JBVAYZ010000004.1, from coordinate 84,118 downwards.
AGCTCACAGTATGACCGATATGGCTGCGGTCCAGGTCACCGGCTGCTACCGGCTTCTCGGACTGACTTCCGCTGTAGCTCATGAACTTCTCCTAATAGTCGAGGGACACGTACCACTGCAGTCTATCTACGGAGCCCGGCAAGGTCCCGCGGTTCCGCTTCCGGTGAAGCAGTCGCGGAAGCGTTCAGTACCTCCTCTCAGGGTGCTGCCCGCGACCCCCGCATCGTCACCAGCAGCCAGACCGTTCGGGGGGACCGGCCACAGGATCGCCAGCGCAAGAACCGGCACCAGAAAGACGCCGACGTCGGGGAACTGGCGGACGACGACGAACAGGTGGGTGTCGAAGCGGGCGGGGGCGTAGCTGAGGCACAGCCACAGCGCGAACCCGTCGAGGGCGAGTGCCGCGGCGGCCCAGGCCAAGAGAATGCGCCGATGCCCGGCAGGGGCATATCGCCGCCGCACCAGGAAACGCAGCACCAGCCACAGGCTGAGCAGCTCCGCCAGCAGCAGTCCGAGCGCGACGGCCCAGCTGTAGCTCTGCAGCCAGTCCTCGTGCACCACCGCCGGCACCGGCGCCTGGCCGTGGAGAATCCGCAGGAGGTTGGTGTCGATCGCCTTCAGCCGCGACGGGGCAGCCGCGTCATTGCCGTTGATGACCAGGGCGACGCCAAGCCGGGCGGACGGAACCATGGCCAGGTAGGTGTGGCTGTTGCCCCATTCCCCCTGATGCTCCAGGAGAAGGGGCAACGTCCCCTCCGGGACGGGCGGTGCTGCGGGATCGGCGGACTCCACCAGCGGCCGGGCGAACCAGCCCATGGCGTAGTGCTTGGATCCGTCCACCTGCACGCGCGGCTCGAACATCGCCTCGATGCTCTCGGGCTGGAGGATCCGGGCGTCGCCGTCCCGGCCGCCGTCGAGCAGGGCCATCAGTTCGCGGCTCAGGTCCTCGGCCGAGGAGTACATCGTGGACGACGGCATTCCGGTGGTGGGAGCGGGGACGTCGGTCTGGCGCCACCAGGCGCCGAACCACCGCGAGTAGCCGGCAGCCGCGTTGTCTGCGCGGGCATCAGCCCGGGTCGGATGGCTGTCGGCCATCGCCAGGGGTCCGAAGACGTGCTGCTCCAGGTAGTCGCCGAACGGCTGGCCGGAGACGGTCTGCACGAGGAGGCCCGCGGTGTTGAAGTTGGCGCTGGCATACCGGAAGGCCGTGCCCGGTTCGCCGGCCAGCGGGGATTCTGCCAGGGCCCGCACCCCGTCTTCGAGGGCTTCCGGGCCCTGCGCGTCGGAGGCCTCGAAGGCCGTGTCCTTTGAGGCCATGCCGCTCGCCTGATGGAGCAGGTGGCGGACGGTGATGGCTGACGAACGGCTGTCGTCCAGCGTGAACCAGGGCAGGTAGGTCCGCACCGGCTCGTCCAGCCGCAGCCGGCCGGCCTCAACCTGCTGCATCACGGCGATGGCGGTGAGGGTCTTGCTGGTGGAGGCCAGCAGCACCGGCGTCCGCGGGGTCAACGGCCGTCCGGAGTCATCAGCGCGGCCAAAGCCCGCAACGTGCACCCGGACCCCGTCCTTCACGACGGCGACGGCAGCGCCCGGAAGTCCGAGGACCTCGATCTGCTCCTGCAGGAAGGAGTCCAGTTCCGCGTAGGCCTGCTCGGGATTCGCGGGTCCGGTGGCCGGCGCGGCGGAGGGGGCAGGTGCCGGCGGCGTGGCGCCGCCAAGGATTGCCGCGGCCAGGAAGCACAGCAGGAGCCAGCGCGATGATATGGATGTTATCCGCATGCCCGCACCTGCACTTCGGCTGACCGTCTCTTCACGGTATGACCGGGTCAATGGGAACACAATGGCGCGCACAGCGCCAGAGGTGGCTCTGACCGACGCAGCCTTCGTCTGCCGGCATCGTCCGTCGGACTGGGGCTGCCTACGAGGCACATATCCGGAAGGCCGACGGGACATTAGCGACGATTAAATTGGACGCCTCGTTCAACGTCACGGGCACCGAAACGGGCAAGCGACGCTCACGGCCTCGTGCACGCTCTGCGGGGGGCTCACGACGGGGCGGCCGGTGGCTCGATCTTTCGCGGAGTAAGCCTCAGGGATTGTCAGGCCGCGTTCTTCCATGACCGCGCTGAGGCGGGTGGGTAGGGCTCGTTAAGGAAGCCCTGCGCAAGCGGCCGGACCGGCTCGTGGTCGGAGAGGTCAGGGAGGCCGAGAGCCTGGACATGCTCATTGCTCTGAAGTCGGGCCTCCCCGGTATTACCTGTGGGCAGGGAGGACAAGGTGCCCTGAACCGTCTTTCCTTCAGGAGCTTCTGGGAGACGTTTCGAACGAGCACGTTGCGAACTGAGCGGCATCATTCGTCGATTGTTGCCCCGACAAAGCGCAGTCGCAAGCGGCAAGGATGTAAAAACAGCGAGGACTGGAAGACGACCGTAGAGGACACGGTCAGCAGCCCTCCGACTTACAGCGAGCCCACCAAAGCCGACTCTGTAGAGCAAGAGCCGCTGCTTTCCTGGGCCGGTACCGGCGCTGTGGCGTGGCGCATCAAGAGCCATAGTCCGGGCGTCACAGCCTCCGCACGCGACGCTCCAGCTTCGACTAAAAGTATTCGGTCGTGATTTTGGCTTGCTCACTTCCTCATTCAGACCCACGGAAGGAGAGGCACTCAATCTTCAGCAATCCGGCTGAAGAGACCTGGCAAGCGACAGCGAGCTCGGCAAATACGCCGTCAACGCCATCATTGAGATCGCGTCCCGCTAGGCACTTTAGAACCTCAATCTGGTATCTCGTGATTGTGCTACTAAAAGCAGAACCGAAGAATGTGCGTATTCGATTCCTGTGTGCCCCGGATTGTTCGACTAGAGGGCGCCGACGACGAGGGGTGATGCGACCAGTTTCTGTGCGATCCAGACGCGTTCCAGGTAATCGCGGATTGGGTTGCCCTGGTTATCAATGTCGGATGACCGGGCCAAATCAATGTCGCGGAGTGGTCCGTCGGGTTGCCACGAGACTCTCAGTGGAAACTGCACCTGAGCGTTGTGTTTTTGGGTAAGTTGTACATACCGAATCGATCCGGACTGGGGCTCGCGCAGCACCCAGGAAACGGGTTCTCCGGCCTCCCGCAGGATTGTGCCGCTAGGCAGGTCCTCCAATTGAAGTTTTGAGTGAACCACAGTATTGATCATCTCCGGCTCTTTCGTCTTAAACCAGCTTCAAGTCGCCCGATAAAGGCTAGGAGGACACTATCAGCATCGCGATCCAAAATGATGCTGTCGGCAACATCCACATACGCAGTCCCCTACCCTTTTGTGCGGATTTCTGAGGCTTCTCCCGGGCCTAAACGTGACAGCACGTCCCGGCACGTATCGGTTCATATGAACACAGGGCTTCTGAGACTAACTCCTCCCAAAGACGCGCGGTCCTTGGCCACGCGCGCCTGTGCCAGAAAGCTACTCCCTCGCGAAGATGTCCCGCCCTGCGCAATTCGCTCCTCGCCTGACCCCTCACTGTGGCTGGCCGCGCATCTTCGGGGGTGTTCGGAGCGAGGGCAGAAGTTCTGTTGTCCCGTCTTCGTCAGAAGCCTTGGGGTATGCAGTTCTCGTATTGAACAGGAGGGGCCCGGAATCCGTCTGGCCATAGTATCGCCCCATTGCAAGTGTTCGTAAGGTTGGCTTTCTCCAGGTTGCGGGCGCCACGAAAATCTGCCCCGCCCAGATCTGAACTGCTGAAGTCAGTTCCCTCCAGGTCTGCGCCTCCGAAGTTCGCCCAGGACAAGTCCATCTTGGACATATTGGCATTCTTTAGGTTTGCCTCAGAGAAGTCGGCATAAACGAAACATCTTTCCACTATTTCCTTGTCCTTGCAGCCGAAGTGAAGACCTTGCAGGTTCATCCCTTCGAGGTCCACGCCCTGGAAAGGCATCGCAGTCGCACCTTGAATGTAGACATCTCTGACAAATCTCAAATCCGCAGCTCGTTCTTGGCGAACTGCTATGTTGTTTTCCCACGTGAGCGCCACAGCTAAAAGAAGCCCACCGCTCAGTGCCCCGCCAATAAGTCCAGCAAGGAGGTCATGAGTGAAGGGCTTCATCGTTCGTTCCTAACCACATGCGTTGGAGTAGAGCAGAGGCCGGGATCGGACCTGCTGTCGGTCGTGGTCGCCGCATCCGTGCTGAGCTTCATTGCGTGGTACATCATGGCCACCTCAGCCTCGGGCAGGTCTGCATTGCGGAAGCCCCTAGCGATGGCTCGCAGTCGCTCTTCGCTAATGATCTTTAGTGTCTTTTTGCCCAGTTCGCAGCGGCGGAGGCCTAGCGAGGTGCTGATGGCCTTGTCAGGGGACTCCCCGGCGAGGTAGGCCTCCGGCTTGAGGCTCATGGGCTTTGTGGGGCTCGGCACGTAGCCGATCGAGCTGCGGTCGGCGTCGCAGATTTCAGCCGTCAGGCCGGAGGCGTCGGCTTCGGAAGTCATTCTCGGTATGGTCATGAAAGCTCCTCCGATTGGCCGGCCGCCGCAAACGGCCGGTGCCTGCCTCTCCCACGCATGACGCCGTGAGTTTGACTCATTGTGGCCTTCATTCTGGACGTTTGTAAATGACACGTCCTGGCGCCGAGACCGCAGGGGTTGTACGCGCCCCGAGCTTGTATTGGAGCCGCTGAGTCACTGACACGAGAATGGCTCCCCGAATCAGCCACGCCTCCACCACATCAGCGAATGCTACGTTGAACCTCTCCAGTAGACTGGCCGATTCGCATGCTGCCGACCACCACTAAGGTCACCGCCGTGGTCACGAAATCTTCGCGTCAGGGTCTCTTTTGGATATTGGTCGCTTGATCGCAAACAATTCAAAGAGGCCCTGACCTCTTTCCCGCCGCACCGGAAACGGCCTCCCCGCGGTGCCAGTCTCGAACCGCCCTAATCACGCTCATCTGGGAAGGCCGGATTTGTTGACTTCCGTCAAGGGGCGGTATTCCAAGATTGTCAATTTTGAGGCGGACTTCCAGGGCGCCGTGTTGTTAATCTTCGTCCGGACTGCGCCCGGTTCCGGCGGCCGACTGTTAATATAGGAGCGGGCTGGACACGATCCGCGCTGGCCTTTGTAGTTGGCAGTTACCGATACCTTCCACGCCGGGGCCTAGGAAAAGGGCCCCGGGGATAGATAAAGGTCGGCTCGCGGCTTCAAGTGGTACTCCCTGACGTTGCCCGCCGGCGCTGGGCCATCAACGACCGGAGATTCGCGGTCAAGGCAGGCTGGCTGGAGCATCTTGTGGAGCTGGGCACCCTAACGCCGCAGGTGGCGCGCTTCCTGGGGGCAGCCGTTGCGAGCGGACTCAACATCTTGGTCTCTGGTGCCACGCAGGCGGGAAGGCGACAAGCCGTATATACGCCCGTTGCGACACGGTCCGAGCCCGGGACTAATGAGACTGCCATGCGGTCTGCAATTATGTCCATGTGACCAACACAGCACTGCCGAGCATCTCGGCCGAAGACGCCATCGACGAGTTCGACTTTTTCGAGCATCGGCGGATAGCCGAAGAGGAATATCGCAGGGTTCAAGGCGGCTATGAGGACCTTGCCCTAACGGTCCAAACCCTAATGTTCAAGGCCTTGGAAGAATCCCGCATCAAGGTTCACTCAATTGAACAGCGGGCGAAGTCTGCCGAGAGTTTCGGAAAGAAAGCATCCAGGGCGCAGGACGCGGAGCCGGGCATCCCAAGGTACCCGAATCCACTTGACGATATTCAAGACATGGCTGGGTGCCGTGTTATTACATTCTTCCTCAAGGACATTCAAGAGGTTCAGAGAGTCGTTGCGGACCAGTTCGAAGTGGTTGAGCGGGCGAACAGGTCCTCATATCTCAGGAGCTCGGGCAAGCCGGGTTACGAGAGCTATCACTTCCTGGTAGGGCTCACGGAAGGACGTCTCTCGTTGCCGGAATATGCTCGGTTTCGCGGAATGCGTGCTGAAATCCAGCTCAGGACTATCCTTCAGCATGCATGGGCGGAGATCGAGCACGACATCCAGTACAAGTCAGTCGATGTTCTCCCCGAATCGATCGGTCGCCGATTTATGGCTCTTGCAGGAATGATCGAAATCGGAGATCGGGAGTTCCAAGCCATCGCGGATGCCCATGAGGAGGTGCGCCAGCAGGCTGCGACTTCGATCGAGGAAGGCAGGCTGTCTCAGGTGGAGATCACACCCGACTCCCTCAAAAACTACCTTGACAAGACTTACGGTCCGGACGGTCGCATGAAAGAATTCGGCTACGAGTGGACGGCCGGGATGTTGAAGCGAATGGGTTTCCTTACTCTGGATCAGCTGGATGAATGCATCTCGCCGTACGACGATGATGCGGTGAGCCGTGCCGCGTCGGGGTCGCGTCAGGGGCAGATTAGTAGACTGGAATTCGTCGTTCTCGCGGCGATAGGCGAGGACCGGTTCGCAGCCAACCATCCTTATAACACGCCAGACGGCATGCCCGACTGGTTCGGCGCTTGGCTCCAGAGAAGTTTTCGCAGGATCCAGGAAGCCTCAATTCCGACGGGAACATACGTGCCCGGATCGAGCGGCGCGGTGCAGCAGCGCCCCTTAATAGCAACATAACTCGGGGACTACATCAGGCACATATCGCCGTCGACATCGGCGACTGCGGCGATGCCCTTTTACGTGCTGAGGCCGCGCAGCGCTTGTACCCTGGCAAGCCGAACCACGTTCCTGACGGTCCGGAAGTTCCCGCGCCACAGAAGGTGACATCGGGATCCTCCAGCAGCGCAGGGTGAGTTCGATTGTCGCCCAGGGTGTCGACGATCAAAATGTCCGGGCGGTGTAATGCCGACGGTTGAACAGAGAGGGACCATCCGGAGCGAGACCGGATGCTGAAGCCCCTGTCCTAGTCCGATTTGCCTCTTCCAACTTTTCGGTGGACTTCAGCGATTCCTTGTCGGTTTCGTCTCTTGGGGTCCCAATGCCTTCTGCTCCTATTTCCCGTTCCTTAACGCTCTTATGGACGCCTGTGATTATGTACCCCAAGTGGCTGCCGTCGTGGTGATGATTCGCTCCGAACTTGACGAGCGCGGCTACCCATTCCAGGCCGAAGATTTCCGGGATTACGTGGCCCAGCGCTTGGTCCGGAATGGCTCAACAGTCGCGGTCACCGAGGCGCAGGACTTCGCCTCAATCATCCGCCGCAGGCTGTTCGAGCTTCCTGCCGCCGGAGATCTCCCAACCGATGAGCTTGCAGGGGACTTTGCACGCAGCGCAGAGGGCGGATGGCGCGAGTCGGTCTTCGACAGGCTCGGCGCTAACCGCGGCACCGTGGGATTGCCGGAGCGGGTCGCCGGCAGCTACCCCTTCCATCCCGACCTCATGCGTCTTGTGCGCGACGAGTGGTCGCAGGTGCAGGGCTTCCAAAGGGTCCGTTCTACGGTGGCGATTTTTGCCCGTACCGCACTTCACTGGGTTGCTGAGCACCAGGCTGGCCGTTGGGCCCCGGCACTCATCGGGGTAGGTGACATCCCGCTCACCGTAGCCCTCGAACAGCTGCTGTCCTCCGGTCTCCTTCTCGGTAACGACCGCGCGATCCAGGGCTACCGCGCCGTTGCAAGCACCGACGTCACCAGCAGCGACGGCAGCGGCGGCCGAGCCGTCGGTGTCGACAAAGTACTAACCCGCAACGGAGTCAGCCTCGGCCAAGACGCGCCCGCAGTCCGGATGGCCACCGCTCTGTTCTGCTACTCGCTAGTCGGTCGGTCTCAAGGACGCCGAGGGGCCATCAAAGCGGAGTTGCTAGCAGCAGTATTCGAGCCGACCAACTCTGGTGCGGCGATGTACACGGCAGCCGAGGACGTCTTCAACGCTCTAACCGGCGACGAAGGCCTGGATGCGCTCGAGATCACCACGCCATCAAATGCACCGGCTAGGTTCTACCTGTCCATTAAACAGACTCTGCGCATGTATTTCACCGCCGCTATGGCAACAGTGAAGCCTGAGGAACGCGACGAGCTTGTGTGGGAGACTGCGCAGAAACAGGCGAACAAAGGCTCGTTTGATGATGTTTTCTACGTCGATAAACCGGACAATGAGAACGCTCCGCTGGACTCGGTCTTCGATGGGGACTCCAGCTCAAACCGCCTGGTCGTCCTCGACCCACGCCGCTGGACCCCCACTGATCGTGGTGATTCTCAGGGGGCGCCGGAGCTGAAAGTCCAGGCGTTCCTGGAACTCTTCCCGTGTCCACTTGCCGAGCTCGAAGACGCTCTTCCCAACAGTCAGTATCGCCCGACCGCGACCAGTCCAGAAGCTGACCCGCTCCTCGGAATACGTGACATTTTCGGCTCTACGAAGCATCCCCAAATACCTACCTGATCAGTCAGCCGGACAAGCTGCCTGCTTTCCGTTCTGAATTGACCTGAGCCTACTACTCAGAGCTGTCGCAGCTGATCCAACTTCCGCCACGTGAAGATACGAACGATCTTTGCAGTTGAAGGTATTGGGGAGAGTGGCGAGCGGATCGCTCGTTCCTCTCTAGACGGATACTCGTAACGATTCATACGGTGGCTCCGCGACTTGTCATCGCGTGAGATGATTCCTGCAATCGTGCGCAACGCACGTAAACCGAATGCATCATTGGGGGACACAAATTGAACGACAGAAAGCGCTTTCCTGCCCTTGCCCTGATTCCAGCCCTGGGGCTCGGCATATCCCTGGCTGCCTGCGGGGCACCTGCAAGCGGTCCCACAGTCCCGACAGTTACACCGGTCAATGCTTCCACCGAGTCGGCCGCATCTACGTCCAGCGCGGCAGCTACTACTGCCGCGTCCACTCCGGCTGCAGCGACGAAGTCAACCCGGGGCAATCTTGTCAAGACTCTGGGCCAAGCGGCGGGCACTTCCGATCCGACCACCAAGAAGCAGTGGGCCAACTTCGTGGTCAGCGCTATCCAGCCGGTGACGTGCACGGAGCCATACGCTACGGCACCGACTAACGGCCACCTGATCGCGCTCGACATCTCGATCACCACGACGCCGGACCTGGCATCCGCGTCGTATCCGATGTTCGGCTTCTCGCCCAACGACTTCAAGTTCATCGATGCGGCCACGGGCACCACGTTCAACGGAAGCCTGGGCACAGCGGCCACGTTCGGCTGCCTGGCTAACGGTGCCACGCTGCCCGTGAACGGTGTGGGCCCGGATGAGAAGGTTACCGGCAAGGTCATCCTCGACGTGCCGGGAACCACTGGCACACTCGTGGTTTCACAGTTGGGCGAGGCGGCCTGGGAGTACAACTTCTAGGCCCTAACCGACAAGCGCGGCTGACTGTCCGTCAGGAGTCGCCCGCGAAGTCCCCTCACTCGCGTGTGACGCTAAGTTTGTACTGTGCCTGAAGAATCTTCGGGCTGCCCGGAATGTGCACTACGCACGTCATTCGCATACCTGATGACCGTGGATGTGAACCTTTCGATCTTAAAGGGACGCAGATTCCGGTGGAACAAGGGACAACGCTCGGCTGGCTACCCAGTTTTGCCAGCGGATCAGCATTGCGCTCCGCGCTGTAGTCGCTCGACAAGGTTGCAGGTGTCACCGACGGTTTTGGCTGCGTTTGGGTCAGCGTTCGCCGTTGACATCTGTACAGTGCGAGGTCACAATGCACCTACCGTGCCGTAGTAGCCGCGCGTTTCGGTCGCCGACCACCACTGCGCTTATGGATCACGAACTAAAGAGCCAGACCAAACTTCCTGCTCGTTGAATGGTGGATCGAATGCGGCGAACATATATCGTTCTGAACGGCAAAACGAGACCTCTGTCCTCAGCGAACAACGTGACTCATGATCTGGGTGATTATCGATTCCGATACATCAAGAGCCCATCTGATGACAGAATTGGCAAGATTATGGAGATTTCGCTCCCCACTCCCGGCGCCGAAGAGAAGACCACGGAGGAGGAAGTCGGTAATGCTCCGGCCAAGAAGCAGACTTCCGGGGACGGGGGGACGGCCGGACTCGTTGCGCCCGCACCCGCCGTGATCCCCGAACGATATTGGGCGAACTTAGACTCCAAGGGGGAGCAAGCTAGGCTATCCGGGAAGCTGATTGAAGACTTAAATCGCAGGCAAAATGACCACAACCTTACGGTTGCTTGGACAGTGTCCTCGGAAGCGGCTCTCTTCTCAGTACTCGACATAGAACAACAGCGAGAGTTCGCAAGACGCCTACTGAAGCGAAAGGTGCAGCTAAGTAAGGCTGAGGTCCGACACTCTCTCGAAAACATCAGGATCGAAAAGAACCGTGTGGAACTGGGTGCGCAGGCTGTCGCCTTGGCGCAGGAGTCAGTCGCAGCGATGCAGCGAATGAGATCGATAGCAAAATGGGCTCCGGCAATGCTGGTTGCAACCACTATCTTTGCGGCATTGCTGATCTGGTTTCAGGTCTCCCGAATACCTCAGAGCAATGGATACGAATTGAGCCTATTCGTTTTTGTTATGGCGCTCTTCGCCGCATCACCTGCTGTTATTCTCCTGTTCGAGCGACCTCTCAAGGGGCTTGATGATTGGAGCCCTTCTCCGAAGCCCGATGATTCAAAAAAGGCTGGGGATTCATCGACGAAATCAGCAGCCGATACCAGCGCCAAGATATGAGGCGTGACCGGACTGCGGCGGGACTGCTTTCCGGCGTTGATCGAACTCCGGCGTTGGGGTTGGGATCTTAAGCAGTCTCGACTGGACACCGACCGCCCACCACTCCAGCAGCACCGTGCGCCCTGACCAGGCCATTCCCCACACCGTTCAGGCCACTGGACCTTCAGCCCTTCCACACCCACGCGGCGTTGTTCGGCTGCAGCCAGCCGTCCTCGGCCAGCGGCGCGGCGCTGAGCAGCACCGTTCCGGCCGGCAGCTGCACCGGCTCGGTGCACATGGCGACGGCGACGAAGAAGTTGGGGCTGCGTTCGCAGATCAGCAGGTTTCCGGCTTCGACACGCCAGGTGCCGCCGTCGTTCGGGCCGAAGACCTCGTTCTTCCACAGCAGCCGGCGCAGCTGCAGCGCCTTGGTTACCAGCGCCAGTGAGGACTTCGGGTCCTGCTCCTGGCGTTCGATCGCGTGGGTACCCCAGGCCGCGGGCTGGGGAAGCCACGGCTCGGCCGCCGGCTCGGTGAGCGAGAAGCCATGGTTGAGCGCGGCGGCTTCGGTCCAGGGCAGCGGCACGCGGGCGCCGTCCCGGCAGACGCCGCCGCGGGCCCACATCGGATCCACCCGGGCCTCAAGCGGGACGTCGACCTCGGGCAGCCCGAGCTCCTGGCCCTGGTACAGGTACGCGGGGCCGGGCAGGCCCAGCAACGCCACGAGCGCCGCGCGTGCCCGCAGGGCACCGACCTCGCCGCCGCCAAAACGCGTGACGGAGCGGACGATGTCGTGGTTCTCCAGCGCCCACGTCGGGGTGGCGCCGTGCAGCCGGCGTGCGGCTTCGAGCTCGTTCCCGGCGGCGGCCCAGGCCGCAGGATCCCAGCCGAGCTTCACGAACGCGAACGCAAAGGCCTGCTGCATCTCGTCGGGCCGGGTATAGCGGGCGGCGCGGGCCGGTTCCAGGTTGACCTCGCCCACCAGCAGGCGGTGCGGCTCATACTCCTCGGCCAGGGTGCGCCAGCGGCGGTAGACCTCGTGGACTTCCTCCTGGTCCGAGACCTGCGGGTTGGACCGCAGCCCGTCCACCACCCCGCCGGCGGAGGGGGAGTCGGGCAGGCCCTCGGCCTTGAACAGGGCATGGGCGACGTCGATCCGGAGGCCGTCCACGCCCTTGTCGAACCAGAAGCGCAGCACGCCGTCGAAGTAGTCGCCGACGGCGGGGTTGCGCCAGTTCCAGTCCGGCTGCCCGGCCGAGAAGAGGTGCAGGTACCAGTCCCTGTCCGTCTGCGAATCCGGGTTGGCGCGGCTCCAGGCGCGGCCGCCGAAGACGCTCTGCCAGTTGTTCGGCGGGACATCGCCTTCGGCAGCGCCGGCGTCGGGGGAGTCGGCAGGCCCGGCACCCGGGCCGCCGCCGTCGTCGGGCATGCCCTCCGGACCGGGGACAAAGTGGAACATGTCCCGTTCCGGGGAACCCGGGGCGGCCGCGAGGGCCTGCTGGAACAGCGGGTGCTCCGAGGAGCAGTGGTTGGGGACGACGTCGAGCAGCACCCGCAGGCCCAGCACGTGCGCCTGCTCAAGGAGGGAATCGAACTGTTCCATGGTGCCGAACAGCGGGTCCACGCCGCAGTAGTCGGACACGTCGTAGCCCTGGTCCACCTGCGGGGAGGGCTGGAACGGGGTCATCCAGATCCCGTCGACGCCGAGGGAAGCGATGTACGGCAGCCGGGCGGTCAGCCCGGCGAGGTCGCCCACGCCGTCGCCGTCGCCGTCGGCAAAGGAGCGCGGATAGACCTGGTAGATGACGGCGGACTGCCACCACTGCACGTCGGGCGTGAGGGTGGTTTCCTCGACGGTGCCGGATTCAACAGGGCTCATTTGCTGGCGCCCGCGGTAAGGCCCTCGACGATCCGGCGCTGGAAGATCAGCACCATAATGACCAGCGGGACGGTGACGATCACGCCGGCGGCCATCTGCTCGCCGAAGGGCGCCTGGAATTCGGTGGCGCCGGTGAACTTGGAGATCGCGACCGTGGCGGTCTGGATCTTCGGGTCGTTGATCATCGACAGGGCGATGATGAACTCGTTCCAGCTGTGGATGAACGTCAGGATCGCGGTGGTGAAGACGCCCGGCGCGGCGAGGGGCAGCAGCACCCGGCGGAACGCCTGCCACTTGGTGCAGCCGTCGATCATGGCGGCCTCCTCGAGGTCGAACGGCAGGGCCTTCATGAAGGTGGTGAGGTTCCAGACCGCCAGCGGGATCGCGAAGGACAGGTTCGGCACGATCATCGCCTGGTAGGTGTTGATCCAGCCGACGTCGGTGAAGAGGCGCAGCAGCGGCACCACGACGGAGATGCCGGGGAACATCGAGGTCGCGATGATGACGCCCAGGATCACCGACTTGAAGCGGAAGTTCAGCCGGGAGATGGCGTACGCGGCGAACACGCCCAGGACCAGCGCGAAGGTGGTAGTGGTGCCGGCGACGATCAGGGAGTTCAGCAGCGCCTGGCCGAACATCGTGGAGCCGTCGAAAACCTTGGCGTAGTTCTCCAGCGAGAACGGCGCCGGCAGAAGGGTGTTATCGAAGATGTCCGCGGTGCGGCGGAGGCTGGAGACCAGCATCCAGTAGAACGGGGCCAGGCAGTAGGCGAAGATCAGCGCCAGGCCGGCGTAGACGCTGTAGGAGCGCCAGGTGCGCTTGGCTTTTGGCCGGCTCGACGGCGGCGGTGTGGCGGGGGCGGCGGCGCCGGAATCAACAGCGGCGTTGCGGAGGTCGGAGATGGTCATCGGGTGGCCTCGGCCTTCTTCTGGTCAGAGTTCGACTGTTCAGCGGTCGCCTGTGTCTGGTTTGCCGCGAGGCGGTTCTTCCGGGCGTTCTTCTTCGACAGCAGCTTCAGTTCCTTGGCGCCGGTGACGTCGGCGCCGAGGACCTTCACGAAGACGATCGCGACGACGGCGACGTACAGGAAGAGCATGACGGCGAACGCGGAGGCGGAGCCGTAGCGCAGCTGGTTGGATTCGTCCCAGGCCAGCATGGAGAGCGTTTCCACGGATTCCTTGCCGGGGCCGATCAGCACGAAGGGCAGGTCGAACATGCGCAGGGCGTCGAGCATGCGGAACAGCACGGCGACCAGCAGGGTGGGCTTGACCAGCGGGAGGGTGATGGAGCCGAGCTGGCGCCACCAGCCGGCGCCGTCGATTCGGGCGGCTTCGTAGACCTCGCCGGGGATGATCTGCATGCCGGCGAGGACCAGGAGGCCGATGAACGGGGCGGTCTTCCAGACCTCGGCGATGATGACGGCGAGCTTGGAGGCGTTGCCTTCTGCGGTCCAGAGGATTTCGCTGCCGAGCAGGGTGTTGGCGATGCCGTCGGACTGGAAGATCCAGCGCCACAGCAGGCCGGAGACGGCGGTGGGGACGGCCCACGGGACCAGGATGCTGGCGCGGAGGAAGGACCGGCCGCGGAAGGCGCGGTTCATGGCCAGGGCCAGGCAGAGGCCCAGGACGGTCTCGAGGAACACCGTCGTGACGGTGAAGAAGGTGGTGTTGGCGAAGGCGTTCAGGAAGCGCCGGCCGGATTCGCCGACGAAGAGGTCGGCGTAGTTGGCCAGGCCCACGAAGGATTCGACGTCGGAGACGAAGCCGTCCGCGTCCAGGCCGGATTCGGCGCGGAACAGGGACTGGTGCACCGCGGAGAGCAGCGGGTACACAATCACCAGGGCCAGCACCAGGAGGGTGGGGGAGAGCAGCATCGCGGCCATGCGGCCTTCACCGGGGGAGCGGTTGCCGCGTTTGCGGGGCCCGGGGGCGTGGGGCGTGCCGGTCTGCGCGCCGGCGGGCGGGGCGGTCGTCGTCGTCATGCGGGGTACCTAACTGGAGTTGCAGCGTGCCTGGCCGGCCGGGGTGGACCGGCCGGCCAGGCGTGTGGTCTGAACTGCTGGGGCTACGGCTTGATTACTTGGTCAGCTCGGTGAGCTTGGCCTGCATGTCCTTCAGGGCCGTGTCCGTGTCCTTCGCGCCGGTGATGGCGGCGTAGGCCTCTTCCTGGATCGCCTTGGTGGTGGCGCCGTACTGGACCACCTTGGGCCGCGGCTGGGCGTTGTTCAGCGAGGTCAGCAGGGTGGGGAAGAACGGGCGTTTGGCGACGACGGCGGGATCCTCGAACAGGGAGGCGTAGACCGGGGCACGGGAGGACAGGGCGAGGCGCTTCTGGGCCTGCTCCTCGCTGGTGAAGAACTTGACGAACTCCAGCGCGGTGGCCTTGTTCGGGGTGAACGGGGAGATGGCGAGGCTGCGGCCGCCGAGGGTGGAGACGCCGGGGCCGTCGGTGCCGGGGATGGAGGTGATGCCGAACTTGCCGGCCACCTGGCTGGAGCCGTCGGTGGCGCTCAGGGAGGCGTGCAGGAAGGGCCAGTTGCGCATGAAGACGAGCTTGCCGTCCTGGAATGCGCGGCGGCCCTGCTCCTCGAGGTAGGTGATGGCGTCGGACGGGAACATCCCGTCCTTGAAGCCGTCCACCAGCAGGTTCAGGCCTTCCTTGGCCTCGGGGGTGTTCACGGTGGGCTTGCCCTCGGCGTCGACAACCGTTCCTCCGGCGGAGGCCACGGCCTCGGAGAAGTTGACCGTGAGGGCCTCGTTCTTGTCGAACTGGCCGGTGTAGCAGGACATGCCGGCCGCTTCCGGGAGGGCCAGGATCGCCTTGCAGGCGGTCTTCATCTCGTCCCAGGTCTTGGGCGGGGCGGCGATGCCGGCGGCCTTCAGCAGGTCCGAGCGGAAGTAGAACAGGGCGCCGTCGGTGTAGTACGGGGCGCCGACCAGGGAGTCCCGGTAGGTCGCGGCGTTGACCGTGGCGGGGATCATCTTCTCGGTGGGGACGGCGTCCGCGGGCAGCGGCAGGATCCACTTGTTGGCGGCGAACTCGGAGGTCCAGACGACGTCCAGGTTCAGCACGCTGAACGTGTCCGACTTGATCTGCGCGTTCTGGATGAGCTGCTGGCGCTGCTGGTCCGCGGAATCGGGCAGTTCGATGAACGTGACCTGCTCCTCCGGGTGGGCGGCGTTCCACTCCTCGATGCTCTTGTTCGCGGCACCGGAGGCGTCGCGGTTGGAGACGTAGTTGATGGGGCCCTTGCCCTCGAAGGCTGCCGCGCTCTGGGCGGCCTTCGGCTCCGTGGCGGAACCTCCACACGCGGTGAGGCCGACGGCGGCTGCCGTGACCAGTGCGGTGGTGGTGAAAAGTGTCTGCCAGGTGTGGCGACGCTGCCTCATGTGTTGCTCCTTCAGTGGGGGTTCTTGCCTGTTTGGGTGGCTGCTTTAGGGCGCAGGGGAGTACGACGACGGCGGCACGAGGAAGTGCCGGCTGTCGCCTTGGCTGGGGATTCGGTGTGTTGGTGCTAGGTCTGTTGGGCGGCTGGCGGCGGGGCGGTGGAGCCGCGTTCGATGAGTTTGTGGGGCATGATCCGCGGCCCGAGGTCGCGGGAGCGGAGGAGTTTC
Organism: Pseudarthrobacter ribosi; assembly: GCF_055412865.1. Classification (NCBI taxonomy): domain Bacteria; kingdom Bacillati; phylum Actinomycetota; class Actinomycetes; order Micrococcales; family Micrococcaceae; genus Pseudarthrobacter; species Pseudarthrobacter ribosi. The sequence continues at coordinate 68,018 of NZ_JBVAYZ010000004.1, read as the reverse complement.
TTGACGGCCATGCGGCCCATTTCCTCCAGGGGCTGGGCCATGGTGCTCAGCGGCGGGTGGACGTGCAGGGCGGTGGAGGTGTTGTCGAAGCCGAGGACGGAGACGTCTTCCGGGACCCTGCGGCCGCGCTTCTGCAGTTCGTTGACCACGGCGGCTGCCATCTCGTCGCTGACGGCGAAGACGGCGGTGAGGCGGGGGTCCTGCTCCAGCAGGTGGTCCAGACCGGGGGCGCCGCTTTCGTAGAAGAAGCTGCCCGTGGCGGTGACGGGTTCGCACTTGGCCTCGGCCATGGCCTTGAGGTAGCCGCGCTGCCGGGGTTGGGCAACGAAGATGGACTCGGGGTCGCCGGTGAGCAGCCCGATGCGGCGGTGGCCGAGTTTGAGCAGGTGACGGGTTGCGTCGTAGGCTGCTTTTTCGTCGTCGATGGCCACGCTGGGTGAGCCCGACTTGTCGCTGATGGCAACGGAGATGACCGGGACTGTGGGTCCCAGCAGCTGCCGGATCTCGGGTTTGATGACCGCGGACACCAGGATGACGCCGGCTGCCCGGTAGGTGCGCAGGGTCCGCAGGTAACTGGCGATATAGGCCGACTTGGCACCGGTGCGGCCCAGCATCACGGCGTAGCCGCGCTCCTGCGCTTCCTCCTCCACGCCCTGCATCACCTGGGAGGCGAGTGCATCCGACACCATGGGCGCGAGCAGTCCAATGACCGAGGTCTGCCGGGTCTTCAGCCCGCGCGCGAGGGAATCGGTTTCGTAACTGAGCTTCCGGACCGCGTCCTCCACGCGCTCGCGGGTCTCGTCCGAGTAGCCCACCAGCCCGTTGACCACCCGGGAGACGGTGGCGGGGGATACGCCCGCGTGCACGGCGACGTCCCTGATGGTTACCACTGATTCTCCTTGGCTCTACTGCGGTCTGGCGGCAGGTACGCAAACGGTTTACGTAAACGGTTACGTGACTTGCCTCATCAACAGTAAGGGTGGAGGTGCCGGAGGCGTGCCTGTTTCGGAAACAACGCTCTCAGGACGGCCAGTTCGCGGCGCCCGGTCCGTCGAACAACGCGCTGGTACTGCTCTGGGGCACCACCACATGGACGGCGTTGCGCTGGACGGTGAAGTCGGTGGGGGTGGTGGCGGCGATCTCGCCGTCGAGGTTCACCGGCATCTGCGGCTCGGTGACCAGCCGGACATGCCGGCTGGTCAGGTGGTACACCCGGTCGTGTTTGATGAAGCTTCCGTCCTTGAGCAACCGCGCGATACTCACGTGCTCCCGGAGCGGGCCGGCCAGGATGGCGTAGATGTCGAGGATGTGGTCATCGATCCCTGCGGTGGGGGAGACCGTGTTGCCGCCGCCGTAATGCCGGCCGTTGCCGACCGCCACCTGAAGCAGGTCCTCGAGCTCCAGCGGCTCGTGGTCCCCTCCCGGGAACTCGAGACGGGCCCGGAACGGCTTGTGCCGGGCATAAGCCGTTAGCGTGGCGACACTGTACGCCAATGGCCCGATGTACCGCTTCAGGCGGGGGCTGAGACCTTCGGTAACTGCTACCGACAGGCCCACGGACGCGACGTTGAGGAACGGCTCACCGTTGGCCCGGCCGAGGTCGATGTCCACCACCTTCCCTTCGGCGACGGCAGCGCAGGCCTCGACAAGATTGTTCGGTATCTCCAGCGTGCGGGCGAGGTCGTTGGCGGTGCCCAGCGGAAGAACGCCGAGCACAACGTTGGTGCCGGCAACCCGACCGGCGGCGTAGGACACAGTCCCATCGCCACCACCGACAACCACCAGGTCGTGCCCGTCCGCAAGCACCCGGTCAAGCGTCCCGGCTAGGTCTACCCCGGACAGCACGTGGTGCACGGCGGAGATGGGCACGCCTGCCTTTCGCATCGTGTCCACGGCAAGTTCGTGTGCCGCCCCTCGGCGTGATCCGGCGTTGATCACAACGGCGGCAGAGCGTGCGTCCCGGGCAGCTTTCATGTGGGCCATGTTAGGGGGAGGACCTGTGAATCAGCCCGCCACCGCCGTACGAAGCCATCCGTAGCCGCCCTGCGTAAAAACGTGAGCCTTCCCACCTTATTCCGAGTAGCTCACGATAAGCCTGTAAAGTTAGGTACAGGCCACCGTAGCCCTTGAGTACCGCACCGGTGAACATACCCGGGCCAGCGGGGCAAGCGACACAACGCGCAACCGCCCTCCTGCTTGAGCGGCACAAGAACCTGTATGGCCCTCATCCCGAAACCCCACGGAGAACCCATGACTTTGCTGACCGAACGCCCCGAAACCTCCTCAGCCACCACCGAAACCACCCTCAAGGCCGCTACAGCTAACACTGTCGCCGACACCGCAGTGCGCGGCGGCAGCTACGTGACTCTCCCCGCCGGCAGCGTCCCCGCCGGCGTCGAGGGCAGCTATGTCACCGTCGCTGGCGCCCGAAACCTGCCCCCTGTCACCCGTGGCAGCTATGTCACAGTGGACGGCACTCCCGTTGTTGCCGCCAGCGTCATCGAGGGCAGCTACGTAACGCTTCCAACGGCGGCCTAGGGTCCAGGGTCCTGCGGGGGATAGCACCTCCGCCGGACACGAAAGGAGGCCGACGGCGACACTGGGTGTCGTCGTCGGCCTCCTTTTTCGTGCCAGCCGGGCAGCTACCCCGCCACCGCCGCCTTCGCCTCCTGCTTGGCCGCCATCCACTCGCTCAGCCACGGGGCCCGCACGCTGGACGTGATCCGGCAGTCGGCCACGAAGGTTCCCCTGGCGCCGGCGTCGATCCAGTCCGTGAGCGCGGAAAGGTCCGCCAGTGAGCGGATGATCGCCGATTCGGCACCGAGCGCTCGAGCGATGCCGCTGAAGTCCACCTCGGGGATCAGCATGGGCTTCTCGGTCAGGCCCTGGGATCCGTACTGGTGGATTTCGGCTCCGTAGGCGGCGTCGTTGTAGATCACCACGACGGCGCTGCTGGCCGCGCCAATCAGCGATTCGAGGTCGGACAGGCCCATCAGGAAACCGCCGTCGCCGGAGGCCAGCACCAGGGTGCGGCCGTCCTCCACCGCGCGGGCTGCTCCGACGGCGCTGGCAAGGCCCAGCCCGATGCTCTGGAAGGCCGTGCCCACCATGACCAGGTCCTGCGGTCGCGGGATGTGCCAGTACATGGGTGCCCAGCCGACGAAGTGCCCGCCGTCCTGGACCACCGTGCGGCGCTCCGGCAGCACTGCATCCAGTGCCGTGGCAAGGGAGCGCGGGTCCAGCCGGCCGTCCGGGGTCTCCGCTGAGCCTGGATGGTGGGCCGGTCCTTCAGCCAGGCGTTTGCGGGCTTCCGCGCGCCAGGCTTCTGCGGGGCTGGCGTCCGGCGCGGCCGGGCCATCCAGCATCTTCAGGATGCGTCCCGCAGCAGAATTCACGTCCGCGCTGACGAACGTATCCACCCGGGGGTGCGTCGGCTGCAGGGCGGCGTCGATCTGGATGACGGTGCTGTCCGGGCCGAGCAGGTGCCCGAACCGCATGGTGAAGGGGCTCAGGCTTGCCCCTGCCACGAGGACCACATCGGCCTCGCCCATGAGTCCGGCCGCGGTGTCCGTGCCGAAGCCGCCCGCGACGCCGAGGTATCCGTCGCCTTCGAGGAGGTTGAGCGCCAGGGCGGTTCCGGCGGTCAGCGCGCCCAGACGGTCGGCGAGCTCCCGAAGCTCCGGGCCGGCGCCGGCGAGATGCGCACCGCGGCCGGCGAGGATCAGCGGGCGCTTCGCCCCGGCGAGCAGGCGGGCTACCTGCCCGAGGCCGCCGTCGACGTCCTCACTCACCGCGGGTGCCAGCGGCGCGGGAAGCTCTTCGTCCGCAGCCTCGAGTGCCGCGAGGTCGTAGGGAATGGCAATCACGACGGCGGTCCGCTTGGTGAGTGCGTACTCCACCGCCTGCTGTGTGATGGAGCCCGCGGCGTCGCGGGTGACGGTGAAGGTGGCCGCGCCGAGGCCTGCGGCGATCGCCGCTTGGTCCACGTCCTGGGGCCGGGCGCCGCTGCTCGGGGCGTCTCCGGTGACCAGCACCACGGGGATTTGCGCCTGGACTGCTTCGGCGAGGGCGGTGAGTGCGTTGGTGTAGCCGGGGCCGTAGGTGGTGGTGCCCGCGGCGAGGCGTCCTGACGTCCGGTAGTAGGCGTCTGCCGCGGCGATGGCGGCGCCTTCATGGCGGACGGGGGAGAAGCGGAGGCCCAGCTGCTCCGCGGCGTCCAGGAAGTAGACGTTGCCGTTGCCCATCACACCGAAAACATCGCTGAGATAGCTGCTGAGGACCTGCGCCACGCGGCCGGAGACGGTAAGTGAAGTCATGCAGGAATCATGTGGGCTGGTTCACAGATAGGCAAGAGAGTGCAGTTCGATTGGGATATTTGGCAGTAAGATGCGGCCGGAACTGAAAATCTGCGCACTTGTGGTGCGCATCTCCCGGTCAGGTGGAAGGGCGGGATTCCTGGGTCGACAGCCTGCCCAGGAGGCCGTCGTAGCGGGGCGGCATGAGTTCCAGCACGGAAATGGCCGTGCTGGTCCGCTGGATCCCCTCGATTTCCAGGATCTCGTTGGTAATGCGGTAGAGATCGGCCGTACTGCGTGCCACCACCTTGGCCATGAGGTCCGCGTCCCCGGTGGTGGCGTGCACCTCGATGACCTCCGGGATCGCGGCGAGCCCGTCTTCCACCGCGCCTGTCCGGGTCTGGCTGATGGACAGGGAGAGGAAGGCCATCAGGTCATAGCCCAGCGCGGCGGGATCCAGCCTCCGGCTGAAGGAGCGGAGGGCGCCGCTGCGCTCGAGCCGTGCCAGCCGGGCGTGGACCGTGTTCCGCGCGACGCCGAGCGTCCGCGAGAGTGCCAGGGCGCTGGCTTCGGGATCCTTGTCGAGGGCCAGGATGATCCTGCCGTCGAGTGAATCCAGGGTGCGGGGGTTCGGGATGGTCATATTTTCACCACAGACAGTAGATGTTGAGCAGAAGTCCCAATGGGTTGAGGGTATCTTGCATTGTGGGCCGGGTCACAATCATGATCGTTCCTCATGACCCGTGACCAGATCCTGACCGCACCGGACACCGCGCTTCCCACCCTTCGTGGCGCGGTGGCCGGACTTCCGCCCTACGTCCCGGGCCGGAGCAGCGCCGGCCTGGACGTTGCAGCCCTCGCCAGCAACGAAAGCCACTACGCTCCGCTGCCTGCTGCCGCCGCTGCGGTGACCGAAGCGGCCGGCACCATGAACCGCTACCCGGACAGTGCCGCCGTCGAACTCCGCGAACGGCTCGCCCGGCACCTGGGCGTCACCGCCGGGGAGGTCGCAGTGGGACCCGGCAGCGTGGGCGTCCTCCAGCAGATCATCACCGGACTGTGCGACGCCGGGGATGAGGTGATCTTCGCGTGGCGCTCCTTCGAGGCGTACCCCATCCTGGTGGAGCTCGCAGGCGCCCGGCCGGTCCGCATCCCGCTGGACGACGCCGAGGGGCACGACCTCGACGCCATGGCCGCGGCCGTCACTTACCGCACGAAGGTTATCCTGCTCTGCACCCCCAACAATCCCACCGGCGTGCCGATCAGCCATGAACGTATTGAGGCCTTCCTGCGGTCCGTCCGCTCCGACATCCTTGTGGTGATCGACGAGGCCTACGTGGAATACGCCGAAGCGGGCAGCGGCCCCGATTCCCTGGCGCTCTACCGCCAGTACCCGAACGTCTGCATCCTGCGCACCTTCTCGAAGGCCTACGGACTGGCCGGGCTGCGCGTGGGATACGCCGTGGCCTCGCCCGCCATCGCCGAGGGACTTCGCCGGACCGCCCTTCCCTTCTCGGTGAGCGCACTGGCCCAGAAGGCGGCCATCGCATCGCTGGACGCGGGGGAGGAGATGGAAGCGCGCGTCGCCGCCGTCAGGCAGGAACGTGCCCGGATGGCCGCGCAGCTGGACGCCCAGGGCTGGAAACTGCAGGCGAGCCAGGGCAATTTCCTGTGGATCCGTGCGGATGAGCTGCTCCAGGCGAGGCTGGTGGACGCGTTTGACCGCGCGGGCATCCTGGTCCGGGCGTACCAGGGGGACGGCATCCGGATCACCGTTGCCGGCCCCGACTCCAACGACCGCGTGCTCCGGCTTTTGGCAGCCCACGCTGCTTCAATAAGCGACTGACCTGAAACCCCAATCCGTTCCACCTACAACCAGAGGACTCCCCATGGAACAACAGACAAAGACGTCTGGCCGCGCACTGGGCGCCGCACTCAAACCCCGCCAGCTCACCATGATGGGGCTCGGAAGCGCCATCGGCGCGGGCCTGTTCATCGGCTCCGGCGCCGGCATCCAGGCTGCCGGCCCGGCCGTGCTGATCTCCTACCTCGTAGCCGGCACCCTCATCATCCTGGTGATGTGGGCCCTCGGCGAGATGGCCGCCGCCAATCCGGACAGCGGTGCCTTCTCCGTCTATACCGCCAAGGCCTACGGGCCGGTGGCCGGCGCCACGGTGGGCTGGCTCTGGTGGATCCAGCTCGTGGTGGTCATCGCGGCCGAAGCGCTCGGTGCGGCCGGCCTGCTGGCCACCATCTTCCCGGCGCTGCCGGTGTGGCTGATGGCCTTCGTATTCATCGTGGTGCTCACCGCTGTGAACCTCACCAGTGTGAAGAACTTCGGCGAGTTCGAGTTCTGGTTCGCTTTGCTCAAAGTGGCAGCAATCGTCGGGTTCCTCCTGGTGGGCGCTGCCCTGCTCTTCGGCTGGCTGCCGGGCGTGCAGTCGCCGGGCCTGACCAACTTCACCGGAGACGGATTCGCACCCAGCGGCTTCGCCGGGATCGCCACGGCACTCTTCGTGGTGGCGTTCGCGTTCGGCGGCACCGAGATCGTGTCCGTGGCGGCAGCTGAGACCGCTGAGCCGGCCCGCAGCGTGAAGACGGCGGTCCGGACCGTGCTGTGGCGCATCCTCATCTTCTACATCGGCGCCATCTTCGTGATCGCGGCGGTGGTTCCCGTGGGTTCGGCGGGGCTGAAGAGCCCGTTCGCCGCCGTGCTGGACGCCGCCGGCATGCCCGGCGCGGCCACCGCCATCACCCTGGTGGCTGTGGCGGCACTGCTTTCCGCCCTCAACGCCAACCTTTACGGTGCCTCGCGGATGGCGTTCTCTCTCGCCGAGCGCGGTGAAGCGCCGCGCCTGCTTGCCTCGGTGTCCAAGGCGCGTGTCCCGGTTGTCGCAGTCCTGGCCAGCGTTGCCTTCGGCGTTGTCACGGTTGTGCTGGAGCTGGCTTTCCCCGAGAAGGTGCTTCCGGTCCTGCTCAACATTGTGGGCTCGACGTGCCTGCTGGTGTGGACGTCCGCGCTCCTGGCCCAGCTCGCGCTGCGCCTCCGTGCCGACCGCGAGGGAACGGAGCTTCCCCTGCGGATGCCCGGCTTCCCGTGGCTTACGTGCTTTGGCCTGCTCATCCTGGCGGCGATCTTCACGGTGGGCTTCATCGGCGAGGATTCCCGTCCCCAGCTCCTAAGCACGTTCGCACTGGTGGCGCTTCTGGCGGTGGCTAACTGGCTTCACCACCGCTCGGGGAACGTTTTGCCCGTTGTCGAATCCTCGGAGCGTGCCAAGGCCCCGGTGCTCATCGACTGAAACCCGAGTTCGCCGGCTGTTGCATCGACATGAAGGTCCGTGAGAAAACCGGCCACCGGAGAAGCGGAGGTAGGCACACCGAAGTGCGCATGCCAGAACCCATGATGCCGCCACCGCTGGTGGTGAGGGACGTCTTGTTCGCTAGGAACCCCGTTAGTCACAATGACTAACGGGGGTTCCTCATTACCTGACATCTACTTTCCGAGCATCGAAGTGTGCGGCCATCTAGCCCACGAGGGTCTCTACTTGTCGCAGCCGACGCCGTCGCCGTCGCGGTCCAGGCTTCGACTGTAGCCGGGCTGGCCGGCGCGTATCGGCGCTGCCCTGGCAGCCCGAACCGCTGCGCAGTTCGCGTAGTAAGCAGGAGCCAGCGCGATGATCTCGATGAAAGCCGCATGCCCGCACCTGCACTTCGGCTGACGCTAAAGATTCCGGAGCCAGTCTTGAAGCAGGGGCAACGCGGTACTGCTGTTCATTGTGCTGATGTGATCAAGGCCGGGGAGGACGCGCACATCCCATCCGGCGGCAGTGAGCTCGCGTTCGTGGGCGGCGAGGGGCTCGCCGATTCTCACTTGCACGTTGTCCCAGGCCGGACCGTAGTCGATCCTGTCTGCCGAGCCGGCAAAAGCCAGCCGTGCAAGACGCGGCGGCAGCGTCACCTTAGAGTCGTCGAAGTCTTGAAGCGCCTCATACAAAGTGACGAATTGCCGGGTCTGCGCCGGCGACGTCTGGATCGGGAAGGCGTCCCAGTCGCCCGGTTCAATGTCGCTTGCGTCAATCCCGGCAACACCAGCTTCGACGTCGGAGGGTTGTCTTTGCGCGGCCGCTTCGGTGGCCATCCTGTGCGCCGAGCGCGTGATCGAGAGCATGCTCTGGTACGGGCCGTCGAGAGGCGGAAAGCCGCCCATGGCCAGCGCCCAGAGCCGGTCCGTGCGGACGGCAAGCTGCAGCCCGGCCAGCGCCAGCCACGAGTACCCGTAATACGCGAACGTACCGGCCGCGTCCGCGATGGCCAGCAGGTCGGTCACAACATTGGCCGGCGTCAGGGTGTCCGGCGCGGGGTGTTCCATTCGGTGACCCTCGTAGTCCGCCGAGATGACGCGATACGAGGGGGAAAGGCCGGCGGCCAAGTTCGGCCCCAGCTCAGGGTCCGCACCCCACCGCCGCATCGTCTCCGCTTCCGACGGCGGGTAAGGCTCGATCCGGACCGGGAGCAGCACGGAACGACCCGCTCCTTGGATGGACACGTGAATGGCGGTGCCGTCGTGCAGGACAGCTTCAAGAGTATGCGGCACGTTGCCTCCCGCTTCCTCATTCATCGCTCAACTCTGGCACCCTCGGGACGCTGACGGAAGTGGATTGCAACGGTGCCAGCCCAGTTTTGGGCATCCATCAGCGTGCGCATGGGGACCGGGTCGAAAACGAATGAGTCAAAGGTCGTTTGTGCTGCGAAGACGAGAATGGGGTGCCAGTTCCCTGGGAAAGGGATCATCGGAGGGTACGCAGGGTGCAGCTCTTCCCGGCCTACGCCGAGCGACCCGCGAAGCGTGCTCAGAACACCGTCGGAGAACTCGGCCACTCGCGGCTCCACGCTCGTGCAGGATGCCCTCACCGCTGCACCCTGGCCTGCTGTCTCGGTCACCACAGGTTCAACCGCCGTGTCGAATATGAAGGTCCCCGCCGATCTGCAGGGTCCGGCGGATCCCGTGGAGCGGATCGCCCTTGCGGCCGCGTGCCCAGGGTGTCCTGCTGGACCCGGCGGCGGACCTCTTCGACCATGGCCGAACCCAGCTTCACGAGAGGGAATGCATCCAGAACGGTGATGGCTCCGGGCCGCTCGTCGCGGATCGCGTTGGCGTAACCGCGGAACGGATCCAGCGCGGCGGTCCTGATCCCGACCGCGAATCCGGCGCCGCGGTCTTTGAGCCAGTCCGCGTAGGCCGTCCCGGAACGTCCCGGAACGAGGTCCAGTAGCCTGGCGTGAACAACGCCGTAAGCGTCACGGGTGTGATCCACAATCCCAGTGACCATCCCGGTGCCGGGCGGCCCGGTGTGGGCCCAGCATGCTCGTCGACGCCGAGGGCATCCGCGCCCTTCAACCGGCCTGTGTCAGCGATCCGCCGCGCGGCTTCTACCCTGATCCCGTGCCAGACGGTGTGGAGACGCCGAGCTGGTGGGGCCGGGCCGAGACCGAGGTGTCGAAACGCTGGAGCGCATCGGTTGCCCAGTTCAGAGCACGTGTTGTCAGTTTCGCCCGGGGGCCGGCCGGCGGGTGCTCCTCGGTGAACGTCGTTCTCGGGCAGTCCTGGTCCGGGCAGCGCCAGACACGTATGGCCCACAGCAGCCGCACCGGGCGGCCGAAACAGGGGATGTCGTGGATCCGGACATGCCGGCGTCCGTCCCCGATCGCGACGCCGCCGCAGTCCGGGGAGCCGGTCATGTGCTCCCCGGTCTCGACGCAAAGAACCAGCCCGCCTGGGGTGCTGTGACGGAGCTGATGTGGACGCCTTCGACACCGAGCAACGTGTCCGCGCGCGTGCACCAGCGGCCATCGGAACCAGACATAGAGGTAGTCATGTCAGGGTCTCTTTTGAATATTGGTTGCTTGGTCGCTACCAATTCAAAGAGGCCCTGACCTCTTTCCCGCCGCACCACGCCGCACCGGAAACGGCCTATACCCGCGGCGCCGGACTCAGACCGCCCCTATCCATACTCATCTGCGAAGGGCCTTGCGCGGCGACGACATCCGCACCAACAGCGGCGACCCCGCGCCGTTCTAACCCCCCGACAGGACCGACACGACGGAGAGCAATCCGAAACCAATCGTCCCGTGTGGTCGGCGCAAACTAACTCGGTTCCGGACTACTCCGCACCCGCTCGCAGAATAATCGGCGCTTGATGACTATCTGCCACCGCGGAGGGCGTGGGAGTCGAATCCTCAAATATGTCCACTTCCCCATTCATCCATTTCTCGGCGAATGTGGTCGCTTTTTGGGACAATGAAGCAGTCGTTAGATCGACCACTTTAGCCCCATTTCTCTTCTCTCGAACATTTATCACATCGCCGATATATCCCTCTACCTCACCCGGATAGTGCCCGTTGTACATGATCGTCAAGACTTCATGCTCAGCCAAAGCTACCAAAAAGCCAGCATCCAGGACGGCCTGGGGCTTATTCGGCAGGAGCTCCATCTTTTCACCAAAGGAGGTCCTTGTAAGACGATCCCGAGCGGGATCGCCGACTCGCTTCGGAGTATGGGACCAGAACTCATTCAGAAACGCTTCGGCCAGCGACTCGCCACAGGCAAATTCCTGCCGCGCATCCATGGGTAGTGGGCTTCCGCCTATTTCCCACAAAATCGTGGCCAAATTGGGGATCATGAAATATCGAAACTGGGAATCATTACCTCCAAAGAATGTTTCAACAAAGCCGCAACCCTCCTTGTGGTAGGCCTTCAACGTGGCATCCACAGATTGGACACCGCTAACCATCAAACCCGGGCGACTAGCGGGCTGATCTGCCGAGTAGGCCCGCAGATGCGAGGCGGAGTTTTGAGCAATTTCATGAAAGGTGGGCCACCAAGTAGACCACGGTGAATTGGATCGCACGGCAGACGGCCATGTCACACCTAAGCCGAGGAACACAAATTCGCAGGCCGCTTTCCACATCTCACTATCCGGTTGCTCCAGGGCCGTCGCTAAGTATGCCTTGTGAGCCTCAGCAACAGTATCTTTATGTGCAATGAGGCCAGCGCGCATCACTGAAAGCCAAGGGCCGATGATCGAAATCTCTGCACCCGATGTCTCGACCATATCCTTGAGCATTAGAGTGAGACAGCGATGAGTCAAGTCGCGCATGAACGAGGGTGACAAAGTCGAAAAGGAAGCACAACGGCCAACAAACTCCAAGATGTTGGTGCGCCCGTGAAGTGTACGCTTCCTCGGCTCGTCGATCATAATTCGCAACGCTCGTTCAGAGCCGCGGTCCACCGCTTTATCTTCAATTTGAATCGCTAACTGCGCGACTACATCCCATTCTTCCGCCGCAACCTTAGGAAGGAGGGCGCGAGCCAATTTCTCGGGTGTGTCGTTGATCCGGGTGAGGTGAAAGGCCGCGAAGTACTCCATAAAGGTGCGGTGGGTAAATGTAAACAAGGGCTCGCCCTCAGCCGTGGTCCCAGCGTCCGCGAAGACCCACGCTCTTCCCTTGCAAAAATCAACAAATTCCGCGGCAGCTCTCGTGGCGCTATCCTCTGTTTCAAAGGCTCGCCCTCGGAGGTAGGTCGCCATCTGACGAACCAACTTCTCGTAGGAAACCCCGACGTCGCCGGATCCGCTCAGTAGCATCCAGTGGGCAACGTGCATCAACGCTGCGTTCACATGTGCTCGCGCTTCAAGCGGCACCTCAATCGCCCGGTGTCCGTCCCATTTTTCGAACAACAGGGTAGAGCACTTCTCGTAAACGGCGGGGCGGTTTCTCGGGATAAAGTTTTCGCCGCGGAAGATGATGCACATCAAAGCCAGCATCAGTGGATTTGTCCGAAGATCGGTTACCGACTCGCTTTGCGCAATAAATGATCCCGCGAGCCGGTCGGCTTGCTGTTCCGAGTAGTCATCCTGCGATGCAAACCACTTGTGAACGTAGTCACGCACGTCATCCGGCTGGAATTCGGAAATTACGCGCACTTGATAGACGTCGGGATCTAACCGAGCCTGGTCGTACCCGATTCGTCGAGAAGTTACCAGGATCGCGGCAAGCGGGTATTTGATACCGAATAGCTCCACCATGGCACTCACGGCCCGACGTTTGGTGGTGTCAATCAGCTCATCGAGTCCGTCAAATATCACCACCGCTTCACCTGACACCAAGAGATCCTCAACAAACCCCGCCGGCGCAGGATGTTGATAATGAGCATCTAGTTGCTGCTCAATGTAGGCGGCAATCGAAAGTTCACTGGGTTGCTTGGCGTACTCACGCAAGGTCACATGGAAAGGGACTACGCCTCCATCATTTGTTGCCCAATAGGAAGCCAAATAGTTCGAGAGCGTTGACTTTCCCCCGCCAGGGTCGCCCAACAAGACAGTACGGTCGATGGTGGTCCGAAAATGCTCAAAGGGGACAGCCGTACCGTCCCTGTAGCTGTTGGGCCCGCCTGTGGAGATTGTAGGCATCACGTAGAGCTTCGACATCGGAATCTTGCGGCTGGTATCGAAGTCGGGCGGAACGATATACCCGTGGTCCTTCTCGCAGAGCCTGCGATATGTCGATAACCAAAGTCTGCGCAACTCAGCATCCTCCGTTGAGGAAGCCAGAGATGCCGAGTGCCGGTCGATGTTCTCCAGTACTGTAGTCAATCGTTTGAGGAGGGCTGTGCTCTGAAGGGCAACCAGAGTTTCTGGGTTGGAGGTCCTCACCGCGGCTACGACAGCCTGACACGACTCAGAAAGTGCAGGCACGACGTTTTCGCAGAAATACTCTACGTCTGAATCAGCCGCCTTCGACTTGAGGCCATTTGTGATAACGAGAGTCATCGAATTTTTGACCAAGGCCAGCTTTTGCTCACTGTGGTCGGTTACCACAGCAAGGAACATCTCTTTGATCAGACCACGGAAAGAGGGGCTCTCGATGATGGGACGGACCAGTCCTGCTACCACTGCCCCGCGCATGTAACCGGCGAGCCTCGCAGGCCGGACGGCTGTCGAGACAGCCTCCACATCAAGCTGCTGGACGATAGTTGTGAGGCGATCGCGCTTCTGTTGCTTTTTCCGGTCTGAATGCTCGCTGACCATCACAGACGCCTGAATAACGGAGTCGAAGAGTACCGAAACTAGGCCAAAATCCATCTTTAGAACGCTCCCCGATGCTTCCACCCTGAGACCGATTTCAGGCGTCCCGAAAGCGTAGCATCGGGAGGCCCCACTTCACCGGAGAAGCCCTAGTCCCCTGAATCCATACTCCCAAGGTGACCATTGCACGCGTTCCACCGGTCGGCTTAGTCCCGCAGCACCCAGACGGCGTTGCTCGGCTGCAGCCAGCCGTTCTCGGCCAGAGGCTCCGCGCTGAGCAGCACAGTCCCGGCAGGGAGTCTGACCGGCTCGGTGCCCATGACGACGGCGACGAAGAAGTCGGCGCTGCGTTCGCAGATCAGCAGGTTCCCGGCTTCGACGCGCCAGGTGCCGCCGTCGTTGGGGCCGAAGACCTCGTTCCTCCAGAGCAGCCGGCGCATGTCCAGCGCCTTGGTGACCAGCGCCAGCGAGGATTCCGGGTCCTGCTGCTGGAGTTCGATCGCGCGGGTTCCCCATGCCGCGGGCTGCGGAAGCCACGGCTCCGCGGCCGGTTCAGCCAGCGAGAATGCCCGGCGAGGTCGCCCACGCCGTCGCCGTCAGCGAAGGAGCGCGGGTAGACCTGGTAGATGACGGCGGACTGCCACCACTGCACGTCGGGCGTGAAAGTGTTTTCCTCGACGGTGCTGGATTCGACCGGACTCATTTGCTGGCGCCCGCGGTGAGGCCCTCGACGATCCGCCGCTGGAAGATCAACACCATAATGACCAGCGGGACGGTGACGATCACGCCGGCGGCCATCTGCTCGCCGAAGGGCGCCTGGAATTCGGTGGCGCCGGTGAACTTGGAGATCGCGACCGTGGCGGTCTGGATCTTCGGGTCGTTGATCATCGACAGGGCGATGATGAACTCGTTCCAGCTGTGGATGAACGTCAGGATCGCGGTGGTGAAGACGCCCGGCGCGGCGAGGGGCAGCAGCACCCGGCGGAACGCCTGCCACTTGGTGCAGCCGTCGATCATCGCCGCTTCCTCGAGGTCGAACGGCAGGGCCTTCATGAAGGTGGTGAGGTTCCAGACCGCCAGCGGGATCGCGAAGGACAGGTTCGGCACGATCATCGCCTGGTAGGTGTTGATCCAGCCGACGTCGGTGAAGAGCCGCAGCAGCGGCACCACGACGGAGATGCCGGGGAACATCGAGGTGGCGATGATGACGCCCAGGATCACGGACTTGAAGCGGAAGTTCAGCCGGGAGATGGCGTAGGCGGCGAACACGCCCAGGACCAGCGCGAAGGTGGTCGTGGTGCCGGCGACGATCAGGGAGTTGAGCAGCGCCTGGCCGAACATCGTGGAGCCGTCGAAAACCTTGGCGTAGTTCTCCAGCGAGAACGGCGCCGGCAGAAGGGTGTTGTCGAAGATGTCCGCGGTGCGGCGGAGGCTGGAGACCATCCAGTAGAAGGGGGCCAGGCAGTAGGCGAAGATCAGGGCCAGGCCGGCGTAGACGCTGTAGGAGCGCCCGTCGACTTGTACTTGTGAAAGGGGCAATCCTGTGTGTAGCAATTCGGCCGAACGAATCGCTTTGCGTCGTAACGTACCTGGCCATCCAGCGAGCTTGTTACTCTAGAGCAGTGAAAGTGACCGAGGTGCACCCAAGGCGGATTGGCGCAAGCAATTGCGACGGGGTTCGAGCCCCCGGTGCATCCCAATGGCTGTAGACGTCGAGGTCGAGTGGCATTATCGATTTCAGCCCTACGTTCCATGGGCCGATGATTCTGAATTGAATCGTTTTTTTCGGCCTGTGGATGGGGATGGAAGGGTCGGGTTATTCTCGTTGGCCTTGAGATACCACATTGATATTAAGCGTTATAAACTAAGCGATGGATTAATACTCAGGATTACCAACTCCGCAGATTGGGTTGGGCAACCCGGAATTCCAAGGTTGCCACTAAAAACCGACCTGAATGGCCTTAGTGGCTCCATCAAGAGTGTGATGATAGAGCGTTATCCTGGTGGTTCTGCCCTTATACGAATTCGAGCTAACGTAAAAGTCGAGTCTGAAGATCCGGATTTTTTGACTTTACTAAAGAAGCTTTCAACGTTAAGGGTTGCAAAAGAGGTCTTAGCTACAAAAGTTATTTTCAGAGAAATCGTTAGCAAACTTTTTCCTGGATTGGAGACTAAGTCTACTACGCAGTTCTCCATGATGATAAGACTGCCCGATACTAATGCTGACTTCAGGCGAAAGCTGCGCAGCAGTAGACGTGAAATTGTGGCATTCCATATTGGTGTCGGAAATGCCTTCGATATTGCCCCCTCACTCGTTGCGGAGTTGGAAAGCCGCTGTGCGAATATCAATCTAAAGTCGAATACGGAAATGATGATCGCCAATGCCCAGGGAGTGACATATTTGGCGCCCGCCAGAGTTGAGGACAGTCCTTATCGTGATCGATTCGACAAGTCTGTGTCACTTCTTTCGATGTCTACCTACTTTAGTGATTTGTTGCTACAACCAGAAGGCTTTCTTGATGAGGGGCCGAAGGGTTTGTTATGGAAGTCGGTCGCGAAGACCGCGAGTCGATGGATACTCTTCGGGGAGAATGCGCTGCATCGAAGCGTCAGCAACCAGGTTCTGTGGAAAGTCTTTGTAGATTCCTTTAACCTGCCTGCTCTGATTCGGGAGTTGCAGGTTGTGGATGGCTTCGGATTTGATGTGGTTCCGAACCTGACTGAGGAGAATTTGAATCACTAATATAGCCACCCCTGCTGCGCCTGGCCAAGAGTTTAATGGTATTCCGATAGCTATTTGGGCGGCGATATTCACTTTCATTGCAGGTAGCATTATCACCTTTTCCTACCGGCTTATCGATAGGAACAGACTTAATCGCGATACAAGGATTGACTTAGTTTCTGATATTCTTGATTCGTGTCGGGAAATTGCCATGCAGCACCAAGGTGCGATCTTGGCATGGAGTGACCGATCACTGGCGGAAGCAAAAGCCGAAAAGGCTATGCTCAAACTTACTGAACGTGGCCGGCGTGTGGATGCCCCCGTATTCAAGTGGATCCGGACCATGTTGGAAGCCGTTCAGTTTGACGATGCGTGGCAGGATCCGGGTGTTTTTCGACGGTCGATTGAGGCGCCGTTAATCCATTGGGCGAGCACCCGAAATAATATGGAGTGGTTTGAGTTGCGACTCAAAGGCGACAGTTTCTCCCCTTTTACGTTTGAAAGCTGCGCTTATCCTGCGGCGCATTATTCTGCATCAATGTATTGGAAGCGAATTGTCGATGCTTCTCGTATTATCTTCCGATAAAGGTGATTTCAGTTTGGGTACTTGTTTCCAGTTGAATGACGCAGTGTGTCGGACTTGCTCTAACTTCTGCTCGGTTCATTAGCGGACGTGGGTATTCACATGGGGGGTACCTCAACTCGCTAGTTCGGCGTGAATCCAACACCTGTGACCTCAACCGGGCCCTCTCGGCTGTCTAACTGCCAGTCTTGGACAAATCCCTAGCGTGACCGCGACTACGATGGCATCGGCACCTGGTGGGCACGCAGGCTGCGACTCTTTGCCATTGCTCATACCGGGTGCTCAGAACGACCCAGAAGCCCATTACCGACCCTGGATGACGCTAAGTGTCCTCAAAGACTCCGCGGACCGACCGCCGGGAGGCTACATAGCCGTACATAATGGCTTGGGAGCATCAGGCCGTGCAACGGCGAAAAGCTCCCGCTGGGGAACCACGAAGTACAGGAGCAGGTCTTGACAGTTACAGCCACACACCGGGAACTCAATGTCGCACCCGGTTCGGTGGTCCGTGTGCGTGACGAGGACTGGCTCGTCACCAGCGTCGAGAAATCCGTCGACGGTACCCTCATTAGGGTCCAGGGCCTCAGCGAGCTTGTCAGGGACACCACGGCCGCTTTCTACTCCGCACTGGACACCATCGAAGTCGTGGACCCGGCCAAGTCCAAGGTCGTGGCCGATGACACTCCCAACTACCGCCGGGCCCGCCTGTTCCTGGAGACCACCCTCCGCAAGACGCCGACACCCCAGTCGGCGGAGTACCTGACCGTCTCCACCCGCATGCTGTCGCGGAACCTCAAGTACCAGCAGATCGCCGTCGCGAAAGCCCTGGACACCAAGAACATCCGGCCACGTATCCTAATCGCCGACGCCGTAGGCCTCGGCAAGACCCTCGAGATCGGCATGATCCTCAGCGAACTGGTCAAACGCGGCCGCGGCGAACGCATCCTCATCGTCACCCCCCGCCATGTGCTGGAGCAGATGCAGCACGAACTATGGTGCCGCTTCGCTCTGCCCTTCGTCCGCCTCGACTCCGCCGGCATCCAGAAGATCCGGCAGAAGCTCCCGGCCACCCGCAACCCCTTCACCTTCTACAAGCGCGCCATCATCTCCATGGATACACTCAAAAGCCCCCGCTACCGGGCACAGCTCGGCAAGCTGCATTGGGACGCAGTGGTCATCGACGAGGCCCACAACGTCACCAACACCCAGGCCCTGAACAACGAGCTGGCCCGGGTGCTTGCGCCGAACACCGAGGCTCTCATCCTGGCCTCCGCCACGCCGCACAACGGACGCAACGAGTCATTCGCCGAGATCCTGCGACTGCTGGATCCGACCGCCGTCCGCCCGGATGGCACTTTCGACCCCAAGCACGTGGAGAACCTCATCATCCGCCGGCACCGGCACAGCCCTGAGGTCGCCCAGGAAGTCGGCGCGGACTGGGCCGAGCGGGAAGAACCGGACAACAGACTCGTGTCCGCCTCCGCGGCGGAGAACGCCATCGCCGAGGAACTCTCCGACGTGTGGCTCTACCCCGACGGCAAACCGGCGCCGTATTCGGGTCAGAACGGCGCGCTGTTCTCCTGGATCCTAGCCAAGGCGTTCCTCTCCAGCCCTGCCGCACTTCTCGAAACGGTCACCGAGCGCCTGAGGAAGCTCGACGCCGATTCCCCCTCAGAGGCCAAAGAAACCGAAGCCCTTAAACGGCTCTGCAAGCTCGCCGAGACGGCCAACACAGGCAACTCCGCCAAGCACACGGAACTCGTCAGCTACCTGAAGAAAATCGGCGTCGGCAAGGGCTCCCCGATGCGGGCGGTGGTCTTCGCCGAGCGCGTCGCCACCCTGAAATGGCTGCAGGAGACACTGCCCAAAGCTCTCGGCCTCAAGCCCGAAAACGTCGGCCTCCTTCACGGTGGCCTCAGCGACGTCGAACAGCAAAGCATCGTGGACCAGTTCAAGCGCGGCAACAGCCCGCTGCGTGTCCTGGTCACCGGCGACGTCGCCTCCGAAGGCGTGAACCTGCACGCCGAATGCCATCACCTGATCCACTTCGACATCCCCTGGAGCCTGATCCGGATCGAACAGCGGAACGGCCGTATCGACCGGTTCGGCCAGCGCCAGAAACCGCAGATCACCACCCTGCTCCTGAACCCTCTCAACACCCGTTTCTCAGGCGACATCAAGGTCCTGACGCGCCTGATGGAACGCGAGTACGAGGCGCACACGGTCCTCAACGACGTCGCGTCCCTGATGGGGCAGTACAGCGTCAAGCAGGAAGAAGACGCCATCCGCGACGTTCTGCTCGGCAAGAAGGACTTCGAGGACGTCGTCGGGGATCCCGACGCCGATCCGGACTCAGGCGATCTCTGGGACTTCCTCGACTTCGAGGCCTTGAAGGATGACGGGGAAACCGAGACCATCCCGGTCGAAGAGCCGCTCGGTCTCTACTCCACGGACCTGGACTTCCTTGACGAAGCCCTTAACGAGGCCTTCGGCGATCCGCACAAGGTCCTCGGCTGGACCGTCCACGCCGGACACGGCCTCGCCGAACTCAACCCGCCCGTCGACCTCCAGCACCGGCTCGGCTACCTCCCGCAGAACTACCTGGCCGAGCGGCGGGTCACCGAGCGGCTCAAACTCGCCACAACAGTCGACGCCGGCACCAGGGAACTGAACCGCGCCCGCGAATCCGATGACATGAGCTGGCCCGAGGCCCACTACCTCGGCCCGCTCCACCCCGTCCTGGACTGGGCCAGCGACCGGGCCCTGTCCTCGATGTCCCGCAGCGAAGTCCTCGTGGTCCGCGGCGACGTCGACGCCGCCCAGGTCCTGCTCATGGGGACGTTGATGAACCGCCGCGGGCAGGTGGTCTCCAAAGCGTTCATCGCCGTGGACTTCCCCGACCCCGCCAACCCGACGTTCTGTCTCTCCGAACCCCTCGAAGATCTGGGTGCGCACCTAGGCAGCATCGGCGTCGACGCCAAGGCGACCAACCCCGGACCGGTCAGGGTGAACGGGCTGCAGGCCCTGTTGCCGCAGGCGGTGGAGAGCGCCCGGCAGACCATGCAGCTGACGTTTGAAGCGGCTGCCGACTCTGCCAACCAGCGCCTGCTGGCCTGGAAGGACCGGGCCACGGGCTGGACCCAGCTGTCCTTCGACTTCGCGCAGCGGGCGGAAGTGAAAAAGCAACGCGAGCGTGTCAGCGAGGAGCAGCGCATCGCGGAGTCGCTCGCCCCGGCCCAACGCCTGGTCCGCCCCCTCCTGATCGTCGTTCCCCGCGCAACCCCTGTCGCCGTCCCGGAAGGTGCTGACCAGTAATGCCGTCCTTTGATTCCATCGTTGTAGGCGAAGACTGGATTAGCGAGCACTTCTTCACCACGGACTCCACCAAGGAATCCTTCCAGGCCGAGGTCGCTAAACTCCGCAAGAGCTGGGACGAGGCAGGCAAGGAAGGCCACCTCACCACCCTGACCCGCTTCGCCGAGGTCCGCGGACGCCTCCAGATCCTGCTCGCCGGGCTCTCGGAAGATCCGGCGGGTGCGTCCGAGGCCTACGCCCTACTGCGCGGTGCCCTCGGGTTTAAGGGTACGACGGCGGCCGTCACCTTCGAGCGCAGCGGCACCGAAACGCTCGTCCCCGGCGTATGGGCCATGGAGAACTTAGAGGTTCTGTTCCTCGAGGCCGCCCCGGCGGACGCCCTGGAAGACGTCCTGTCCACGGCGTTTCCGCTCGGGCGGGTTCTGGTGGACGGTAAAGAGCCTTCCCCGGCGCTGACGGTGGCGAAGACCGTGTCCGAGGCGTATCTGTCGGACAAGGCCCCGAAATTTGTCGTCATCATGGCGGGACGTTGGCTGGTGCTGACCGAACAGGAACGCTGGGCCGAGGGCCGCTACCTGGCCGCGGACGCGCTCCTGGTCGCGGACCGCAACGACACCAAGAAGAACGCCGAGACGGACCGGTTCCTGACGATCTTCGGCCGCGACTCTCTTATGCCGACGCCAGATGGCTCCATCTGGTGGGACGGCGTCCTTGAGGCCTCCGTCAAACACACCGTGGGCGTCTCCCAAGACCTGCGCGAAGGCATCCGGCGTTCCATAGAAATCATCGCCAACGATGTCCTGGACCGCCGCCGTGCAGCAGGTCTGGGCGTCGAGGACGTGGACGGTCAGGTCCTGGCCCGCCAGTCCCTGCGTTTCCTTTACCGGATCCTCTTCCTTCTTTATGCGGAGGCCTCCCCGGAGATGGGCGTCCTCCCCGTCGGGGCTGGCGAATACAACGAGGGCTACGGCCTTGACAGGCTGCGGGAATTAACCCTGGTCAACATCCAGTCCCCGGAGTCCCGTCGCGGCACCCACATCTACGAATCCCTCGCGCAGCTGTTCCGCCTGGTGGACAACGGCCACGCTCCGGCAGGAGCAAACCCGACCGACCATGCCTCCGGTGAGAACGAGGGCCTGGTCTTCCAACCGCTCAAGGCCGACCTCTTCCACGACGCCGCAACGTCCCTCATCAACGGCACCAAGCTCAGCAACGCAGAGCTGCAGCGAGTCCTCCAGCACCTGTTGCTCAGTAAGGAAACCAAGGGCAAGGACCGGGGCTTCATTTCCTACGCGGAACTGGGCATCAACCAGCTCGGGGCCGTCTATGAGGGCCTGATGTCCTACACGGGTTTCATCGCCACGGAGCCACTGCACGAGGTGGCCAGGGACGGGAACCCGGAAAAGGGTTCCTGGGTGGTCCCAGTGGACCGGTCCGAGTCCATTGACGCCAAGCACTTCGTGGTGGAGGAAGACGAACGGACAGGGGAGCGGCGCCCGGTCCTACACACCGCAGGCTCGTTCGTCTTCCGGCTCGCCGGCCGCGAACGCCAACAGTCTGCCTCTTATTACACCCCTGAGGTGCTTACCAAGTTCGTCGTCTCCCAGGCGCTCGAAGAGCTGATGGACCAAAACGACCAGAAGACCGCGGCCGACGACATCCTTAACCTGACGGTCTGCGAGCCGGCCCTGGGATCCGGCGCGTTCGCGCTGGAAGCGGTCCGCCAGCTCGCCGACGAGTACCTGAAACGCAAACAGGATGAGCTGGACGTCCGGATCCCCGCGGACGAATATCCGCAGGAACTCCAGAAGGTCAAGGCCCAGATCGCGCTGCACCAGGTCCACGGCGTGGACCTGAATTCGACGGCGGTGGAACTAGCCGAAGTCTCCCTCTGGCTCGACACCATGGTGAAGGACCTGCAGGCGCCCTGGTTCGGGCTTCGCCTGCGTCCAGGCAACTCGCTGATCGGCGCCCGCCGAGCCACGTTTTCACGGCAGTCAGTCAACGACAAGTCATGGCTGAAGAGCGCACCGCAGGACGCGCCTGTGACCGGCCTCGTCGATGCTATGAATGCCGAGTCCGACGATCCCAACGTGGTGGGCCGCATCCATCATTTCCTGCTACCTGCCGAGGGCTGGGGCGCGGCGGCCGAGGCCAAGGAAGTCAAAGATCTTGCAGCGGAGGCCCAGAAGGAGCTCAAGGCCTGGCGCAACAAGATCAAGTCCAAGCCCAGCAAAACGCAGAGCGACCGTATGGTGAGCCTCGGGCGTCGGGTCGAATCCCTGTGGAAGCTCACGCTGCGCCGGCTTCAGGTCGCCGAATCGGAGGCCCGCCGGGACATCGACTACTTCGGCAAACACCCTGCGGTTGTAGCGCCCGGCGATGCAGGAACTCGGCCTGAAGCCGTCACCCGCGAACAGATCGAGGAGACCCTCAACGATCCGAACGGCGCCTACCAGCGCCTCCGCCGGGTCATGGATGCGTGGAACGCGCTGTGGTTCTGGCCTCTTACCGAGCGGGCGACCGGCGGGGCAACGCCTCCCACACTGGACGATTGGCTCGCAGCACTGGAAATGATTCTTGGACTGCAGGGCAAGGAATCGAAGATGGCGGGGCAACAAACGTTTGGTGCCTCCTCAACCTGGGAAGAACTGAACGACGCCGAACGGGCCGACCTCAGTTTTGCCCTGGTGGCCGACATCGATATCGCTAAGAAGCAACATGGCTGGCTTCAGGTTTGTGAAGATGTCGCCACCGACCAGGGCTTCTTTCACTGGGAACTGGACTTCGCTTCAGTGTTTGGACGTGGGGGATTCGATCTTCAGGTGGGTAACCCGCCGTGGGTCAGGCCGCGCTCTGACGAAGCCGCTCTGTTGGGCGAAGGCGATCCGTGGTGGCAGTTGGCGGAGAAACCGACGCAGGCACAGATCAAGGTCAAGCGCGAAGAGACTCTGGGCCGAGCGGGAATGCGAGAATACTTCGTTGAGAATGCGATTCCCACGGCTGTCCTCGCGGAATTCCTAGGGTCAGTCGGTGATTACTCCGTGTTGGCTGGCCTGCAGCCGGATCTTTACCGGGCGTTTATGGTTCGCACCTGGCGTTCCTCCTCTGAGACCGGGTCAATTGCCTTGCTTCATCCTGAATCACACTTCACTGAGAAGAAAGCCGCCCACCTCAGGGCCGAGACCTACCGTCGTCTGCGCCGGCACTGGCAGTTCATCAACGAACTGTCACTTTTCGAGATCGATCACCACGTGACTTACGGCGTTCACGTTTACGGGGCACGACGCGAATCTCCACAATTCAAGATGGCGGCATCTCTATACCACCCGGAAACCATCGCCCGCTCCGAGGTTCACGACGGATCCGGCGAAGTTCCGGGTTTAAAAGACGGCGATGGCAGGTGGGACACTCGGCCCCACCTCGAACGCATCATCCATGTGGACGAAGCTGCCCTGGCCGTGTGGGCCAACATCCTCGATGATCTGGGCACTCCAGCGGTCCAGGCGCGGATGGTCTATCCCGTGAACCGTGCAAGCTCGCGAGTGCTCGAAAAACTGAGCAGGGCGCCCCGAGTCCGAGAACTGGGACTTCAGTACTCGCGCGGATGGGATGAGTCCATCGACCGCAAGAAGGGGTACTTCGAGGTCGGCTCCTCTGTGCCTGGCTCCTGGGAGGACATCATCCTGCAGGGCCCGCACTTCACTGTGGCGAACCCTTTTGCCAAGCAACCCAACCCGACTATGAAGAATAACCTCGATTGGACGGAACTTGATTTGGAGGCGCTCCCCGCGGACTTCATTCCTCGCACGAGCTATCAGCGTGCCATGTCGGCCACGGAGTACAGAGCTGAGTATACGAAGTGGATGACAGTGGACGGTGCGGCTGACCCCCTGGACTACTTCCGAATTGCCTGGCGCCGAATGTCGTCCACGACGGGTAAGCGCTCGTGGCACGCAAGCGTCATGCCACCGGGAGCCGCACATGTTGATGGAGTCCATGCGGCGGGGCGACCCGACTTGTCCGCAGCGTCCATTCTTGGTACCGCCGGAACGTTTGCTTCCGTTCCAGCAGACTTCCTCCTCAAAGTTTCCGGAGCAGGGGACTTACGCGGAGCGTTTGTTGAAGGATTCCCGATTCTAGGGAGAAACCAAGAAGAAATCTCCCGGGAGCTAGTGGGCCGAATGGCCCAACTTGTTTGTCTGACAGAAGTATTCGCCCCCTTGTGGGCAGACGCCACAGGTACTCCGTGGCACTCTAACGCAGGTCTCCGACTTGCTGAATCTCGACGAGCAACTGAAATCGAAATAGACGTCTTGGTGGCGATTGCCTGGGGCTTGTCCATCGATGAACTGTGCACCATCTATCGAACTCAGTTTCCCGTTCTCCGAGGCTACGAAGAGAACGACCTGTATGACGCGAACGGCCGCAAAGTTCCAGGCGACATGAATCGGCTCTATCGCAAGGTCGGCGAGAACCTGACGCTCGCAGAACGAACTTGGACGCACCCGCAGAGCAGCGTGGAGTACGTGTTCGAGTTCCCTTTCCAAAGCTTCGACCGCGAGGAAGACATGCGGACGGCATACGCGCACTTCTCAAGCATGCTGGAGGAGAATTCCTGATGTCTGAGCTTCTGCCCACCACCCAGGCCGGGGACCTGCGTCGCGGACTTTCCGACTACCTCGCCACCACGTTCGCGCTCACGGACGGGAACGCACAGTCCGCCATCAAGGACTTCCTTGCTGATCCGGACCAAGGGCTCTTCAAGGGCGCCTATGTCCGGCTGCGGCTTCCCTTTGAAACAGCGGAACCTGGCTGGCGAGACTGTCTGGACTGGTACGACGGCTTCGAGCCCTACGGTCACCAGGCGAAGGCTTTTCAACGGCTCAGCAGCAAAGGCCACGGTGGCGCACGCCGTCGCCCCGAACCGACCCTGGTCACCACCGGCACCGGCTCCGGGAAGACGGAGGCGTTTCTCTACCCGATCCTGGACCACGTGCTGCGCGACAAGCGGGACGGCATCACCGGGATCAAGGCGCTCATCCTCTACCCGATGAACGCCCTCGCCAACGACCAGGCCAAACGCCTGGCCGAGTTGCTGACCGCCCACGCGGAGCTGTCGGGGGTCACCGCTGGAATCTACACCGGTCAAAAGGACACCAACCGAACGAAGGTCGCGCCGGACGGTCTGATCAATGACCGCGACGTGTTCCACCAGGACCCGCCGGACATCCTGCTGACGAACTACAAGATGCTGGACATGCTCCTGCTCCGCCACGCCGATTCGCCGCTCTGGCAGAAGTCCGCGACCAGCCTGCAGTACGTGGTCCTGGACGAATTCCACACCTATGACGGCGCTCAGGGCACGGACGTGGCCATGCTGCTGCGCCGGCTCGGCCTGACGCTCAAGAGCTACTGGCCGGACGACCTGACGGAGCGTCCGCACGGGCTAAGCGAGGAAGACCGCGCGCGGCCGCTCGGCCGGGCCACTCCAGTCGCCACGTCCGCAACCCTGGGCAGCAAAGGCGACCCGGACGCGATGCTCCGCTTCGCAGAGACGGTCTTCGGCGAGGTGTTCCCACCCGACGCCGTCATCACCGAGGCCCGGCTCAGCCAGGAGGCCTGGACAGAGCTCGGCAACGGAACCAATCAGGGCCGGGACATGCACGCAATCGCCCTCGACGTCACCAGCACCAACAACACGGTCGCGGAACTGCGCGAGGCCGGCGGCGGCCCTGAATCCGTCGTCGGGCCCGTCCTGGAGACGCTCTTCGGTGATCGCCCCGCGGATCTCTTGGACGCGATGCGCACGCACCCGCTGACCGCCGCCCTGCTGACGCATGCGAGCACCGCCGTCGCGCTCTCGGACCTGACGAACGCGATTTTCCCGGCCCATTCGCTGCCCGGCAGGGTGAGTCCGGACGCCGCGGAAGAGTTCGTCTCCCACGTCATCGCACTCCTCAGCCACATCCGCGCCCGCCACGGCAGGGCCGCCCTGACCGTTGAGACGCACCTGTGGATCCGCGAGATGTCCCGCGTGGACGCCGCCGTCGACACCACACCACGCTTCCGCTGGTCCGACGACGGGGTGGACCAGTCCCACGACATGTTCCTGCCGGCACTCTATTGCCGCCACTGCGGCCGCTCGGGCTGGGGCGCCGTCCTGGCCCCCACCGGCCTGGACCTGGAGCTGGATGATTCCAAGATCCGTGAAGCACGCGTCACCAACAACCCGCGCTTCCGGACCCTCATCTCGGCCGCTGCCGAGGCGGACATCATCGAGTTCCACCAGGGTGGCTCTGAGCAGGTGCAGGGCCTGCACTGGCTCCACACTGTCAACCGTGGTCTCTCCACCATGCCCCCGAATGCGGACAGCGCCGACCTCGCCGAAGGGCGGATCATTCCCGTCCTGATGCTCACCGGTCAGGACGCGGACGACCAGTCCAAG
This sequence comes from Pseudarthrobacter ribosi, assembly GCF_055412865.1. Lineage (NCBI taxonomy): Bacteria > Bacillati > Actinomycetota > Actinomycetes > Micrococcales > Micrococcaceae > Pseudarthrobacter > Pseudarthrobacter ribosi. The sequence continues at coordinate 41,566 of NZ_JBVAYZ010000004.1, read as the reverse complement.
AAGGACGTCTGCCCGTCCTGCCTGGCCAAGGACGGCATCGCCTTCATGGGCAGCGCCGTCGCCACCATGCTCTCCGTTAGCATTTCCAACCTGTTCGGCGCCGAGGGCCTGAACGACGAGGAAAAGAAAGCCCTCGTCTTCACCGACAGCGTCCAGGACGCCGCGCACCGGGCCGGATACGTCCAGTCCCGCTCCCACACCATGACGCTTCGCACCGCCCTGCGTCGCGCCCTCGGCGAGCAGCCGGCCACACTCTCGGAACTCGTGGACACCGCGATTGCCCGCGCGGACACATCCGGGGACCGATACCAGCTCATCGCGCCCGAATTCGTGGACCGGCAAAGCTTCCGGCCCTTCTGGGACCCAAAGGCCACCCCGGCGGAACGCGTCCGGGCCAGGCGCTTCGCCAAACGCCGGCTGCAGTTCGACGCCCTCCTGGAGCTCGGCCTCCAGTCCCGGACCGGCCGGACACTGGAACTCACCGGGTCCCTCGCCGTCGAAACCGATGCCGGCAACCCCACCCGCATGCTCTCCGTGGCCCGGAAAGCCTACGACTCGGCCCTCCACCAGACCATGGTCGGAGAGACCGCGCCCACGCAGCAGCAGATGCTGCACTGGATTCGTGGCACGGTGGAAAGGGTCCGCCTCCAGGGCGGCGTCAACCACGAATGGCTCAAAGGCTACATGGCGACCGACGGCAAACGCTGGCAAATCTGGGGCGGGCGACCCAAGGGCGAAGGCATGCCCGCGTTCCCCTCCGGCCGCCCCGCGCCGGCCTTCCCCCGGATCGGCAGCGCCGCCGCAGCCACAGACAACCTGGACGGCGTCACGTCTTCGGCGTCCTGGTACGCACGCTGGACGGCCCGCTGCCTCGGCGTCGCCCCCGCCGACAGCGGTTACCTGGCCAAGGCACTCATTACGGCACTCGCCGACGACGGAACCCTCGACAGCTCCAAGACGAACTCGGGCGCCGATGTCTATTGGCTCGACCCGGAGAAAATCGTGCTCTCCGTGCCCGACGCCGAGGATCTGGCCGCAGGAGGCCACACCGTCCAGTGCAAGGTCTGCCAGGCCATCACCCCCGGAAGCCTGACGGTCATCGACCAGCTGGTCGGGGGCCCCTGCACCCTGGTCCGCTGCAGCGGCACCCTGCAGCGGCAAGCCTCCGACGCCCGCAACTTCTACCGCGACCTCTACTCCTCACGCGAAAGCAAGCGCGTCGTGGCACGGGAACACACCTCGCTGCTCGATGACGCGACGCGGATTCTCTACGAAACCCAGTTCAAGTCCGGCGCCGACAACCCGCAGGCTCCCAACGTCCTGGTGGCGACACCCACGCTGGAAATGGGCATCGACATCGGCGACCTCTCCTGTGTGATGCTAGCCTCGCTGCCGACGTCCGTAGCCTCCTACCTACAACGGGTCGGCCGCGCCGGCCGCCTGACCGGCAATTCGCTGGTCCTCGCCTTCGTTCGAGGCCGCGGCGAGCACCTGCCCAAACTCCACGAACCGCTCTCCGTCATCAATGGGGAGGTCCGCCCGCCGGCCACGTACCTGGACGCCCAAGAAATCCTGGGTCGCCAGTACGTGGCCCACGTCGCGGACCGCTTCGCCCGGGCCTCGGGCCGGCCGCACCCGGTTGACGCCATCCAGGCCCTCGGGAGCGTCGCGCCTGGATCGTTCATCGGGGACCTGATCGAGGACGCCACGGCGAATGCTACCGGGTATCTCACCGAGTTCCTGGACCAGTTCGGCGAACGGATTTCCCCGGACAGCGCCGCCCGCCTGGCAGCGTGGGCGTCACGGCACGACGACGGCGAGCCCAGCGGCCTCGCCCGTCATCTGGTACGGGCGGCGGGGGAGTGGAAGGCCGACGTCGACGAACTGGACACCCGCCGCAAGGAGGTCGGCAACGCCCTGCCCGAGCTGGAGGCAGCGGCCGCCCAGGCGGAACGGTTGGACGACAAAACCTCCGACGCGCACCAGGCCCTTCGGACGGCCAAAGCCACGCTCAAGATGATTCGGGACCAGCTCAAGCAGCTCCGCGGTCAGTACTGGATTTCGGTCCTGGAAGCCTACGGCGTGCTGCCGAACTACACACTCCTGGACGATTCGGTCAGCCTGGATGTAGGGCTGTCCTGGAAGGATGCGGACACGCAGGAATTCGTCACTGACACGGTGACCTACAATCGCGGCGCCTCCGTGGCCCTGAGCGAATTCGCGCCCGGCGCCACGTTCTATGCCCAGGGCATGGAGATCCTGATCGACGCCGTGGACCTGGGCCCCCAGCAAAGCCATATCCAAAAATGGCAGGTCTGCCCGCAATGCGGCTGGATCAAGACCGACCTCGGCGCCGCAGCGGCCGTGCTGAACTGTCTGCGCTGCGGCACCTCGGCCATCGCTGATATGGGCCAGGTCCTCGACGTCGTGGTCATGAAGAAAGTCTCCGCCGAAGTCCGTCGGGATGAGGCAGCGATCAATGACCGCAGCGACAACCGCGTGCGGGAACGCTTCACGATCGTCGCCGCGGCGGACATTGACCCGCAGCACCTGCAGAAGCGCTGGTTTGTGGAGGGCTACGACTTCGGTGCCGAATACTTCAACCGGGTGGACATCCGCTGGCTCAACACCGGACGAACAGCATCCAACGGCGGGGTGCGGACCATCGCCGGCGACGACGTCCGGACGCCCATGTTCCGGCTGTGCTCCTACTGCGGCCAGCTGGACCAATCCGCCAAGGAGAATCTGCCCACCGAGCACCGGTTCTGGTGCAAATACCGCAAGGCAGCCCAGGAAAGCGTCAAAGAAGTGGTGCTCGCCCGGGAACTGAACACCCAGGGCGTGGTGCTGCACCTGCCCCTCGACGTGACCTACGGCGACGACTTCTCCGTTCCCAGTCTCCAGGCAGCCATGCTGCTGGGTCTCCAGAAAGTCCTGGGCGGGGCCCCGGACCATCTGGGAGTGCTGCGGATCAACGATCCGGCGCACGGCGGGAGCCGGATTGCCCTGATGCTGCACGACAAAGTGCCCGGCGGCACCGGCTACCTGGCCGAGTTCGCCAACCCCGAACGGGTCTGGGAGCTGCTGCATGCCGCGTGGCAGACTGTGCGCGACTGCAGCTGCCGCTTCGAGGAGCGGCTGGCATGCCACCACTGCCTGCTTCCCTTCGCCGATCCGTGGACGGTGGACAAGGTGGCTCGGGCCAGCGCCGAACGCCTGCTCGGCCTGCTGCTGCGCTCCGGCGAGGCCGCCACGGACGTGGCCGTCGCGCCGTCGTTCTCCGACTGGACTGTCACCGATGAGGCGCCCGACGCCGAGACCTCGATCGAATCGCTGCTGGAAAAGCGGTTCCGGAAGGCCTGGATGGATCGGCTGAAGGCAGTGGGCGCACACACGAAGGTGACCCCCGGTGCGCTGGCCGACACCATCACCTTCCGGATCCCCGGGCAGCAGTTCCAATGGCAGCTCATCCCGCAGGTGGATGTCGCCGGAACCCGCCCCGACTTCCTGCTCAAGGGCCCGCCGGACCCGAACTTCCCCGTGCTGGCGATCTACACGGACGGTTTCACTTTCCACGCGTCCCCGGAACACAACAGAATCGCGGACGACGCTACCAAGCGCGACAAGCTCCGGCACAGCTCTGAATTGTCCGGGGCCGCGGTGCCGTGGGCAGTGACGTGGCAGGACGTCGAGGCGTTCGAAGCCGGTCCTTCGGCGCCGGTGGTGCTGCCTTCCTGGGCCAATGCCAAGCTCAACGCGCAGCTCATGGCCAACTATCCCGTGAATGCCGCGATCATGGCCCTGCTGGGCAGGGACGCAATGACGATGCTCTGGGAATGGGTCAACCGGCCTGATCCCGAGGCCTGGGCGAACTTCTCGGAACTTGTGCCGCTCATGCTGATGGCGCAGCGGCCCGAGCCCGGCGACGCGGAGGCGATGTATGCGCACGCGGCGGCGCTGTCCCAAGGCGCGACCCCGGCTCTGCCTGCTGGCACCGTCACGGCCTGGACGTACAGTTCGGGGAGTCTGGGGTTCGCGGCGGCCGGGTCGCCCAAGAGTCTGTCCACGATCGCCGTCGGACTGTGCCTGGACGACAGTGCAGAAGCGGTCGGTTCGCCCGCGCACGAGGCGTCCTGGCGCGAGTGGTTGCGGCTCTCCAACCTCCTGGCGTTCAAGCCGATAGGTCTGACGATCGGATCGGTGATGTCTACGGTCAGCGCTGGCGGATCGGTCGAGGAAGAGGCCGCGCGGCTGGAGATGTCAGACGGGCTCAGCCCTGCCTGGAACGAGCTGCTGGATCAGGCCACCGAGTTCGAGAAGACTCTGCTGCTGGCTATTGCCAATGCGGACGTCCGGGTTCTGCCAGAGCTCGGGTTCGAGGTGGACGGCATGCCGGTCTCGATAGCCTGGCCGGACTACCGGATCGCCGTCGTTCTAGACGGTGACGACGGACGATCCGAACTTGAGGCCGCCGGCTGGGCCACCGTGGGGACTGACGTTGACGATATTCGCGAACTGTTGAAGACGAAGGGAGCTTGATATGGCGCTGGTGACATGGATCAAGCAGAAGGACAAGATCGACGGCACCATGAAGAACAAGGTGTACTCCTTCTTCGAGAAGCTCCAGAAGGACGACACCGCGCCCGGGCTTCACATTGAACCGATGCACACGCCCGCGGACCCCCGCGTGCGGACGGGCCGGATCGATCTCAACTACCGCGCCGTGCTCTTCAAAGTCGCTTTCGACACCATCCCGCACTACTTTTACTACGGCGCATGGCCACACGACGAGGCAATCGACATCGCCCGGTCCAGCGTGCTTCAGGTGAACTCGGTGAACGGCGTCCTGGAGGTCATCCGGGCATCCACGCCTGACGGCGGTACGCCCCCTGTCCCGAGCTTTCCTTCATTGGCGCCAGTTGTTCCTGATGCCCCGGCGCCGGAGCCCGACGTCAAGTCTCAGGTTCCGGGGGAGGAGCCCGGGTCGCCTCGCGGAGAGACGGCCGAACCTTGGACGAACCCGCTTCTGGGGTGCGGCATGAGTCCCGCAGGATTGATCTCGGAGCTCGGCCTCGCCGCAGATCTTGTGGGTCGGGCATTCGCCGCGTCCTCGGACGAAGATCTCCTGGACGTACTGGACGAGGCGCCGGAATGGCAGGCGACTGCGCTCCTGGAACTGGCTGCCGGCACCTCCGTGCAGGAAGTCCAGGACAAGCTGGCGCTGAGCCGCTACGTGGACGACCCGCAGGCGACAGAAGAGGAGAAGATCCGGAAGTCACTGGAGCATCCCGCCACGAAGATGCAATTCACGTTCGTGGGTGACAACTCGGACGAGCTCAAGAAGGTTATCGAGGGTGGGGACTTCGATTCCTGGCGCACGTTCCTGCATCCTGAACAGCGTGTCTATTCGGAACGCCATTACAACGGCTCGTTCCGTCTGTCGGGCGGTGCCGGAACCGGCAAGACGGTGGTCCTACTTCACCGCGCCCGGATGCTGGCGGCGGCTGAACCGGCGTCCCGGGTTGTCCTTACTACCTACACGACGACCCTTGCTGACTCGCTGGAAAGCGGGTTGGCAAAGCTGGATGCCGCCCTTCCACGGGCGGCAAAGCCAGGAGCACCCGGAATTTATATTTCCGGAGTTGATTCACTCGTCAGCAAAGTGTTTCGCGGGGCTCAGGAAATCGAGCAGCGCCGCGCCATGAAGGATCTTTTCGGGCTCGAGATCTCTGCCCCGGGGAAGATTCTGGACGCTGACAGTGCCCGCCAGCAGTGGGAGTCAGCCCTGGCTGACGTCGACCACCCGTTGGAGCTCGAGCTCGCCAATCCGACGTTCCTCCAGCAGGAGTACGAGACGGTGATCCTGCCCAACTTCATCAGCGGCAAGGACGAATACCTTAAGGTGCCCCGCGCTGGCCGCGGCACGGCCTTGAACCGGGCGAAACGGCTTGCTGTCTGGAAAGTCGTTGAAGCCTACCGGTACTACAACCGGATAGAAATGCACGCTTCGTTCGTGGAGTTGGCGCACCTAGCTGCTCTCGTGCTTCGCCAGCGTGCCGAGGCCAGCGGAGCACGCCTTGTTGATCATGTACTGATCGATGAAGCCCAAGACTTGCACGCCGGTCACTGGCTGTTTCTGCGGGAGCTCGTCCAGCAGGGGCCGGATGACCTCTTCATCGCCGAGGATTCGCACCAGCGCATCTACGGGCAGAAGGTCCCGTTGTCCCGCTTCGGGATCGGCATCGTGGGCCGTTCACGCCGGTTGACTCTCAATTACCGCACCACCCAGCAGAACCTGGCGTACGCCGTCGGACTTCTTAGCGGGGCACCGGTGACGGATATTGAAGGTGATCAGGAGTCAATTAATGGCTATACCTCTTCGCGGGTGGGGCCAGCGCCGGAAGAAATAGCGTCCGCTTCGATCGCTGAGGAACTGGATAACCTTACTGACTATCTGCGGAGGTGGAAAGACGAAGGAGTGCCGCTAGAGACTGTCGGAATCCTGGTCCGCTCCAATTTCCAGATCGGTAAAGTCATCAACGGACTGAATGAACGCCATCTCGAAGCCAGGACGGCCGGTGCAGCGACGGTGCCTGGTGTGCCATCAGTAATGACCATGCACCGGTCGAAGGGCATGGAATTCACGCGGGTGGTTCTCTTTGGGATTTCGGACCAAACGCTACCGGCGTCCTATCAGGTCAGGGGCTTGGCGCCAGCCGAGCAGGACGACGCAATTCTCCGTGAACGCTCGCTGCTCTATGTCGCGGCAACACGCGCACGCGACGGCTTGGTTGTGTCGTGGAGCGGGAAACCGTCAGAGCTGCTTGGTACAAAGTAGTTTCAATACTTACGAATATCAGTGACAACCATTTGGGGGACTAATGACGGTTAGTGGGGTTGGGAAAAAGGCGCGTTGGTGGGACGGCGACGCTTCGCAGCGCTACTGGATGGAACTGGTCAACGTGGACACCTGGGGGAGCGAGCTCATCGCTCCCGATACGTCCCGATACGAACTGATGCACGATGTTCGAATTGGCGATGTCGTTCTTCACTGGGTGGGGAAAAACAATCCCATGGGCTTCAAATCGGGGATGTACGGCGCCTCGATTGTGGCGGGCGAGCTGCAGCCCCGGGCGGGGGACTGGTTCGGTAAGCCTGCCAACACGATTCCTCTCACGAAGTACACCGCGCTTCCCCGGCCCTACCTGCTGACAGACCTTCGGGCGGACCACCAGGAAGACATTCTGGGCGTCAAAAGCGACCTTGAACGCGACTTTACGGACACGGCCGGCCTCACCATCTACTTTCCGTTCCAGAAGCATCCCACTAGCGGACTCAAACCAAATCAAGGCTATCTCTTCAAACTGCCCTCGGAAGTAATCAAAGTGGTCTATGGTCTGCTGCCCGACAGCGACTGGGGCGGATTCGACATTCCGCTCGTTGCGCCGCCCGTCGGGGGACAGAACGGTGTCAAGCAGCGCTACGCGGGTTTCTGTGCTGACCCGATATTGAAGAAGGCCATTGAGATGCAGGCAGTCCGGCAGGCGACTGCTCACTACGAGGCAGCCGGGTACAGCGTCGAAGACGTCGGAGCCTACCGGTCTTACGATTTGCTCGCCAAGCGCGGTGACGAAGAGCGGCACGTAGAAGTAAAGGGCTCTCAGGGATACGTCCAGAAGGTCATTCTGACGCGCAACGAGGTTACGCACGCGAATGACTATGGCCTAACGGACTTGGTTGTTGTGGCGGATATCCGGTGGGAGCGCCACCTCGATGGTTCTATCGCCACCGACGACGGGACGATGAGCGTCTACCCGGATTGGCGGCCCTCGCCGGAGAATCTGAAGCCGCTGAGCTACGAGTACTTCCTGGATTAAGACGTGGAGCTGTGGGGGGTCGGAGGTCCGACCCCCACGGGTCCTCAGTAAGCCTTTTCGGCCAGCTTGTCGGCTAGATCGCCGGGGGAGAAGTCATCGGTGTGGTAGATCGTCCAGCCTTCCTCGGCCAGCCAGTCGTCCCGTTCCTCGTCTCTGTCCTCCAGGACGGCGACGCGTGCGCCGGCCCAGGAGAGATCGATCTGCCACTGGTTATCCGGGCCGATGTCAGCGCCCCAATCGCCGGGATCGACGTCGGCCTCAACAAGCTCGGAAATGAGCTCGCGCAGGCTTGGGCCAGACTCAGCAAAAACAGTGAGCCACGGACTCTGGCGGACTCTCTCTGGGACACCGTCGGCAACGGCGTCCTGACTATTGGCCGCATTGCCCGACGATTGAATGGGATTCAGCTCAGCCCAGTCTCTGAACCCGAGACCGATCTGCCCATGCACCCCAAACAGAGTTCCGCGGTCGAGGTTCGAATTGAATAGTTCGCAACTGGTTTCCGGGACCAGCACACAGCAGTGACAGGCAGCGAGGTTCCGGGCGTCCGTGCCGGAACCCCGGGATTCAATGCAGACAGGATCAGCAGAGCACCATGATGTCCTGAACAGGCCCTCGTCGAGGGCAGCACCCAGGCGGCCGGGGCCAGCCTGGGCCGCGATGCCGCCCAGACTGCCGGCGGAGTCAGAGGACGCCGTGTACAACAGCACGCCGACCTGATCCTGTCCGACGTAGAGGCGTTCGCGGATGGAGGATGCTGGATATCCCGCGTCCAACGAAAGCTGGTCGATGACGATGTGGGAGAGTGTATGAATCAGGGTTTCCACGATGCTTACCGGGACCGGATCTTGGCCACGTTGTTCGGCTGCACGTTTCACGTTGTACCGGAGCGTTTTCTCCCTTCCGGCTGCGAAGTCTGTTTCCGCCCATGCCTCGACCTGTTGCCGGTCGAGTGCAATGAACAAGCCCTCACCCAGGGTTTCAATTGCAGGCAGCCAGTCCTGACGGTTGTCGTCGGGAAACAGCGGAGAAGGCTTGGCCTCGGGGTTGTCTTCACTCCGGGGGTGCAACCGGCTGAAGCCATAGAGCGCCCGAACCTCCCGGAGGCGCGTGACTTTTCGAGTTGCCTTGATCCAGTGGTTATGCGACTCGGGTACAGCAACTTTCTCGGCCACAAAGTCTGTGTCCGGGCTGTCTCGGCGGCCGTTCATCAGCGCCATGAATTCCTGCTCGCGCAGTTGGTCCTCGGACAGCTCGATCTCGTCGCTTCCGTGGAACTGGCGCTTTATTTCTGCGCGGAGCTCGTCGACGGAAAAACGGCCGTCAAAGCTCTCTACGATTCCTTCAAGCACCCAGGTGGAGCCAGGATCGAGTGCCTGTGGTTTGCTTAGCTGTGAAGCGTTAGCCGTGACGACCTTGGACAGAAACTCGGAATAGGGCGGAATGGAGATTGCAGAACGAACAACGGGAAACCAGACGTTGGACGCACCACGCTGGACAGTCTTGGGCGGTTTCCCGCACTCCCGTTCCCGATAGCCCCATCCAAGCCATGGGCGGTTCCCCTGGCACTTCATTTCCCTGAGCGCGATCGAGTTGAACGCATCCGCCATGGTCCGAGATTTGCCGCATGAGCAACGCACAACCATGTCGGCCAGCGAGGATGTGCGGCCCTCGGACGCGAGACTCAGCAGATGCTCGGCATCGTCATTTGGTGAGTAACCGTGGACCCAGTACGCGTAGGGGAAATCATCGATGTGCCCGTCTTCGCAAGCGATGACAAAACGGGATGGCGTCAGCGGTGCCAGCGACTTGCACAGACCACACTTGGGATCCTCGTATGAGGCCTGCAGCTGTTTGACCGTGCCGATTCGATCGCAGTTAGGGCAGATAAGAATCTGGGGAAAGCGCACGACCGGAATCTTGCCCCGGGCGCCGGCGGGTGGCAGCAGCAGCTGGGAAACATGCAGACTCCGGGCCAGACGAGGTTCGCTGACCGGTTTGAGATGCTTCTTGTCCCATTGATCGATGCTCGTGATCATGAAGCTGTTGTTTTCTGCTGGGAAGAGGCTTCCGACGCCGAACGTAGAGATCAGCTGGCTGCGCCGGGCGGCGTATGTCTTCTTAGCCAAGGGAGGCGTCCTTCCTTAGGGGGGCCGGGCGGAGGGTCGTTTCGGCATCTACATCGCGCATGCTCCGCGGCGTTGGCCATGGGATGGTGCTCGTGCTGTAGACGAAGTCAGGGTCCTCAAGGGCCTTGCTTGAATCGATAAGTAGTGCCTGCGGGGATTTTTTCGTTGCCTGATACGGCAGGTCAGCGTCGGCAAGAGCGGCCTTCCGCCAGATGTTCAGGAGCCGCTCTAGTTCTTCGCGCGTTGCCTCGGATTCCTCCGGATCTATGGCTTCCACCCTGTCCCCGATTAGGGACATGATCTGATCGACAACATGGGATTCAACACGTACCTGGCCAGCCACAACTCGGAGTTCCGGGACGAGCATCCGCAGCGCCGACACCAACGTGGCGTGAAGACCGCGGTCGCGGGAACGGGCTGCGAAGGGCGTGGCGCTGGTGGCCTCCACAGCCCGGTAGAGGGCCCCGTGGAAGTCGTTAAACGACTCGTAGTGCGATCGGTCCCGGGTTCGGGCGGCGTTGAAGATTGTCACGACCAGACCCGGGTGCTGCCGTCCGACCCGGCTGGTTGCCTGGATATATTCGGCGCTGGACTGAGGCTGACCCATGACAGCCATGAGGCCCAGCCGGTCCACGTCGAGGCCAACGGAGATCATGTTGGTGGCAAGCACAACGTCCTCTGGCTTGAGTTCGCTCATCAGACTTTTCTCGAGGGACTTGAGCGCTTCAGGGATCTTGTGGTTTTCGACGCGACTAGTTAATTCGCTGAGCTGGATGGTTCGGGACGAGTTGCGTTCATCGCGTTTTGCCAGCAGGGTCAGCCGGGCGCGAACGTCGTCGTAGACCTGAAGATATGCCGAGCCCAGAACACGGAGGCTGTTGAAGTAGCCCACGAGCGTCCAGTACGGGTCGCGGTCCGCTTCCTCTGCGGCGTCGATGACGGTGGCCGAGTGGAGCAGCGAGGCGTACGTGCGGACCATCAGCGTCGCATGGCTTGTACCCGAGGCCAGGACCCCGACGTACTGCCGACTGCCGTACTCATTTGATGGCGCCTTCTCCGCGAAGAACGAGTCGTCCGGGTCGAGCCCGGGCGGCGGGAAAAGGCTTGAGCCTCGGTTGAAGACGGAACGGATTTGCTGCTCTGCTCTGCGGATGGTTGCCGTGGAGGCAATGATTTTCGGCTTACGATGAGCCGAACCACCGGGACGATTTATTCCGCCTGCCGCCAGGTCGACCGCAGTTTCAAACAGGCCTACGGTTGATCCGAGTGGGCCGGAGATCAGGTGAAGTTCATCCTGAATGATCAGGTCGGGGCCAATGTCGGATGCTGAGTTGCGTCCAAAGAGTGTAGAGACTTCACCCCTCCAGGACATGCCAGCGAACTTGTCCACGGTCCCGATCACGAGCTCGGGCCGCTCCCGGTAGACATCGGTATCGATGATGTGGACCGGCAGACCGTCCACGAACTGGCACTGCTTGTTGGCGCAGCTCACGATCATGCGTTCATAGGGGACCTTGACGATCCGGTAATCATCCACGGTGAGCCGAGTTCCGCACCAGGGGCAAGCTTCGATCTGTCGAGGGTTTCCCTCAACTACGTCTTCATTTCTCCTCAGCTTGGCGAGATTCGTCTTGGCCGTACCAATGTCGTTGGGCGTCGCGCCGCCACCGACCCATAGCCCGATGCCGAAGGGCTCATTCCCGATGCGTCCCTCGTTCTGCTGTCGTACGGATTCGAGTGAACAGATGAGCATGGCTGCGCGCTCGAACTGCTGGATGGTCAAGAGCCGCAGGGTGTAGCGCATGATCACGGCGACGCCGCGTATGTTGGTGTCCCGCAAGCGGCGTAGCAGGAGGAGGTAGGCGATCAAGCCAAGATACGCCTCGGTCTTGCCGCCACCGGTGGGGAACCACAACAAGTCAGCGACGTCGCGGTCAGGATGCTGATCATTCGTGACGGATGGCAGGTTGATGAGGACGAATGCAATCTGGAACGGACGCCATGACTGTTCGCCAAGTGCAAACTCGCCTTGTGCGCCCTTGCGGACCCAGTCCTGGCGTGAGCGCTGCATGTGCATCGCCTTGTTGGCCAGCTGGAATGCCTCGAAGGCATCGTCGTCCGTCGCCAGGAGGCTGATGCCGGCGGCGATTCTTTTGTGCGCTTCTGCGGCCCGATTCATGTGGTCAGTACCAATGCCCCGTAGGTGCTCAGGGACATGGGATGGCCCGTCGGCGGTCATTGAGCCGGTAGTGGCTTCGATCCACGACGAGTAGTCCTTGGCCAGCTGGGTCAGTTGAGCAACGACCTCTTTCCGAGTGGCGGAACCCAGGAGCGAAAGTGACAGGTTGGCGTCGCTTCCTCCGGCCATGGAGCGGTGGACGTCCTGCCGGGGGACAAAGGTTGTGGCGACGCGTTGGCAGAGCCGATTTTCGACGTCGACGTCCTTAACTTCAACAGCACAGCCGTGACCGGCGCCGAAAACCATGTGGTTTCGGTAGAGCAATTCTGAGGAAGCCAGATCCGGGTCCGTGGGGAGGTCCAGGCGAAGCTTGGAACGATCAACCAACGCGGGCCGCTCGGTGCGGACGGTCAGACCGGCCTGGAACCAGCAGGCAACGTCTTTGTCCTCGGAAGCGCCCGGCTTCGGCTGGGTGTTTCGGAGAACTACGGTCACCGTCACAACTTTGTCTTCCGCCGGGCGGACCAATGCATACAGTTCAAGCGCACCCCCCTCGAGTAAATGGTGCTGGGGACCTGGGGAAGCCAGATCAACGTCGACCGGACCTAGGTCGGCTGCCTGTCGCTGCCAGTCATACACGTCACGCTTTTTGCTTCCGCTCTGACGGTCGGTTTGCACGGGTGAATACCGGGCCGCGGCCAGCGAAACCTGAAGTGAGGACGATAGACGGGTGTCGACGGAGACCGTCATGCCCACGCTGCTCGGGTAGGTCAGCCGTGCGTTCGCCACCGGGCTGTCGACTGAGGCTTCACCGGACACAGCAGACACGGATTCGGGCTCGTCTGGCGCCTCAACGTAACTTTCGTCGGCCGCTGGCCACAACACACCGGTGACGTACCGTTCGAGGGGCCGCTCAGTGATCAGCTCGTCCGGAGATACTGGGCCGTACAAATCGGTGACCAAGCGGTCCACCATTTCGCGTCGAAATGCGTATTTGGCGTTCAATACTGACAATGAATTCTCCTAGTCGCGGATCTGGCGGATAAGACCGGTGAGGCGGGGCACGAGCCACATGCCCGATGCCCCTAGGCCCGAGAGCCTTGTTTCTTCCGGGTGCCCGGTGGCGCATTCGATCGAGGTCACGCGCGCGCCTGTGAAGCCCACGGGCCATTTCCAGTTCCGGCTGTACTTAAAACCGAAGGATCTTTTGAGGTCATATCCGAACGATTGACTCGTTCGACCTAGCACCTTTCCATCGCCGGTGGTGAGAACGTACCGCGGGATCTCGCCGGGGCCAGGTTCGTCTCCCTGGCGAGTTCCGGACACTATCTCGCCCAGAAGTTCATCGAGGACGAGGTTGTTCTGTACCCCTTGGGCGTCTCCGGTTGCCGGGTAGTAGGGGGACAGATCATCAATGTCCGAATTAGTGAATTCCATGCGGTCCGTGTACGGCCCGGTTTTTCCGTACGCCTTCTCCAGCCAGCGCCCGTTTACGGATTCCATCCGTTTGAGTAAGTTTTTTGGGAGCTTGGTGGAAATGATCTCTTCGCGAGCACGGCTGAGAGCCACGTATTTCTGTTTCAACGTGTCCGAGTTTATTTTTGCCGCTGGCGCACCGGATGGCGGCTGGAGGTAGAGGACGTTCGTGAACTCAAGGCCCTTCGCCCGGTGGACGGTCGAGATGACTAGAGGCGATGCGTCATCCACGGTCAGGGTCAGGGGAACGGACCGGCTGCGGAGCCGCTGGCTGAGCTGCGGCACGTTCAGTGAGTCGTAGGCCGTGAAATTTCCCTCTGCGGTCTTCAGCGCAAGCCAGCGATCGCCCGCATCATCGCCGAATAGTTCGTGCAGCCTGGACTTAATCTCGCTTGAGTCGTAAGTCCGATCTTCCAGATCTTTGAAGACGTGGTGAACCCAGGGGGCTACGCTCATCTCCTGTGCCCTGCGCCGGATCAGGTGCGGATAGCCGTTTTCCCATAGGAGCTCGCTCGCGACAAGGACCTCGTAGTTCGTTGAACATAGGAGGGCCGTCGTGCCGCCCCCATATGGACTAAGGGCGCCGGACTCGTGGAGCACGGAGGTGCTGCACGATTGCAGTCGAAAGTCGTCGAGCAGTCTATGCGCCTTCTCAACGTCGACTCCGTCGAGGGTGTCGAGGCTTCTGATGGCGTCACCAACAGAAATCAGTTCTCTCGTCCGTTCGGTCTCCGCTCTATAGTGGTGCTCGAGAGTTTCGTGATGGGCTCCGAAATCGTCAATGAGCCACTGAATCAACTCGTTGGAACTTAGCTTCGATTCCGACTCGTCCAGCTGGAAGTCGTAGATACCTTGCAGGGAGTCGCCGAGGACGGTGATGCCGAGTTCGTCTCCAGCCGCGGAAAAAAGCGCTTTCACCAGCTCCGCCCGATCGCCGACGAGGTCTTGTGCCTCGTCCACCATGATGTGCTTCAGGTACGTGATTCGATCGGGCGTTTCCTCGCCCGCGATGTATTTCGTGGCTTTTCGAATCTGGGCGTCAAAACTGTCGCCCAGAGTATCCTCGTCCATGTCGATCAGAATCTGCGCTGCAAAGGAGTCGAAAGTGCGGATCTGAAGACCATCGAGGTCATGGATCCGCGCCCTTTTTCTGACCGCCTCGACTGCGGCCCGGGAAAAGCTCAACACCAGAATTTCGTCGGCAGGATTTAGGCCATCTGCTACCAGGGTCTTCACTCGGGCAAGAAGGACCTCAGTCTTACCTTGGCCGGCCGCAGCCGTGACGAACATCCGCGCATCAGGCTCCGCGTCCGCGACTGCTCGCTGACTTTCGTCGAGCTCAATCTCAGCGAGCACTTATCGCCTCGCTCTTCCACAAATAGTCCAGCTGGGTAAACGCCAGCTGCTGACCGTACTGGTCCAAATTGTCCTTTACGTTGACGATCAGGACTTCTTCGCTTCCTCCGTTGAGCGGTCCGCGGAGACCTCGGCCGATCATCTGGATGTATTTGTTGGGAGAAAACGTCGGCCGGCAGACATACACGGCGTCGACCTTGGGTGCGTCGAAGCCCTGGGTAAGAACATCGAAGTTGGTCAGCACGCGGATCTTTCCGTTGCGGAAGTCCTCGATGATTGAACGCCGGTGGCCCAGATCGGTCTTGCCGGAGATAGCGGCTGCCGGAATGCCTTCGACAGACAGGACAGCTGCGAGGGCCTCGGCATGCTCTACCGAAGCGGCGAAGACCAGGGTCGGCCCCTTCGTTTCCGAAGCCTTGATGTGGTCCAGAATGGCTTCGTTTCGCTGGGTGCTGTCCGCTACTTGCTGGAGGTCGATGCGGGCCTCAAGCATGGCACTTTGGGAATCCTCGTCTGTTGCCGAGCGCATGTCCTTCAGCTTGAGCTCGATACCCTTCAGCTCTTCGTGGTTCACCTTCGCTAGAACGCCCATGCCTTGGAGGTACTCGTGGGCGTTCTCCGCGCTGAACTCATCTGGCTCGATGAGATTACGTCCGAATCTGGCAACCAGTCGCTCAGTCTCCTTCTCGTTAGTACCCCGGTACGGAGTGGCCGAAAGACCAAGCAGCGACCGGGACTTTTCGGTGAATGAGCGGCCAAACCAGGAAAGAACCGGGGTGTATGAAGTGGCGGTCGCCCCATGGGCTTCATCGATGATGACCAGGTCGGGATCAGACATCCATTCGTACATGGAGCGACGGTTCTGCTGGATGCTGGCGAGCGTTTGAATGGTTGCGACGACGAGATGGAGTTTGGTTTCTTCTCGGATGGCGCTGTTCCCACCCCAAAGCCGGCTCACCGCCATTCGCTCGCCGGGTGCTCCCGCCGCCTGCCATACGTACGTCCACGTTTCGATGGCCTGCTCGCAGAGTTCTTCAGATTGGGCAATCCAGATGACCAGGCGGTGGTCATCCTTCGGCGTTGCTTTGATATCTCGGATCACGGATTCGACGGCTACGCGTGTCTTGCCGGCGCCTGTGGGCAACTGAACCAAGCCGCGGCTGTGCTTGGTATGCCCGGCGAGGAGGTCGTCGATCTTCTTGCTGGTTGTCTCCTGATATTGGTGAAGTGGGTTCAAACCCACCGGTCCAACAAACTCCTCGCGTTCCGGCTTCTTCTTGATTGATTCGCCAGCCATGGCCGGGGAGAACCCGAGCTCCTTCACGAACTCCTGGGCTGTACGGCCGCCACGGAACTGGTCCGGTGCTTCGATGCCTGCCTCGGAAAGCGCAGGCTTAAGCACCTTGAGAAGACTGCTGCCGTGCAATCTACTGACGATTTCGAACATCCGCTCGTCTGTTAGCTCTAGGTCTCGTGCGTCTAGCATCTTCATAACCGCGTCCGGAATGAGCTTCCGAAGCGTGTCGCGACCGACCAACTCAGCGATCTTACCTGCGTCCGTCTTTTGCTTGTTGGCGTTGATGATGCGTGTGTTTGCCGCATCATCCTTCTTAAGCTGGCGCATCGTCTGCATGACTTGCGAGGCGATCTTCTTACTGCCAAAGGCGCCGAGTATGGTTGTCAGCAATGCCTGCTCGCCCTGGGGGGCACGGTAGTACAGCACCCCGTCTTGGAGATAAGACGCCTTCGGCGTGGCTTCGGAACGTGAGTCGAAGCTATTCGTGCGGACTTCATCGACGGAGGCGCAAGGAACACACAAGGTCTGAACCGTAACTTCACTAGCTGCACGCTTGAGAAACGGAAACCGCGATTTGATACTTTCTGGTGCTTCGCCTTCTATGGGCGTGGCGCGGGCTGAGGTATGGAACTCGACGATGATCGGTTTGAGACCCCAACGCTCTGTGAGCGCTTCATCGAGATCCGGGTGACCGGTGTAGAGAACAGGAACGCCAGCTGTCTCTACGAGATAGTCTCGGGAAGCGGGGCCCACTGCCAGAACTACGTCTGAAGTAAGGTACCGCGTGTTTCGTCCCCCACTCAGAGGAGTTAGAAGCTCCTTCGGTGGACGTACGTCGAGGACAGCGAGAGCCCCATAGAGTTCGTGGACTTGCAGCATGGGTAGGTGTTGCTCAGCAAGTGAATAGACGAAACTCCATTGGATCTTGCGTACGTCGGTCGGTAGACCTAACGCTTTCGCTTCCTCCTCACCAGGAAAGGGCAAATAGTCCGTGGGAATCCCCTCGACTTGCCCGACACATTTGTTGGTGTCTACCAGCCCCAGCGGCGTATCAAAGGCGCCGTGGTTCTTGACCCACCAAAGGTCCGGTCCGTCGATGGTCTCAGCGGCCCGGAAGCCGCTGCTGAACTCGACTTTGGTTGGGTACTGTGGCCGGCTAAGAATAGTTCGCGTGACCTTCGCGCGGGTCGATGCTGACGCATCAGCCAAGAGGTGAAGACCATCCGTAGTCAAGGCCTGGCTGAATCGGATCCCGGCCTCTGAAAGACGGGCCGGTCCATTGCGCGACTGGTCGGAAAGGCGGCCAGCCTCCCGGGTTTTCCACAGATCGTATGTGCCCCCGGCTCGGATCATCTTCGCTTCCGCAAGGGTCGTTCGTGCGCCCAGGTTGCGCAGTAGGGCGATGTCGTTGGCGTGAAACTGGTCGTCCACAAGAACAGGCTCATCCCCTATGTTGGTTTGGGGAATCAATCCACCCGGTAGCCAAACATCACCAAGCTGACGCCAGTTATGATCGCGGCAGCGAACCAGAATTCTTGCAGGTTCCGTCCTCTCATTCAGTATGGAGAGGCTTTCCGGAACGGCGAGTGACCGAGTTAGTTTCCAAAGGGATCCGGCCAGCTCTGGATCTAAGTAATCTTGAGCAACGTCGCTAGCTACCCGGCTGACGATGCCCCGGCCGTCTTGGGCTTGAAGGTCTAGCGAACGAAGGAAGCTGTTCGCATTCCCGTGATGCATAAGTTCGTATGACACAACGTTGGCCGACTCGTCGTCGGCCTTCATGGGAAGGAAGACCCGTGAAATGATTGGTGGTTCGACGCTGCCGTCGGACATCAGCACAATTCGGCTTCGCCGCATTGCGGCCCGGTAATCGGTGTAGGACTTGTCGATCATCGCCGCTATCTGCAGCGCGTTCTCGTAATCCTGGAGCTCTCCACCCACGACAACTTCTTCCAGCCACTCCTCAATGGACGCGCGCTTGAGATTCGCTTCCTTCAAAATGCGCACGACCTGTGATTCCCGTCCTCGCAAGGCCGACGCGTGAAGCCAGTGCCGGTCCATTGGAACCCATGAGTCCCAGAGAGAGATGAGTCGTGTGGCTTCTTCCAGTACCGGCTGAACCTTGATTTCGCTTGGGAGCCGCAGTACGCCTGATCTGTCCGGCAGACACGGGGCGAATGGCAAAATCTCAAAGATGGGTTTGTTGATCACAGAGTCGGCCCACGAATTCGACTCCTTATCGCGAGACGGCAGAATATCGAGAAAGAAGGACGGATCGTCCGGAGTGCTGAGGTCGTTGAGGGCGCTGGCCACCATACGCGGAATTGTCCGGGTGAGGATCTCCCGATTGTAAAGGGTTTCTAGCATGCTGTGGCGGTCTTCGTTCATTTTGAAGGCAGCGTTCACGATCCCGCGCAGCGAAGTTTCGTGCTGCGTCGGGAAGTAGTTCCAGAACCGTCCCAGCTTGCCGCGCTGGTTGCCCGTCATTGGTACAGCCCAGGTCACATCAACATGCTGGCGTGCAACGATACTTCCTGCCTCGACCTCAGCCTGGGTGCTGACTTCGTGCTTGTGTCGGAAAATGAGCCAGTCGCTGTTTGAGACACCGTTGTTGAGGCTGACACGGTTTTCATCCCGGTCGGCTGTCCAGGTGACTGAGTAGTCTTGGACCCTATCCTCGAATTCCAGCGAGCCAATCTTGTCGGAGAAGAGGAGGAACTCTTCAGGGAATTTTTTCATTTCATCTGACAGCCAGCTGACGCTACCCGTCAGCGGAAGCTTGACGACAGTTGAGGCCCATTGAAAAAGCTCCTGGAGAACGTCGTCGCTCTCCGCCTCCACGTAGGGGTCGACGGCACTTGCTAGGCGCAGTATGGGGTACGTCGCCAGCCCGGCGTAAAGATTCTGGAGTGCTTCGCGGCTGTTTTCCTGACTCCATGAGACGGACCCGCTCCTGCTGAAGATCTGGGGGCTGTCAGTTACCTGGATAACTGACTTGAATCCCAACCCGAAGCGGCCGATCTCTTCATCCCTTTTCTCCGAGGAGTGGGAGAGCATGAGGGTGCGAAATCCAGCCTCGGTGAAGGGCTGTCCTTCGTTCGCGCAGTACAGCGCGTCCTTCGTCAGGACGGCTCGGATTCGGCCTCCTGGCGCGTTGATGGCGTCGGCCGCGTTCTGAATCAGCTCGTTGAGCTGTTTACGACCGTACCCACCCTGCGAGATGGCGGCCTCGATGTTACTGTGTTCGCGAATGAGGTCCGGGCGGGCCCTATATGCATTGAGCGCGCTCTCAGTTTCTGAAGCAACAAACTTGCTAAGCGGCGATGCCGTCCCAGCCCATGATTCCCGAACCATCATTGGTTCCATCCCCCAAATTGAAATTAATGCTAGCGGCCCACACCGGGGTGTTCCCGATCATTACTACCACTGGATGCAGACACTATTGGAGATGGTGACGGTGGCCGATCGGAGTGTCTTACAAATGTTGCAATAACCGCGAAGCGATGGCCCGCCCAAGTGCAGTGGGCACAGCATTGCCGATCTGCTTGGCTATCGCTGTTTTTGAACCGATCCACAGCCGATCATCAGGGAAGCCCTGCAACTTGGCAGCCTCGAGATGCGTGATGGCTCGAGGCTCGATTGGATGGAGGTAGCGGCCCTTTTCGGGCTTGAAGAATTCAGTTCTCACCGTCACCGAAGGCTTGTCCCAGTGCATTCGTCCCATCACGTCAGCAGATCCAGTCTCGTGCTTTATCCAGCACGGCGCCTTGAGTTCCTTGGGTAGGTCGAATCGGTTGCCACCCAGTGGGATCTCAGCAAATCGGGCAAGCGACAACTTGGCGTAGTCGCGGCTGAGGTGTAATTCGGAGGTGCGGAAAGCTCCCGCGAAGGTGCGGCCTGCGTAGTCCGTTGAACGTTCAGGAAGCGTCGTCTGGGTCACGCGAGTATCGATTCCTCGCAAGGCTTGTCTAACGGTGCGATGGCGGCCGATGTGAGTCGGTAGGGGGAATCCAGGGAAGGGAAGATCCCTGTGATGACCGATGAGAATCGCCCGCTTCCGAGCCTGGGGAGCCCCGTAGTCAGCCGAGTTTAGGACGTGCCACTGGAAGTCATAGTCCTTGATGAGACCGTCCGGGCCGGTAGCGTCCCTGAAGTCTTGGAGCTGTTGTGACTTGCTGAAGGCAGGAACGTTTTCGACAATGAAGTATTTTGGCTTGGCCCTGGAGAGCGCTGCTGCATAGGGCTGCCAGAGACTATTTCTGATGTCTTGGGGGTCCTGCTTGCCCAGTTGAGAGAATCCCTGGCAGGGTGGTCCCCCAATCACGACGTCCACTTCGGGCACCGTGTCCTTGACCAGCCAATCCTGGATCGGACCCGGGTAAACCTTGTCGCCGAACGTTGCAGCGAATGAGGCTGCGGCAGCAGGCTCAAACTCCACTGCGCGTTCGGTGACGAACCGGGGGGAGGCAGCGTAAAAGCCTTGCGTCAACCCGCCAGCACCGGCGAAGAGGTCAAGAACCGTGATCGACTTGGCGGTCTTCTTACGACTGTAGGGAGCGGCCGGCGCAACGGGGTTCTTAGTCATAGTGGACTAAGAATATAGGGTTCGAACGACAGATTCGGATCGCTGTGGAGCTCGGCCGAGATTCCTGGACGATCGACCGGCGGCATGACTCCATGCATGGGCGCAGCAACTGTTGTCAACGCCGCAGGGGTAGACGGCCTGGCATTGCGCCCGGTCCGGGCTGTACGTCTGCCAATAGACGAGCAGCAGCAAGCAGCATAGTTCGAAATTCAGATCAGACCTACATCGGGTGCGTTACGCGGTCAGGACTTTGATCATGGCGGGAATATCTGAAGGCGTGACGATGCCCGTTGGCTTTTCACGGCCAAGACCACTATCAGTTATAACAATCGCAGCAGGCGGTTCGACTCCTCTGTCGCCCGCAAATGCGGCTAACGCATCCACGACCTTGAAGGACTTGCTTCTGAGAAGAACCCTATCCTTCGATTCGGCGCCGACTTCAACGACTTGCTCAATGGTCACGTCGTCGGCAAGATATCCATCCCCCTGATACTGCATTGCCAGCCACCTTGCGACAGCGTTGGTGGTGATGAGTCCAAGTTCACCGTTCGCGCTCCTATAAGGCGACTGGGAGAAGTTCGCGGGAACGCCGACCATGTCAAGAAATCTTGGCAGGCTGTCCAGGCCCATTAGAACTATTGGGGGCTGGAGCTTCAGCGCAGAAATGACTAGGGGCGGTTTTTCGATGTAGTCAACCTGCTTTTCGATCCATCGGACCGTTTCCTCACGGGGGTTGGCATACGGCTCGTCCATATCGCTATAGGGATGGTGGGAAATTACATTTCGCAGATCCGCGAGTTCCTTGAGGCGCTTTTTCTGTTCCTTGGTTAGCAACTTGGAGCCGTCCACAAGTTCGTAGAACCTCACGTACTCGGTCGCACCGGATCGGTGCCTTAGCAACTGCTCGATCCGGTGGAATGCATTGAGGAAGCGGCGAGCAGGGTCCAGAACACTTTGGTTTGTCACTAGGTATCTTCCTTCGATGTGCGCGCAGTTGATGGGGTCCAGCTCGGGTCAGGATCCAAGCGCCCGCTCGGCGGCCCGGATGACTATCTCGTCGTCTTGTAACCCTGAAGGAAGGTCGTCGGCAATCGCATCGTTTGCTTCCAGGAAGTATGCGGCAGCGGATCTGAGAATCTGCCTTTGCGCTGCGTCCATGCCGTCCCAGCTGAGGAGCAGCGATTCCAGACGGGATGCCAGGGCCGGGATCAAATCGCCGTGGTATCGACTCCCTTGTAGATGAGCCGGGAGAAGTTCCGAGAGTTGTAGGAGCTCTTCGCCTGTCGTCTCGATACAGTACGGTTCGACATGCTCCCAGAGCGGGCCCAGGTCATCCCGAAAAGCTGTCATTGGGTCGTTTGACGGAGCCTCGCGGAAAAGTCGAGCGGAAGTTGGCTTGGGCCAGACCTCGTCGGCGATCTGCCCGAGCCAGCGCTGACGCTCCTCAATCTCGGCGACTCCCCATTGAGGAACGTCGATCAGCGCTGTGGTGAGAGCCACTTGTGATTCAGCGTAGTGGGCCTTCTTGTCGGCAAAACTCTTGTTGCTGGCAGGAATATTGAGCCCAGAGAACAAAAGGGTGAGGTTGCCCCAGCGATTTAGGTAGTCCGCATGCAGGTCTTCATCGTCGCCCAAGTCGTGCCGCCAGCCCGCAGAAAGCGTTTGTGGCATGATGTGCTCGATGTGCACCGAGCTGGAATCCTTCAATTGCTGTTCCTTGTTGTACGACAGAGATTCCTCTATGCGCTGCATCGTGTATCGCAGCAGGTACTGCCGACCCATTTTGAGCGTCTGAAACGCAGCAAGAAACTGTTCAGTGTCCGGCATGCCGCCGACGAGAATTGATCGGGCCTCTTCGAGTTTCCCGCCCTGGCTTTCCACGAGCATCTGGGCAGCATCTCGATATCGTCTCTCGATATCGTTTGTACCAAGGCCCACGACACTGCTGTATCGGAACGTCACGACCTCCGCGAGGCGGGCAAAGTCCAGGAAATCCGCCTCGGACAGGTACCGGCGTGCAGGCAGTAGTGCGATGTAACAGGACCGCGCACGGAGAGTCTGGAGGTCGGTAAGTACTTTTCGTGCCGGCTCGTACGAGACCTTGCTCGGCGTCTCGAATTCGCCGTAGTAGGCGGCCGAAATCGACAGGTCATCGAGAACCCACGCTGCGCCTCGAATCCCAACCAGGGACTTGAAGTGCCCAAAGACTTCCTCCTTGCGGACGGACGGCACCGTGGCTAGGAGGTAGTGCCGCAAGAAGCGGCTGACATCTACCTGTGATCCCAGAGATTCCAGCATCTTGTCCCAGTCGGCAGACGCCTCCTCGACGTCTTCATCTGACGAGGATTTGGCAATTTGGCCAAGCACATGGCTCTTCAGGAGGTCAGCCGCAGAAAGCTGCAAGCCGCGGTCGTTGAGAGTCTCGAAGAGAAGGAAGGCGTCGGCTAGATCGCGAACTTCAATGACGACGAGGTCGACCTTTTCCATGAGGTTCTTCTCAAAAGACCGCAACCACGCGGGCTGCTCCGCTTCAAGCATGCCGTGAAGATGTCCCGCAATGTGGCCGCGCAGCCGCTTCAGGTTGGCAAGAAGCGGTCTATTGCGTGACCGTACGTCTTTCTGTAATGAGGTCTCGTCATCTAGGAGCTTGCGCTGCGGGTCATGCGGCCCACGTAGAACGAAGTCCCGAAAGACCGGCCAGTTTGCGGAGCCAGTCTTGAATTTGAAGTACGCGTCCCCCTCGGCCAAATCGTCAGCGGTGAGTCGTTTTTCGATCCGGTGGACGTCCTTGGTCATCTGGCGCAGGTCACACTCATCGCGAAGCGCGGCGAGAAGCAGCATGAGTGTTGTCAGGCGCTGCTGTCCATCGATGACCAGCGGTCTGTCCAAGTCTTCTGTACTCAACACGATCGATCCAAGAAAATGGCCAGAAGGTGCATTGTCTAGAAGGTCGCCCCATAAGTCATCTACTTGCTCAAAAGTCCAGGAATAGGGACGCTGGTACGGAGGGATGCGGAACTGTTGCTCCTCCACAGACAAAAGTGCTTTAAGGGACTTTTTCTCGGCCTTCAGATCCACAATTCTCTCTCCGGTGCTTTCTCAGCGGCTGAAGAAGCCATTACTTCTTCGTCGTCCAGGCGTTAGCTGTCACGCAACAAACTAGCCCCAATACTAGATGCCGGCGCCCGCCCGAGAAGGACTCATCACACGGCATGGCTGGACATGAACTTCTGGCGTAAATGTCTGCGTCCAACCGGGCATTTTGAAGAGTGGTTCATGACTCGTCCGAGACCTGGTCCCAAGGATTCGAGCTGTCCTCGTCAACGAGGCTAGGGAGCCTCTCCAGGCTTCTCAGAGATCAATTCGGGAAGTTCGTTACCCGGCGACCGCTTCGCCTCGATTTGGCCCGCCGCGCGGATCACGACATCGCCGCCCACCTTTGCGATCCCAACGGGGACTGCCTTGGCAACAGAAGAAACCGACGTCGACGTGTTCTTGGCGAAATCCGATAGGGACTTCCGCCAAGTCTCGCGTTCGACCTCCTTTTGGAGCAGGCCTTCCAGGCCGTAGATTTCGGCAAATGTTCCGATCAGCCTGCTGGCGCTTTCAGCGGAGTCCAGCAGTGAGCGACTCTTCTGTGGGCTGCGGACACGATTGAAGTCGCTGACGTTGGCGGAGGCTGTCAGTGCGTCCAACAACGACTGCAGTCGGCTAGTAGCGGCATGCTCCCGCCGGGCTGCTGACCCTTGGATTGATTTGGCATGTGCTTCGACCGCCTCGGGATCGCGCTGGCGCAAATGAACAAGTTCGAGCGTTTCGAGGCGCTGCTGATTCGCCTGGCACGCGGCCAGAATCACCAGCCATGAGCGCAGTTCGTTGTCTGCGGTGGTCTCAGCAGCTTTCACCTTGTCGGCGAAGGCGCGAACATTCAGAGATCCCGTGAGGTTCTCAATCTGAGCCAAGGCATGTGAACTTGCCTGTGCAAGGGCAGTGGCGTGACCTGCAATCTGGGACCATGCCGTGTCGGTGATCCTGCCGGTTTCCTCGTATAACTCGAAGGCGCGCAGGAGTACCTGCGTGAGGCCTTGTACGTCGCCGAGGGCACGGGCTCGATTGTCTTCAAGAAGGCGATCGAGCTTGACGTCCATAGCTTGCGCCAGTTCTTCAAGCTGCGCGACGGCGCTTCGAAGTGCCATCGTTGCGGTCAGTGTCGCAAGGTTGGACATAACAAGCGGATTCATGCCCCCGGTGGTGAACTGCGCAAACGAATCTATTTGCCCCTTCGTCCCCCGGATCACTCCGCTGAACACGCCCCCTTGGGAGAGGTTGAATTTCGCGAGTTCAACGAGCCGCAGGTGGGACTCCGGGGTGAGCTGCACCCAGCTGCCGTCCAAAGCCGTCAAGACCGCTCCGAGCCCAGTGGCATTCGCGACCAGATCGGCGGTTCCCCTGCCCGCCTTCCTCGCCTGGTTGGCGTCAATGTCCAACCGCGAAAGGAGTGTGCTGATCAGGTCCGGGTCCCCTGCCAGAACAGCGGTGCCCCCGGAGACATGGATCCCGACTTCGTTAGATGATTCGCTCATTGGTGCATTCTGGCACGGGGGACCCACACTCGGGTCCAACGTTCAAGAAGTGTCGCTGATGTCTACGAGATGGTCGAGCTTCGCTGGAACGGATTTCGCCCAGAAGATCACCCACTTGGACGGCTACGTTGGAGATCTCCGACTGTCCGGTGCTGCGGTCCCGCTCGGCGAGAAACACCTATTGACCCACGATGTCCCAACGTGGGTAAAATTCTTGAAGCCGTCTAGCAGCCACTCGGTGCATGGCTGCCTTTCACGCACCCCAACGGAACTACCGGACGCAACCTACACCCGCCGTCGTCGTTCTACACGAAGCTGCTGACCCAGTGAAGGAATCCGATCTACTTCTTCCGCGCCTTGTTAATGAATTCCGCTGCGTGACGGTAGGCCCGCTTGGCCTCGGGGCTTGTCGCTGCTCGATACATCCCCTTGCCGTCCTCAAGCAGTTTCATTGCCTTAGCCTGCGTCTCGGGGTCTTTGACGAGGGAGTAAAGCTTGGTGCCACCGGCTTTTGCTTTATCCCCGCCGCTCTTCAATAGGGCTGCGGCTTTGTCTGCTTTTCCAGCCATGGTTTGCTCCGTATCATCGGTGGTTCGTCAAGTGAGATTAGCACTGTCTGAGAATGCCTTATGGAGCCAGACGAAGCAGGGGAAATCGCGCTCCACGTTGACGTTGAATTGGCCATTTCCGTGGGGGATCCGGCGGCGCTGCGAGATCAATGCGATATTGGTCTCGCAGCGCTAGGACCCGTAGGCCAACCCATCGCCGATGCAGCGGCAGTGGTGCGCTCGGAGACAGGTTAGGCAGCGACTGCAGGCAACACTACGAGCGATCCGTCGCAGCTTTGTTCGATCCCAATCGGAACGTCCGCGTGGTGGATTCCCACGCTGAGGCCATCGCCCAAGACGTGAAGACGATATGCGGCTATGAGAAGTTGGTCGACCTCGCCCGGCTTGACAGCGGGAATCCGAAAACCGCCGTCACGCTCGTAGGCCGACTCGGGCGCAACACGGCGAGCTCGGCATGCGCACGGCAGCCGAGCCAAGCACAGGCGCTACACTAAACCTGAATTAGCCAACCGGCACACGTCCGATTGGCAAACTATAGGAACGGCCCCGGGTCGTTTCAAGGGATCGATGGGGGCCGATCATCGCCAAGTTTTTCAAGCTCATCGTGTTCTTGGTAGCGGGCACGACCGTCCTGGCGCTGGCCGTGTTTGGTGCCGGGAACATGTTTGGGTTCAACCCGTTCAAGTTGAGCCAAACCGACCGGAGCCAGCCCGCGCTGCTGAAGTCGATCAAGGACATCAGCCAGTACCACGCCGCGGTGGGCAACTTTGAGGTCGTGCTCGACGTAGAGGACAACGTCGGGTGGATTCCCGCCATCATCGCGGGACGGCGGACGCTGTTTGTCGCGGCGGGCACCGTCAACACCTATGTCGATCTGTCCGGCCTCGCCGACAAAGACCTGGTGCTGTCCGCGGACGGCAAGTCGGTTACGGTGCGCCTGCCCGAGCCGCAGCTCGACAAACCCAACATCGACCATGACCGGTCCTATATTTTTGGTCAGGACCGCGGCATCTTCGACCGGGTCGCCGACGCGATCGACTCGCCCCAGCAGGCGCAGTTCTTTAAACTCGCCGAGACGAAGATGACCACCGCCGCGGAGGAGTCGGAGCTACGCAAGCAGGCTGCCGAGAACACCAAAGCCATGCTGACCGGCATGTTCGGCTCGCTCGGAATCCAGGCCACCTTCCTCGACGACGCGTCCGGCTGATATGTAGGGGTTGCCTGTCATGAGGGCAAGGGCGAGCGGTACTGGGCTGGTTTGTCCTGGACCGCTCTTTCGTTTCTGTTCTCTCGCGTCGTCCCACTTGGCTGGCGCGTCATCTTCGACGAGAGAGCGCTGTCAGGCTGATATGCGCGGGTTGGTTACCGCCGGACGAGGTTTCGGCTGGAGGATGCGGTGGCGCGACGCGGCGTAGCCGTCCCAACCGTCCATGGAGACGTCGTCGATCTCCGGGGCCGGGTTCCGGGTCTCCTTTAAACGCCGAACGTCCGCTTCCCCCAAAAATGCGGGACACTGGAAGTCCCGACCACGAAAGCGGGCCACCTTGATTAGTCCCCAGCACGGCGCCAGCGGCGCCGGGCATCTCGATCCGCTGCTGTATCCGTGGGACCCGCCCGTGGCCTCGGGTGTCATGGACGGCGATGGGTTCTGGCCCCTTGAGCTTTCAGCCGGACTGGATGAAGCCCTAGCGCAGGCCAATGCGGCACCGCTGGAGGCCCGTTCCCTGGTGGTCTCCTTCGGCTCGAATTCAAGCGCCGACGTGATGCGGCGGAAATTCGCCAGCTACCACCAGCCGGTCAGCGCGGTCCTGCCGCTGGTCCGGGGGCAGCTCCACAACATCGCCGTTGGCCACTCCGCCCACGTGAGCAAGACCGGCTACATCGCCGCCGCCCCGTATCCGCTGCTGGGAGAGTGCACAGCGGTCTGGCTGTCGTGGCTGGACGATGTCCAGCTGATGGCCCTCGACGAAACGGAGCCCAACTACCGGCGGATCCAGCTCGATGGCGAAGCCTGCCCGCTCGTGGCGGACCACGGGGGACGTCCGGAGGAGTTTTCGCTGTTCACCTCGCGCTGGGGCGTGCTGACCGACGGCGACGGCGGGAAGCTTCCCTTCCTGGATCAACCTGCCCTCTTCGGGCTCCTCGCCGGCAGCGGCACCGGGGATCTTCTGGAAGAGGGGAAGTCCGTGTTCGGCGGGCCGCCGGAGTTTGTTGCCGAGCAACTCGAGGTGCCCTCGGTCCAGGTATGGGCCAGGGAATGGTTCAGCTCGGCCGGCCTCGCCGCACCCGTGGACTTCGACGGTCTTTGCACGGGGTAGCCACGCCTCTGGAACGTCGCCTTCACCGGGCGGCGATGTTCCCCGGCGATGTGCTGCGCAATGTACTCGGCATCGCGGCCCAGGGTCCAGATCAGGAAGCCGCCTGCTGCATGCAGCTCAGGCCCCGAGCTCGTGAGCCAGTTCGGTGATGCTCGACGCCGAGAGGTCCCAATCGCTCTCCGGCGTCAGATCCGCAACCTGGCCCGGGCCGTATTCGGTGGGGCGGGCGATGAACGCCGTCGCCAGCCCAGCCTCCCGGGCAGCACGCAGGTCGTTGTTGTGGGCGGCCACGAGCATCACAGCGCCGGGCCTGAGGTCCAGGAACTCCGCAGTCCGAAGGTAGGCCGTCGGCAGCGGCTTGTACGTGCGCGTCATGTCCGAACCGATGATCACGTCCCACGGAAGGCCGGCGTTTCTGGCCATGTCCAACAGCAGCGAGGTGTTGCCATTGGAAAGGGGGCCCACGATGTAGCCACGGCGGATGGCGGCCAGACCCTCCAAGCTGTCTGGCCATGGGGGCAGCCGGTGCCAAGAGCTGTTCAACTCCTCCAGGGTTCTTGCGTCCAGCCGGTCCGGATCGAAGCCGTGCAGGCGGAGCACTTGGTCCAGGTTTTCGCGGTGGAGTGTGTCCAGGGTGGCGAATTCGCGGGATCCGGAGCGGATGGCTTCCATTGCCGGCTGGTAGAGGGCGCGCCAGTCATCGGCGAACGCCTCGGCGTCGAGATCCTGCCCCTGAGTCGCAGCGAAGGCGGCCGCCTGCCGGGCGACGCCGGTGCGCCAGTCCACCACCGTGCCGAAGGTGTCGAAGAGGACGGCGCGTACCTCGCACCCGGTTGACGGTGAACGGTATGGCTGGAACGTCATATCCTGTTTCCTTTCCCATACTTCCCTGACCGTTAGTCTGGCAGTATGCGCACCGATTTCGATCCCGCAACCACGTCCACCAGTGATTTCTACCGGCTGCTCACCGCGGTGGTGGTGCCCCGGCCCATCGCCTGGGTATCGAGCGTCTCGCCGGAGGGCGTTGACAACCTGGCCCCGCACTCGTTCTTCACCGTGGCGTCCACGAATCCGCCTATTGTGCAGTTCACCTCGGTGGGGGAGAAGGATTCGCTCCGCAACATCACCGAGTCCAAAGAATTCGTGGTGAACCTCGCCCCGGCAGCGCTGCTGGAGGAGGTTAACGCTACCGGCACCAATTTTCCGCCCGATGTCAGTGAGTTCGACGCCGCCGGCCTCACCCGGGAGCCGAGCCTCACCGTCGCTGCGCCGCGGGTCAAGGAAGCGCTCGCGGTACTTGAATGCCGACTCCACTCGTTACTGCCGATGGGGGACTCGGTCCTGGTTTTCGGTGAAGTGACGCACGCGGCCGTGAGTGACACGGTTCTGGACGGCAACCACCCTCGGATCGATCTGTTGGAGCCGCTGTCCCGGCTGGGCCTGGACGAGTGGGGCACGCTGGGCACCATCCAAGACCTCAAGCGGATCCGGCTCAAGGACTGGCCGGGGTCTTTCCGCCCGAAGGCCTGAACCGGCGGAAGCCTGGCCGCGTGAAGTCGCTCAAGAACCCAGAAAGCCCGGCAAACGGCAGCGCCTTCTCTTCCACGCCGGTTCCCTCACACAACCGGCGTCGGATCTTCAGCTACTTCAGCAAGGAACCCCCGCGTCGACCCCCGCCGTTCAGGACAGCGGCTGCCGTGCGCCGACGCTGACGGGACCGGCCGGCGCAAGGTACGCCTGCCGCCGTCGTTCCATCCTTGCCTGCTGACCGGGCGAGGGAACCCCCGCGCCCTTGGTCCGGTTGCACCTGGCGCAGGCGGCGACAAAGTTTTGCAGGCTGGTGGATCCGCCCTTGGACCACGGGTAGAAATGGTCACCGTGCTCAGCGGGCCGTGGGCACCGCTGCCGGAGGCCGGACTCCATCTCGCACTGGCCGCCGGCGCGTGCCATGCCCTCCCGGCGCTGCTGGCGGTTGAAACGCCGGACCGGGTCCCTGCGTTTTATGTCTCTGGCGCGGATGACGGCCGCAACGATCGTCAGGATCACCACGAAAAGCCCGGGGACGGCGACCGCAGCCACAACGCCGTCGACCATGCCGCGCAGGACGTCGGCGGCGGTGGCTGCGCTGCGGCTGCCCGCCGGGTCCGCCTTCGGCATGAGTGCCAGGAAGACGGAGGCGCTCAACCACAAAATCACAGCCGAATAGGCCGCATGCAGAGCCTGGCGGCTCCAGTAGATGCGTTTCAGTTCCACCATTCAGTCGTCCCCCATCGATATTCAGTTCGGTCGAAACCCTGCTGCGCTGCAGCTAGGGAGATCGTACCGTCGGGTAAACGTTATTCCGGGCTCCCCGGGGACAGGACGTTGAGACCGGCGTCCACCGCGGCGGCGAGCAGCTCGGCGTCGTAGGCCACCAGGACGTCGGACTGCAGCCGGATGGCCGCCGCGAGATGGATGGCATCCGCGCTCCGCAAACCGCCGGGCAGGGCGGCGGCATACATCAGGTCAGAACGCACCAGATCCACCAGGTTGATCCCGCCAAGCACGGCGTTGACCAGCCCGCCGGGCAGACCGCGCCGGTGCGCTGCGCAATGCACTTCCGTGTGGAGCAGCATGGACGCCACTAGCTTGTCACCGCGGACCGCCGCAGTTGAGAGGTAGCCGGCGGCGGCGGATGATTCCTTCTCCTCCACCACCAGTTTGAGGACGGCTGACGTGTCCACGTAGATGATCAACGGTCCCCGCGAAGGTCGGCCAGGATTTCGGCCGTGCCGGCCGCCTGGCGGACGCGCGGCAGTGCCTGAAAGTCAACGACGCCGGCGGCCGGCCGCACCTGTCCTGCCAGGCGCAACCGCTCAAAGGGGGAGGAGGACGGAGGGATCAGCGTGGCAGCTACCTCGCCGTTGTTCGTGACATCGATGGTTTCGCCGTTCTTCACGCGCTCAAGAATCTTGCTGCTCTGGTTGCGCAGTTCGCGGTGCGGAATGGTTGCCATGGCTGCCTCCGTAGCAAGTGTAGCAACGGCGGAATCCGCCGGGAAGGGCAGGAGCGCAAGGTAACAAACTGGTAACATTGGGCTGATGCCGTCTAATTCTGGTCAAACAAGAGTCACGCAGCTGGATGGCCTCAGGGGGCTCGCCGCCCTGGTGGTTGTCGCCTGCCACGTCGTGTCGACGATCCCGGGAATCGGGAGTGCAGTCAGTGGCAACCGGTCCGCGGGGCTCAGCACCGCGCAGGAGTGGGCCGTCTTCTCGCCCCTGCACGTCCTCTGGAACGGCACCCCGGCTGTCCACGTCTTTTTTGTGCTCTCCGGCTTCGTCCTGGTCCTGCCGTTCACCCGGCCGGGCGCGGCCAGGAGCTGGGCGCAGTACTACGCCAAGCGTTTCTTCCGCCTCTACCTGCCGGCCTGGGCGTCCCTGGCGGTGGCTGTGGCGTTGATGACCGCGATTCCCCGGTCGGCGTCGCCGCTGCAGAGCCCCTGGGCGGACATCTACGTGACCGACCCCAGCGTGGGCCAGGTCCTCAAGGACGGCCTGCTCCTGCTGAACGCCAGCACCATCAACACCCCGCTGTGGTCGCTGAAGTGGGAAGTCCTGTTCTCCCTCCTGCTCCCGGCCTACGTGGTCATCGCCCTGTGCTGGCGGCGCTTCTGGCACGTGAAAATCGGCGTTGCGCTTCTGCTGGCCGTAGTGGGGGCCCTGCAGAACCTGGACGGGCTGTCCTATCTCCCGATCTTCGCCATCGGGGCCGTCCTGGGCGTTGAACGCGAACGGATCCGCGAACTGACCCGGTCCTGGCCCGGCTTCGTCTGGTTCCTCGTGGCCGCTGCAGGCATTTTCCTGGCCAACGCGGAATGGATCAGCCCCGCGCAGCCGATCCCCGCCGTCGAGGCCGTTGTCACCGTGGGAGCGACCCTGATCGTCCTGCTGTTCGTGTCCTGCCGCTCGGCCAAGAGGCTCGGCGACACGGCCGCTGCGCAATGGCTGGGACGCGTGTCCTTCAGCCTCTACTTGGTGCACCTTCCGATCATCCTGGCCGGCGTCACTCTGCTCCGATCCATCTCGCTTCCCCTGGCGCTCGCCGTCTCCGTGGCCGCTTCGTTCGTGATCGCCGAGCTGTTCTACCGCTACGTGGAACAGCCGTCGCACCGGCTGTCGATGGCCGTGGGGCGCGCGGTGGGGCGCCGGATCCGCCGCGACGCCCCGAACATTTCCGACACCCAGGCCGCCCCGGACAGGCTGGACAGCCCGCCCGTCCGCGTTCTGGCTGAGGCGGGGTCGGGGCGCCGCGGGTAGAGAGCCACGCGGGCACCTGAACTGGAGTAGAGGGGGAATCAGGGCGTCACCCCCGGGGGAAGCCTGCACGTAATGTGCCGGCAGGCCCTATCTAGCCGGTGCAGATTGAAGCAGGATACTCCCCATGAAAAGAACCGTTATAGCTAGCTTCGCGGCGTTCGTCATAGGCTGCGGCTCAATCACGTTGGCAGCCCCCAGCAACGCGGCGACTACGACCAGCGCGGCGACGCAGACATCACCCGGCGCGGGGCACATCATGGTCAAATTCCGCGACAATGGCTCGGCAGCCGGCGTACTGGGCCAGCACGGCCTAACGGAGGGCTCCGGAATCGGCAGCAGTGGCGCCCAGCTCGTCAAGGTACCGGCCGGCAAGGAAGCCCAGCTGCTAGAGAGCTTGAGCCGGAACGCCGCAGTTGAGTACGCCGAGCCGGACGAGCCCGTTACCGCCGCATCGGCTGACGAGTATTTCCCCCGCCAGTACGCTCTGCACAACATTGGCCAGCAATTCACCAACACTGCCGGCACCCTGGCTGTATCCGGGGGCACAGCGGACGCCGATGTCGACGCCGTCGAGGCGTGGGGCGTCACGACAGGTAGCGGCATCAAAGTCGCCGTTCTCGATTCAGGTGTCGCCAGCGACAACGCCGACATCACCCCCAAGGTTGTGGCCCGCGCCAACTTCACCAACGGGAAAACCGGTGAAGACAACTACGGGCACGGCACGCACGTGGCCGGCATCGTCGCCGCCACCGCTAACAACACGGTTGGCGTTGCCGGCGTGTGTCCCGGATGCACCATCCTGGACGGCAAGGTCCTCAATGACAGCGGAGTCGGCTCCAGCTCGAGCCTTGCGAACGGCATCAATTGGGCCGTGAATAACGGGGCGAAAGTTATCAACATGAGCCTCGGCGTGCGGGCATCCCGCACCCTCGAAACTGCCGTCAACAACGCCTGGAATAAGGGCGTGGTTCTCGTTGCCGCAGCAGGCAACGGCAGCAACCAGACCAAGATCTACCCGGGGGCCTACCCCAACGTCATTGCCGTCGCCGCCACCGACAACACCGACGCCAAAGCATCGTTCTCAACCTACGGAGCCAGCTGGGTGGACGTCGCAGCACCCGGAGTCAATATCTACTCAACATTCCCGAACCACACGTTTGTCCTCGGGACGCAGAACAATCGCTCCTTCGGTTACGACGTCGGCAACGGGACCTCCATGTCCTCACCCATCGTCGCGGCCACTGCCGCGCTCGCCTGGAGCTCTCATGCAGGCGCCACGAACACGTCAGTCCGCGCAAACATCGAATCAACTGCCGACAAAGTTATGCCCGGCACAGGCACCTACTGGGCGCATGGCCGCGTGAACGCCAACAACGCGGTTAGGTAGTTGCCGCCCATCGCCTTTCCGCGACCTTGAGCTTCTTGACCTGCATCACAAGGAATCCGCGGCGCGCGCTGCCGCGCGGTTTAGGATCGCGGTATGGGGACAGCAGAGGACATGTTTGAAGGGCCGCCCGCCGGATTGCCGGAGCCGATGCCGCGCGGCACCGC
Organism: Pseudarthrobacter ribosi; assembly: GCF_055412865.1. Lineage (NCBI taxonomy): Bacteria > Bacillati > Actinomycetota > Actinomycetes > Micrococcales > Micrococcaceae > Pseudarthrobacter > Pseudarthrobacter ribosi. The sequence continues at coordinate 7,351 of NZ_JBVAYZ010000004.1, read as the reverse complement.
GCTGTACCGGGAAGGTCCCGGCCCCGCCGTTATCCGGCACCTGGGCGGCTATGCGCCGTTCCTTGACTTCTGCACGGCCCAGGGAGTGTCGGCCGAAGAACTCGCCGCGGACCCTGAACGGCTCATCTGGTTCCTGCGCACGGTCGGCGCCGAGCTCGCGGCCAGCAGTACGCTCCGTGCCGCGGTGGCCGTTTTTATCGGAAACTCCATCGCCGGGCTGCGGCCGGACGCGGAGTGGACCGCCTACGAAGGGGCCCCTCCCACGGTGGGAAACCGGGACAAGGGGTTCGAAGTGGACCGCCTCCTCGAGGCACTGCGCAGCGCCGACGACGATGCGGTCCGCGGCCTGGTGTCCGTGCTGTCGGACTGGGTGCAGGAAGAGCCGCCCGGGCCTCCGGCACGGGCGCCCCTTCCGGTGCCACCGGCGGCAGGACAGCCCCGCTATGTACGGCCGGACCTGCCGGCGGCAACCTACTACTCCCGCCACGGGGAGCCCATTCCCTACGGTCGGCAATGGGGCGAGGGAGGACCCGACCCGGAATCCTACAGCGTGGATAGCCACCCCGAGCGGTTCGCCGGGATTCACGTCGTCGCCCGTGCCCTGATCGACCATCTCACGGCCGTGTACGACGTCGAGGTCCAGGACGATCCAGCCCATGCCGCGGTGCTGCTGAGGGAGCGTGAGGACGTGCTGCAGGCGGTCAAAGTCACGCCGCGAGCTTCCGGAGCAGCGCCACTGACGTTTGTGCTGACCGGGTATCCGGGGGTGGTGGTGCACGCCGGGGTGCTGCATGACTTCCCGTTTCCGGTCTGCGGCTGCGATGCGTGCGACGAAACGGTGGAGACAACGGCGGACCGGCTGGAGCGGCTGGTGCTCTCGGTCGCGGCCGGCGGGTACAGCGAACGCTACCCGGTGGGCCGCAAGCGGTGGAGCGAATACGCCCTGGCCGCGTTTGACGGTTCCGGTTCGGAAAGCGGTCAAGGCGAACCCGCCCCCACCAGCCCCGGGCGCCTTCACGACGCGGAGCTTCGGCTGCGGGACGTGGCCGGCGGGTGGAGCCCCTGGCCGCTGCGCGAGCCCGATGCTCCGGCAACGGTGGCCTGATACTCGCTACACCTACGGGAATTAGGCGTCGCTGACACATGCCGACTTCAGCAGCCTGCGCCAGTATGTGCCACGGCATGCCGGGGCGGCTGGGATAGGCTCGCCTGCGACCGGACAAGCATTGACTCCAACTGAAGGCGCAGGGAATTTCCGTGGATCTACTGGGCGGCATGAGCCGCGACGAACTCCGCATCTATTCTTGGGTTGCGGCCGCCGTCTTCGCGCTTGTGGCCGGCGTCTGGCGTCCGCGCAGGCTGCATTGGACTGCGCTGGGTTCCGTCCTGCTCTTCGCGGCCCTCAACGCCGGTGCCGGGATCTATGTCCTGAACCATTTCGGTGATTCGCGCTGGTCAGCCGGAGGAGAACCGCCGCTGAGCGCTCCGTCGTTTTCCGGAACGCCTTTAGTCGGGCAGTTTTTGGGCGCCCTGGACTCCGCTCTGAACGGAGTGGTCGGCGGGGTGAACGAGTTCCTGGCATTCAAGCAGGCACTTCCCATCGCGCTGGACTTCCTTGCCGTGCCCGGCTGGGCCCTGCTGGCGGCGTTCCCGCTTGCCATTCTCGCCGCCGGCCGCAGTTACGCCGTGGCCAGGCGCCGGACGGCGGACTTCGACAAATACCGTGCCACCGTTGACCTGCTCAAAGAAGAGCTTGAGCAGGTCAAGCGGTAGATCTCGTCAGGGAATTTCGTCGACACAGCACCTGCAGAGGGCGGGGTCACTGAGGTTCGGCCCGGACTGACGCGCAGGGGATAAGTCAGGCCGGTGCCGGGGCCGTCCCAAGCTCCCCTCCGGCGTCGTCCGCGGCCGCGTTCCCGTCAGGCCTGGTTGAAGCGGACCATGTTCCCGGACGGGTCGCGGAACGCGCAGTCGCGCGGGCCCCAGGGCTGGACGATGGGTTCCTGGAGGACCTCCGCGCCGGAGGCCCGGACCGTCTCGAACGTGGCGTCGAGATCGTCGGTGCGGAACACGAGGATGGGGAGGGCGCCCTTGACGAGCAGTTGCTGGAGGGCGTCGCCGTCGTCCTGGGAGCGGCCGGCGTGCGGGACGGACAACACCAGCTCCAGGTCGGGCTGGGCCGCGCTGCCGAGGGTGACCCAACGCTGCCCGCCGGAGCCGACGTCGTTGCGGACCTCCAGGCCGAGCACGTCCCGGTAGAAGGCGAGCGACTCGTCGAGGTCGTTGACGGTGATTTGTGCGTATTGCAGTGAAATGTTCATGTCACTCACGCTATTGCAGCGGCTGCGGCGGCGCTTCTTCAATCCTGCTCGGTTTGCGGGGCGGCCGGGTGCGCAGCCGGGCGATGCACGGCGGCATGGCCTGCACCGCGGAGTGCTCCCGGGCCCGGTACGCGCTGGGCGTCATGCCGACGATCTCGGTGAACCGCGAGCTGAACGATCCCAGCGAGGTACAGCCGACCTCCATGCAGGCATCCGTCACGCTGGCACCGGCCCGCAGCAGCGCCATGGCGCGTTCGATCCGCCGGGTCATCAGGTAGTTGTAGGGCGTCTCGCCGTAGGCCGCCTTGAACTGGCGGGAGAAGTGCGCCGGGGACATCAGGGCACCGGCGGCCATCGCGGGCACATCGAGGGGCCTTGCATAGTTGCGGTCGATCAGGTCCCGGGCCCGGCGCAGGTGCGCCAGGTTGGCCAATTCCTGCGGTGTCATGCCGCCATTCTAGGTCCGCTGAGATCCCGGCGGAGGGACCCAAAAAAGGGCGCCGGAGGCACCGTGCCCGCTCCGGTGGTAAAACGCCGCGGATTTCTCCTGTAGTGTTGATCCTGTTGTTGTGTTTATGCAGTTCGTAGTTCAGGCAGTACGCAAGGTTGCAAGACCTTGTTCTTCTGAAGCAGCGGTTTTGAGCACCCCACACAGGAGGACCCGAAAGTCGGGACTTTTCCTCCACCTTCACGAAGGACAAAAAATAATGGCTACTGGTACCGTCAAATGGTTTAACGCTGAAAAGGGCTTCGGCTTCATTTCCCCCGATGACTCCTCACAGGACGTCTTCGCACACTACTCCGCGATCGCCTCTTCCGGCTTCCGCTCACTCGAAGAGAACCAGAAGGTCTCCTTCGAAACCGAGCAGGGCCCCAAGGGTCCCCAGGCCGTAAACATCCAGGCTCTCTAAGACTTAGCTTTCAGCTAACTCTTCTGAGTCCGGAACCTTACAGGTTTCGAGCAGGGTCCGTCTTTGACGGGCCCTGCTTTTGTTTAACTTAGCTGTGCTGTGTCCCAAGTAGCTCGCAGCTGTGGACGTTCTGAGCCTTCAGAACGGCCCCTGCTGCCAGTCAGTTGGGGCGGGCCAGCGCTCAGCCGGCGGCGCGGTAGTCGAAGAACAGCGTGGCCGGGATGGGCCCCATCAGCATCTCCGTGCTCATCCCGTGCACACTCGCCAGATGCTCTTTGAACCAGACATCGTAGGGATGCTCCGACGCGGCAAGCGCCTGGTAGGCCTTGGCCAGATCCTCGGCCTCGTGAAAGATGCACGTGAAGTCCCCCTGCGGGGTCTGCATCAGGCTGGCGACTTCCCGCACCAGGCCCATGCGGGCCCGCGAGGCTTCGTGTTCTTCCCGCCGTGCTCCCGTTATTTCCTCGACGTTCGCCTTCCACTCCCCGAGTTTCCCGGGCAGAATCGGCGCGAACCACGTAATGCATTCCATGACAGATGTCCTTCCACGCAATAGTGAGCAAGGTGGCAATCCCATCGGTACAGCTGCATGGTAGTCCCGCGGACGACGGCGGGACAGGGCTACCGGAATCGGCTGCAGACCCGCCCGGCTGCGGACCGCTCACCCGCGGAAGGCTCAGAGGGAGACGCTGTGCCGCCGGGCCAGGAACGCCGTCAGCGCGGGGTTGTCGATCTCCTTCGCCAGCCAGGGCACGGCCTGGGCTGCGGCCTCGTCGCCGAGCGCCGCCCGGTGCGACTGCGCCCGGACCACGAACTCCCGCATGCCGCTCTTACTGGCCAGCGCGGCCAGCCGCTCCACGAACTGTGACGCCCGTGGCGAGCCCGTGGCGATGGTGACTTCCGCCGCGACATCCAGCAGCCGGGCCGTGTACCAGAGATACCAGGGCCTGGGCTCCAGGCCCCGGTCGATCCAGTGCTCGGCGGCGGCGAGGTCGCCGTGCGCCAGGAACAGCCGGGCCTCGGCGCCGGCGGCCAAAGCCAGGTAGCAGTGGTCGCCGGCCAGCTCGGCCATCACCCAGGACCGGTCGATCAGGTCCGCCGCGGCGTCCAGCCGACCGGCGGCAAGGTAGGTTTCGCCCCGCACTCCGGCGACGAACGGCTCGAACGCCGTCCAGTGCTCCGCCGCCACCCCGTCGAGCGCCCGGTCCAGAGCGGCGGCCGCGAGCTCCAGGTCCCCGCGCAGCAGATGCACGCGCCCCAGCAACGCCTCGCTGAACGCCTGCTGACGGCGGTTCCGCACCGTCCGGGCCAGTCTCCGGGATTCCGCGAAGGCGGCCACCGCGTCCCCGTAGTGCGCGGTGTCCGAGGCCAGCATGCCCTGGATCGCAAGGATCCGTGCCTGCTCCTCGGGGATGCCCCGCGCCGCCTGCATGGCCCGCGCCAGCCAGCCGGCCGCGCGGTCCGGGACACCGCGCTGCACGGACAGGTAGCCCAGCTCGCGGAAGGCCGCGGCGGCAGTGCGGGAGACGCCGTCGGGCGCTTCCGCCGACAGCGCACGGTGCAGGAAATCGGCGACCTCGGCGCCGCGGCCGCCGGCCTGGTGGATCAGCGCCCCGGCTAGCGTCACCAGCGACTCGGCCACCAAGTGGCGGTCGGCGGTGCGCTGGGCGAGGACGACGGCGAGCCGCAGCTGGTCGAGGCCCCGGTCCACGGCGCCCGCCGACAGGGAGGTGCTGCCGGCGTCGAGATAGGACCGGACGGTGGACGCGGTGGCGTGGAGCTCGGGGTCGGCGGCGGGCGCAACGTCGGACAGGGCATGCCGGACCTCCGCCGGCAGCGGCAGGCCCAGCTCCCGGTGGTACAGCTCCGCGCATTTGGTGACCTCCTCCCGGGCCCGCCGGTGCTCGCCCAGGGCAACGAGCGCTTTGACCAGCACGGCGGTGCAGTCCGCCTGGAAGGGATCCCGGCGCAGCGCAAGCGAGGCCAGCTCGACGGCCTCCGCGGGGGTGCCCGAGGCGAGGGCGGCCAGCGACGCCTCATACAGCAGCGACTGGATGCAGTTCTCCAGCCGGTACCGCTGCTCCGCCAGCCAGGAGTCAAAGACCGGGCTGTCCGCGAAGGAGAGTCCCTCCAGCAGTTGGCCGTCGAACCGCCGCGGGTCCATCCCGTTGCCGGTGGCCGAGCCGACCAGCTCCACGGCATCGCAGCGCCAGGACTGCAGGAGGGTCAGCCGAAGCGGGTCGCCGGCGATGGAGACGCCGTCCAGGGTCCGGCGCAGCTCGGAAAGGTTCCAGCGCAGGGCGCCCAGCGGATCAGCGGCGTCCGGGAACAGCAGGGTGGCGGTCCGGGAGCGGCTGACGCCGTCCGGCTGCAGGGCGAGGTAGGCCAGCACAGCCCAGGCTTTGCGGCCCTTGGGCTGTGGGGGAGTGGTGCCTGGGGACTCGATCTTTGGCGGACCGAGCAGGCGGATCCAGGTCTCGGCCATAGGAGTAATTTTACGCCGCGGTGCCCTCCCGAGTCCCGGGAAATTCAGTCCCGGGGATTCACACGGTTGCTCACACGGCGGCTGCAGACACTGGAGTCATCCAATCCGCCCCACCCCGAGGAATCAAAAATGGAACTGCTCGTAGTCCTGCTGTTCGGACTCGTGATTATTGCTGGCACCGCCACGGTCCGCACCGTGCTCAAGGACGGCCACGGACACACCCCCAAGGTGCGGTCCACGGAGTCATGGAGCGCCGGGAGCCTGCCCAGCGAACCCTTCACGTCGGCCCTGGCCTGGTACCTGCCGGGCTCGCGGGCCCAGTAGGCGGTGACCCAGCCAATTTTCAGGCAGTCCACATCGCCGGTGCGGCGAACATTTGCGGGGCGGTGGGCCGGCGGCTCACCGCCCCGCAGTGTGCTGGACGTCTTGTCCGAGGGCCTCGATGAGTGCGCTGTACGCCGGCTGCGCGGGAAGAACAGCGCCAGGAAGAAGTACCGCCCGAATCGGTCCCATGAAAAAACGATACGCGCGGCCCGGAGGGATTCAAGGGGAGTTTCCTGCGCCGGCACTCAGCCGCCATGGAGCCGGGCAGCTACCGGGCTTTGGGGATGAGGATCCACAACGCGATGTAGACGAGTTCACCGACGCCGAAAAAGCCGAAGAACACGAATCCGAGGCGGACCAGCGTCACGGAGATGCCGAAGCGGCCAGCGATGGCTGCGCAGACGCCCGCGAGGATCTTGCGGTTCCTTGGCCTCATCAGAGATCGTTCCATCCAGCCAAAGTAGCAGTGTGGCCTGCCATGAGAATAGCCCCGAAACGGCAGATCCGGCTTCTGCTTGCTCACACGATTGCTCACACGGCGGCTGACGACACTGGGTTCACCAACCCGCCCACCACCTTGAGGTGAATCACCAATGGAAGTCCTGATCGCCCTGCTTGCCGGAACGATGCTCGTCGCCATTCCGGGAACGCTCCGCTCCGTCCTGAAGGACGGCCGCGGCCACGCCCCCAAGGTGCGGTCCACCGAGCCCTGGAAAGCAGGCAATTTGCCCAGCGAACCGTACTCGACGTCCAACGCCTGGTATCTGCCGGGGGCGTGGATGCGGTAACCGCTCCGTCTTCAGGATCGTCACGCGCACCATGGATGAGCTGGCCTGGTGCGCTTGACGGTGCCCTCGTCGCCACCGGGGTTCGTCGCCGGGTCCCAGCTGAAGCGGGCGTGTGACCCACTCCATAGGTAAGACATTCCATGCTCTGGGTGCGATGCGTGGCGCCGGGCTGCCGGAATTTGGTGTGGTGGCGGGGTTTTTGGGGGTGTGGGGGGTGGGTTGGGGGTGGATTTGTGTGTGGTCGGTGGGGTGTGTAAAGTAGTTCGAGTCGCCGCCGCTGATGCGGAGAGATTGCGACCGACCCCCTGACAAACATCCTGAAAATGGTTCGTGTTTTTGTGCGTGCTGTTTGTGGGCGGGGGCCCGGGTTGGTGGGGTTTTGGATCGCGGAGACGCTGATTTGCAAAGTTCCGGTTGACCGGGTAAGTTTGGGAAGTTGCTCCGGAGCGATCCATGGCCTTGTGGTTGTGGTGGTGCCGGGTGTGTCTGTTGTTTGAGAACTCAATAGTGTGCCAAGTTTGT